>JBBSUK010000039.1:0-24523 GCA_038234975.1 Burkholderiales bacterium
GCACCACGGCTCGGTTCAACCAGAGCATCTCGACGCCTATCTCAACGAGTTCGTGTTCCGCTTCAACCGCCGTACCTCGGCCTCGCGCGGCATGCTGTTCTATCGCTTGCTTCAGCAGGCCGTCGTCACCGAACCAGTGACCTATGAGGACGTGGTGCAGAAGAAATCCACCTCAGCAAAACGCAAGCATATACTGGATGGACATCCAGTGGTATTGGGGTGACTGGAGCTAAGCGGATACCCCATATAAACATACAGCTTTCTCCTTTCGATGTCCGCCTCTTCGACCTCCCCCATGTCTTCCGCCGCCTCGCTGTCCGTGCGCCTGGACCCCGAAACCCTGCATCCAGCCCTCTGGCTCGGTCACCAGTTCGGTCGAACCGGCGCCGATGCCGTCGCCACCGGTTTCCCGGCGCTCGACAGCGAACTGCCGGGCGGCGGCTGGCCACGCCGGGCGCTGAGCGAATGCCTGCTCGCACACCCCGGCATCGGCGAGGTGCGCCTGCTGGCGCCGGCGATCGTCGCGGCGCAACGCGCTGACCGACTGGCGATGCTGCTCGATCCGCCAGCCGACCTCTGCGCGCAAGCACTCGGCGCGCTCGGCATCGATGCGTCGCAGCTGCTCGTCATCACCGCCGGCAGCGGCCAGGCCGGAGGGGACAGCCTCTGGGCACTGGAGCAGGCGCTCAAGAGCGGTCACGTCGGCGTCGTCGTTGCCTGGCTGCCGCCGCGAACGCCTGCCGAGCGGATGCGCCGTCTGCAGCTCGCCGCGAGCCGGCACGACGGCGCCGCCTTCGTGCTGCGCGAGCCGGCCGCAGCGGATCGACCGTCGCCGGCGCCGCTGCGCGTGATGCTCGAACCCGGCGGCGCCGATCTTCTGCGGCTGCGGGTGTTGAAGCGCCGAGGGCCGCCGCTCGAGTCGCCGCTGCAACTCGAATTGCAGGCGGTGCTCTCCGAGTCGGCACGGCGGCGAGCCGAGGTCGGAGCGGGTCGGGTGCCACGGTCGTTGCGGCCAGCCACCTTTGTCGACCTGGCCCGGGCCTGATCGAACGGCATCGAGCCGCATCGCTCACGAACCGCCCGGCTGATCGGACATCGGTGCGTCTCGCGTTCGTGTGACGGTCGCTCGCGTCATCTTCCTGGTCCCCTCCCGTGCTCTGGATCGCGTTGCACCTGCCGTCTCTGTCGCTCGAGTCGTTCGCGGCGACGCTGGCGCCAGCCGGCCACGCCGACGCCGCCGAGCCGCCGATCGCCCTGCTCGACGTGCACCGCATCGCCGCCGCCAACGCCGCCGCGTGCGCGTTCGGCGTCCGTCCGGGGATCAAGCGGGCGACGGCGCTGGCACTGGCGCCGCAGATCGTCCTCGGCCAGGCCGACGCGGCGCGCGACCGGGCGGCGCTGGTGCCCGTCACCCACTGCGCGCTCGCCTATACGCCGATGGTCTCCCTGCAGCCCGGCCGCGACGGCGCCGCTCCCGACACGGTGCTACTGGAAGTGCAGGCGAGCCTGCGCTGCTTCGGCGGGCTGGCGTCGTTGCTGGCGAGGCTCGAGGCCGCGGTGCAGCCGCTCGGCCACGTGCTGTCGCTCGCCTGTGCGGCGACGGCGCAAGGCGCGGCGGTGCTGTCGCACCTGCGGCCGCCGCCGCGCTGCACCGACCTCGCAGCCACGCGGCAAGCGCTCGCCGAAGCGCCCATCCGGCTGCTCGGCCCCGGCCGCGAGCACTGGGACGCATTGCAGGGCATGGGCCTGCACGTCCTCGGCGACATCCTCGGCCTGCCGCGCAGCGGCCTTGCGCGCCGCTTCGGCGAGGCCCTGCTCGACGAGATCGACGCCGCCCTCGGCCGCCGCCCCGATCCGCGTGAACCGATCGTCGTACCGCCCGGCTTCGAGAGCCGCCTCGAGCTGTTCGCCCGCGCCGACAACACCGAGCAGGTGCTGCACGGCGCGACCATCCTGCTCGAGCGGCTGATCGCCTGGCTGTCGGCGCAGCACGCGCTGGTGCGGCGCTTTCGCCTGGTGATGCGCCACGAGTCGCGCTGGCGGCAGAGCGACCGCACACCGCAGGCGACGGCGCTCGAGGTCGCGCTCGCCGAGCCGTCGCGCGACCGCGAGCACCTCGTGATGCTGCTGCGCGAGCGGCTGGCGCGGGCCCGCCTGCCGGCGCCGACCCTCGAGCTCTGCCTGCAGGCCGAGGACATCGCCCGCGGCGCGCCCCCCAACGTCGAGCTGTTCCCTACCACGCAAAGCGAGCATGACGGCCTGACGAAGCTCGTCGAGCGGCTGCAGGCGCGACTCGGCAGCGGCCGGGTGCGGCGGCTCGTGGCGGTGGAGGACCACAGGCCGGAGCGGGCGAGCGAGCTCGTCGAGGCGGAGCCGGGCGGCGGTCGCGCGGTCGGCCGCAAGGGCAGGGGCAAGGGAAGGCCGCCGCAGGCCGGAGGGAAGGTTGCGGTGGTCGACGCGGCCGCCGAGTTCGAGCACGCGTCGTCGCGACCGGTGTGGCTGCAGGCGCCGCGGCCGCTCGTCGAGTCGGCGTCGCGACCGCTGCTGGAGGGCCGCCCGCTGCAGCTGTTGTCGGGCCCCGAGCGCATCGAGTCGGGCTGGTGGGACGGCAACCTCGCCGGCCGCGACTACTTCATCGCCGAGGACAAGGACGGCGCGCTGGTGTGGATCTACCGCGACCGGCTGCCGCCAGCCGACGGCTCAGGCCCGCCGGGGTGGTATCTGCAGGGGCGCTTCGGCTAGGACCTAGCGCTTCTCCTCGCCGACCATCGTGAAGCCGCGCCGGCGCAGCGAATCGCTCAGCCAGCGGCTGCCGTTGACGCCGCAGAACACCATGTAGACGGCGTAGAAGGCCGCCAGGACGACGGTGAACGCCGCCATGCGCGAGGTCGTCGTCGGCGCGTGGCCGAACAGGAGCCACGTCGCGCAGAAGAGCAGCGCGACGGCCGCGAGCAGCCACGTCCGCCGGACGATCGCCTTCAGCGAGCCGACGAAGAACGCCTGCCACGAGAACCCCATCCTGACGCGGACGATGTCGCCGTGCGGCGACTTGTACAAGCGATACGTGGTCACAACCTTGCCTTTCGGAGCCGAGCCTGCGCGGGCATCGTCGTCGACGACCCGGCACCGTATCGCACCATCGGTCGTGCGGATCACGCCGACCGCGCCGCGAGCGGTACGAAGTCTGCTTCGGCGGCTTTTGGTGGCGACTGGAGACGCCGATCGTGTCGATCGCGTCAACTCGGTAAGCGGATGTTGCGATCCGGCGTGACCGGATGTGTGGAGCGGCCGGGTGTCAGCCGATGCGCCCGAACCACCACGCCGACAGGCCGGTCGCGATCGTGGCCAGCAGCCCGCCGATCAACGCCAGCAGGGCGGTGATCTCGGTTTCCTTCTTCTCGACGACGAGCCGCGTCGACAGGCCCTGGTAGACCTTCTTCAGGTCCTGCGCGGTGCCGGCGTAGAAGTAGTCGGCGCGGGTGATGCTGGCGATGCCCTTGAGCGTCTCCTCGTCGAGCCGCACGCGCATCGACCAGCCTTCGAAGCCGATCGTCTCGCCCTCCTTGGTGCCGATGCCGACGGTGTAGATGCGAACGCCGCGGTCGGCGGCCATCTTCGCCGCCTCGAGCGAATCGGGGCCGGTGGTGCGCTGGCCGTCGGTGAGCAGGATCACGGCGGCCGACGCATACGAGCCGGGCGGCACCGGCACGACCTCCGGTGGCGGCTTGTCGTTCGGGCCGGGCGGCATGGCCCGCTGGCCGGTGATCTGGGACAGGTCGATGCCGGCTTCGGGGAAGATCGTCGCCAGCGACAGGACGATGCCGCTGCCGATCGCGGTGCCGCGCTGCAGCTGGAAGCGGTCGATCGCGGCGTAGACGTCGTCGCGGCTGAGCGTCGGCGCCTGGACGACGGCGGCGGTGCCGGCGAACGACACGACGGCGATCTTGACGCTGCGCGGCAGCTCGGCGACGAAGGCCTTGGCCGCCTCCTGCGAGGCGATCAGGCGATTGGGCTCGACATCGGCGGCGCGCATGCTGCCCGAGACGTCCATCGCCAGCACGATCGTTTCCGAGGCCGACGGCAGCGTGATCAGCGCCGCCGGCCGCGACGATGCGAACAGCAGCACCGAGATCGCCAGCAGCATCAGCACCGGCGGCACGTGGCGCCGCCAGGAGCCGCCCCGGCCGAGCGCTTCGCGCACGAGGCCGAGGTTGCCGTAGCGCAGCACCGTCTTCTTGCGCCGCGTGACCAGAAACACGTAGAGGGCGACGAGCACGGGCACGGCGAGCATCGCCCACAGCATCGTCGGCCAGAGGAAGGTGATGAGCTGGCCCGATTTCATGGGCGTGCTCCCGCCGCTTGCGTCGAGGCCCGCGGGACGGCCGGCCGGACGTGCCGCGGCGTGTCGGCGCCGAACCGAGCGCCGCTCCAGTTGGCGAGCCGGCTGCGCTGCTTGCGCAGGTCGGCGAAGCGCAGGATGGCGTCGACGAGGTCGTCATCGGTGGCGAGCTCGAGGGTGTCGACGCCGGCAGCGGCGAGCGACTCGCGCAACTCGCCTTCGCGCCGCTGCGCCGCCGCCCGGAAGCGCCCGCGAAAGCGCGCATTGCGGGTGTCGACGACGAGCTGATCGCCGGTCTCGGCGTCCTTCATGGTCACGAGGCCGATGTCGGGCAGGTCCATTTCGAGCGGGTCGAACAGGCGCACGGCCGTCACCTCGTGGCGCATCGCCAGGCGGCCGAGCGCGCCCTCCCAGCCGGGCGCGCTGATGAAGTCGGAGACGACGAACACGGTCGAACGGCGGCGGATGTGGCGCGCACCCGCGACGAGCAGCACGCCGAGGTCGGTCGCACCGTCGGGCGCCTCGTCGGCGCGCACCGACATGTGCTGCAGCAGCTCGAGCACGTGGCGTCGGCCGCCCCTGGCCGGCAGCACGGTGTCGACGGCGTTGCCGTAGAGCAGGGCGCCGACCTTGTTGCCGTGGCGCGTGAACAGCCGTGCCAGCGCGGCGACGAACTCGCGGGCGACGCGGCGCTTGGTGTGGCGGTCGGAGCCGAAGTCGACGCTCGCCGAGAGGTCGACCAGGAACCACGCCGAGACCTCGCGGTCCTCGGTGAACTGGCGCACGTAGGGTTGCTGCAGGCGCGCGGTGACGTTCCAGTCGATGTGGCGCACGTCGTCGTGGTGCTGGTACTCGCGCAGGTCGGCCAGGTCGAGGCCGCTGCCGCGCATCAGCGTGCGGTGGTCGCCCTGCAGCAGGCCGTCGAGCCGACGCATCACGGTCCACTCGAGGCGCGTCAGCAGCGTCTCCGCTCGCTCGGTGGGGTCGTGCGGCGTGACGGGCGGTGCTGGTGTCATGTCGGAGCCAAGGGCTTGTCGGGCACCGGAACCTTCTTCATCACGCGCTGCACCACCGCATCGGCGTCGAGCCCTTCGGCGAGCGCTTCGTACGAGAGGACGAGCCGGTGGCGCAGCACGTCGGGCACGAGGCCGGTCATGTCTTCCGGGAGCGCGTAGTTGCGGCCGCGCATGAAGGCCAGCGCCCGGGCCCCTTCGATCAGGCCGATGGTCGCCCGCGGGCTGGCGCCGAAGCTCAGGTACTTCGCGATGTCGGAAAGTTCGTAGCGGTCGGGCCGGCGCGTCGCGCTGACGAGCCTGACGGCGTACTGCATCAGCGACGGATCGACGAACACCTTGCGGCATTCCTGCTGCAACTCGGCGAGCTGCGACATCGAGGCGATCGGCGTCATCGTCGCCGGCTCGCCGGTGACGCGCTGGGCGATGACGAGCTCCTCCTCCTCACTCGGGTAGTCGACCAGCACCTTCATCATGAAGCGGTCGACCTGCGCTTCGGGCAGCGGATAGGTGCCTTCGGTCTCGATCGGGTTCTGCGTCGCCATGACGATGAACGGCAGCGGCACCCGGTGCGTCTCGCCCGCGATCGTCACCTGGCGCTCCTGCATCACCTCGAGCAGCGCGCTCTGAACCTTGGCCGGCGCGCGGTTGATCTCGTCGGCGAGCAGCAGGTTGGCGAACACCGGCCCGAGCGAGGTCGAGAACTCGCCGGTGCGCGGGTTGAAGACGCGCGTGCCGATGAGGTCGGCGGGGACCAGGTCGGGCGTGAACTGGATGCGCTTGAAGCTGCCGCGCAGCGTCTGCGCGAGCGTCTTGACCGTCAGCGTCTTGGCCAGGCCGGGAACGCCCTCGACGAGCAGGTGGCCCTGCGCGAGCACGGCGATCATCACGCGCTCGAGGAACCGGTCCTGGCCGACGACGACGCGCTTGACCTCGAACAGCACGCGCTCCATGAGCGTGGCGGCTTCGGCAGGGATGTTCGTCTTGTCGGTCATGGAAGCGTGGTCCGGCTGGGGTCGAGGCGGGTGAGGGGCGGCGGCGTCGTCAGAACGGTGGCATGCCCGCGCCGGCCGCCGCGTTCTCGATCGGCACGGCGAAGCCGATGCCGACGAACACGCGCTGTCGGTTCGGGTTGAGGATGGCGGTGACGATGCCGACGACGGCGCCGTCCATCGTCACCAGCGGGCCGCCCGAGTTGCCGGGGTTTGCGGCGGCGTCGAACTGGATCAGGTTGGTGAGCATCTGCTTGCCGTCGGGCGAGCGGAACTGGCGCTTCAGCCCCGAGACCACGCCCTGCGACACGGAAGGGCCGATGCCGAACGGAAAGCCGATGGCGATCACCTCGTCGCCCGGCGAAAGGTCGTCGGTCGAGCGCATCGTCGCCGCCTGCAGGTCGTCGGGACTGGTCTTGGCGCGCAGCACGGCGAGGTCGTTGTCGGGCTGCGTGTTGACGATGACCGCGTCGGACTCGGTGCCGTCGACGAAGGTGACGCGGATCCGCCGCGCCTCGCGGACGACGTGCAGGTTGGTCAGGATGGTGCCGTTGTCGATGATGACGACGCCGGTGCCGACACCACGCTCGACGTCACCCTTGGACGCTTCGTCGCTGCCGTCGTCGCCCTCGGTCATCAGGCCGAGCACGCGCACCACCGACGGGATCACCGCGTCGAACGCGCGCGTGGACGGCGAGACGAGCGGCTTCTCGGCGATCGACGTGCGCATCGCCTTGTCGATCTGCTCGAAGGTGAGCGACGGCCTCGGCGCCAGCGCCGGGCCGGACCACCAGAACGCGGCGGCGACGACGATCAGCGAGGCGAGCCACAGCTGCCGTTCGTGGCGCGACGCCCAGCCGCGCAGCCGGCCGCGGCGCGGCGACGGCTCGACGGGCACGCCGGCCGTCCCGGGCGTATCGGTGGCGGGCTCGGCCACGAGCGGTGCGGCGCTGCGCGCCGAGCGGCTGTAGAGCGGCACTTTCTTCATCGGCGTCCCTGGCGGCGGAGAGCGGGTCAAGAAGCAATTCGCGCGCCGTGACAGTAGCACGGCGACACGTCCGGCGCGTGTCGAAGGGGCTGTTGCACGCGCCGAGCGGCACCGGCGGTCGGCACGGCATCATCCGCGGCGATGCCGAGCTGGATCGACACCCACGCCCACCTCGACGGCGCCGAGTTCGACGCCGACCGCGACGCCGCGGTCGGGCGGGCGCGCGGCGCCGGCGTCGGCATGGTCGTCGTGCCGGCCGTCGCGGCGGGCAACTTCAATACCGTGCGGGCGCTCGCACACCACCATCGATTCGCCTATGCGCTCGGCATCCATCCGATGTGCAGTGGCGAGGCGACCGACGCCGATCTCGCCGCCCTCGAGCGCGCGCTCGACCAGCACCGTGACGACCCGCGGCTCGTCGCCGTCGGCGAGATCGGCCTCGACGGCTTCGTTGCGGGGCTCGACGCAGAGCGCCAGCGCCGCGTGTTCCTAACGCAGCTCGGGCTCGCGTCGCAGTTTCGCCTGCCGGTGATCCTGCATGTGCGCAAGGCCGTCGACCACGTCCTCAAGGCATTGCGTGCAAGGCCAGGGCTCGGCGGCATCGCCCATGCGTTCAACGGCAGCGAGCAGCAGGCGACGATCGCCGTCGACCTCGGCCTGGCGCTCGGCTTCGGCGGCGCGCTGACGTTCGACCGGGCGCTGCACATCCGCCGCCTCGCGCGCACGGTGCCGCTCGATGCAATCGTCATGGAGACCGATTCGCCCGACATCGCGCCGCAGTGGCGCTACCGCACCGCGGCGGCGCGCGCGGCAGGCGCGACGATGCGCAACGAGCCGGCCGAGCTGGCGCGGATCGGTGCCGAGCTCGCCGCGCTGCGCGGCATCGAAGTCGAGGCGCTGGCCGCCGCGTCGAGCGGCAACGCGCGACGCGCGTTGCCGAAGCTCGCGGCGCTCGTCGAGTCATCGGGTTCGGCGAAGGAATGTCCGGTGAACGAATGACGGCGCGAACACCGAAGCTTGCGGAGGTCACCGTCTCGGAGACGCGCGGCGTGCGCTACCTGCACCTCGACACGCCGTGGATCCAGGGCGCGATGCGAATCGCCAGGCCCGATGCGATCGAGCTCGAGTACGTGCGCCGGATGATGGTCTGGCTGCTGCTGCGCGACGAAGCCGACGCGACCGACGGCCACGCGGTGCAGCTCGGCCTCGGTGCCGCCGCGATCACGCGCTTCTGCGCCGGGCCGCTCGACATGCAGACCACAGCGGTCGAGCTCAACCGTCGCGTCATAGATGCCTGCCGCACGTGGTTCAGGCTGCCGATCGAATCGGCGCGCTTTCGAGTCGTCGAGGCCGACGCGGCCGCGTTCGCGGCCGACCCGGCGCACCGCGGCATCGCCGCAGCGCTCTGCGTCGACCTCTACGACCACGAGGCCGCGAGCCCGGTACTCGACAGCGCGGCTTTCTACGTCGATTGCCGCGCACTGCTGGCCGACGGCGGCGCGATGACGGTCAACCTGTTCGGCCGCGACTCGTCGTTCCCGCGCAGCTTCGCGCGCATCGTCGCGGTGTTCGGAGCCGGCAACGTGCTGGCGTTCCCACCGACCGCCGAGGGCAACACGATCGTCGCGGCGATGAAGCATGTCACGCTCCCCGACCGTGACGTGCTTGCCCGGCGTGCGGAAAACATCGAAACTCGATGGGGCCTGCCGGCGCGACGGTGGTTGCGCATGTTGCGCCCGCTGCCGGGCCCATCGTCGGATACCAGACCCGCTCCCGTTCCTAACCTCCCGCCCGCATGAAATCGACCACGACGCCGCGCAGCGAACGAGCCGAGGCGCCGCGCGTCGCGGCGAACGAGTCGCGGCCTTCGCCCGGTTCCACCATCGGTCCATCGACCGACTTCGGCTCGGCGGCCGATCTCACGCTGGCCACCGTCACGACCGGCAAGCTCACCTGGCGTCCGCTGCTGGCGTGGTTGCGCGAAGACAAGATCCTTTCGGCCGAGGATGCCGAGCGCACGGCCAGGCGCTTCGCAGGTGCCGACAGCACGTTGCATCCGCTGGTCCGCCTGGGCAGCGCCAGCCTGACCCGAGTGTCCGACGGCAAGGTGCTCGACACCGAGCTGCTCACCGAGTGGCTCGCCAGGCGCACGGGGCTGCCCTACATCCGGATCGACCCGCTCAAGGTCGACGTCGGCCGCGTCGCCGAGATCATGTCGATCCAGTACGCCGAGCGGCGCCACGCGCTGCCGCTGTCGGTGGGCCTGAACGACGTGACGATCGCCACCAGCCAGCCACTGGACCTCGCCTGGATCCCGGAGATCGAGTCGCACACCAAGAAGAAGGTCGTGCTGGTCGTCGCCAACCCGGTCGAGATCGCCAAGTACACGACCGAGTTCTATGCGCTGTCGCGCTCGGTGCGCAATGCGATCAAGATCGGCCAACAGTCGGCGATCGCCAATTTCGAGCAGCTCGTCGAGCTCGGCAACAGGAAGCAGCTCGACGCCAACGACTCCGGCATCATCCAGGTCGTCGACTGGCTGTGGCAGTACGCGTTCGACTCGCGCGCCTCCGACATCCACCTCGAGCCGCGCCGCGAGAGGAGCGTCATCCGCTTCCGCATCGACGGCGTGATGCACACCGTCTACCAGTTGCCGCCCGGGGTCATGGGCGCCATGGTCGCGCGCTGCAAGCTGCTCGGCCGGATGGACATCGCCGAGCGGCGTCGCCCGCTCGACGGCCGCATCAAGGTCCGCAACCCGGGCGGCGACGAGGTCGAGATGCGGCTGTCGACGATCCCGACGGCGTTCGGCGAGAAGATGGTGATGCGGATCTTCGACCCGGACACCACTGTCAAGTCGCTCGAGAGCCTGGGCTTCGGAAGTCACGACGGCAAACGCTGGGAAGAACTCACGGCGCGCCCGCACGGGATCATCCTCGTCACCGGCCCGACCGGCTCGGGCAAGACGACGACGCTGTACTCGACGCTCAGGCGGCTGGCCACCGACGAGGTCAACGTCTGCACGATCGAGGACCCGATCGAGATGATCCAGCCGGCGTTCAACCAGACGCAGGTGCAGCCGCAGATCGAGCTCAACTTCGCGGAAGGCCTGCGCTCGCTGATGCGCCAGGACCCCGACATCATCATGGTCGGCGAGATCCGCGACCTGCAGACCGCCGACATGGCGATCCAGGCGTCGCTCACCGGCCACCTCGTCTTCTCGACGCTGCACACCAACGACTCGGCCTCGGCGATCACGCGGCTGAACGACCTCGGCGTCGCGCCGTACCTCATCGGCTCGACGCTGATCGGCGTGCTCGCGCAGCGGCTCGTGCGAACGCTCTGCCCCGCGTGCAAGGTGCCCGACGAGGCGGTCACGCGCGAAACGCTGCACGACGTGGTGAAGCCGTGGCGCCTCAACGGCGGCGTGCGCCCGTACAAGGCAGTCGGTTGCCTCGAATGCCGCATGACGGGCTTTCGCGGCCGCGCCGGCCTGTTCGAGCTGTTGACGGTGAGCGACGCGGCGAGGAACACGATCCAGCCGGTGTGCGACGAGACGCGGCTGCGCCAGCAGGCGCTGCAGGACGGCCTGCGGCCCCTCCGCCTCGCCGGTGCGATGAAGGTCGCCGAAGGGCAGACGACGCTCGACGAGGTGCTGCGCGCCACGCCTGCCTGGGAGCAGTGACGCAACGCTCCGGAGCGGCGCGGTGAAGGTCAAGAGCGAGCGGGACTTCTGGTCGGGGGTCGTCTTCGTCGCCACGGGCGTGGGTTTCGCCATCGGCGCGTCGGGCTACGGCATGGGGCCGGCCTGCGAGTCGGCCGACCCTTGCGCAGCCAGCCTGCAAGCTCGCTTCGCGCAGCTGTCGATGCATCCGGGTCCGGGCTTCCTTCCGCTGGGCATGGCGATCCTGCTCGCCCTCCTCGGCGTCGTCGTCGTCTTCAAGTCGTTGACCATCGAAAGTCCGGGCGACGATCGGCTCGGCGCGATCGCGTGGCGACCGCTCGTCGTCCTCGTGTGCACCGTCGCCGCGTTCGGCCCGGCCCTCGAGCCCTTGGGCTTGTTGCTGACCGTCCCGGCGTTCGTCGTTCTCGCGAGCTTCGCCGGCACCGGGCCGTCGTGGCAGGTCGTCGGCATGGGCGTCGTGCTGAGCGCCGCTTCGTGGGCGGTGCTGGTCCGCGGGTTCGGCCTGGCGACGCCGCTCCTGCCCTGGTTCGCGCGATAGCCGCGGCGGGGTTCGCCAGACATGGAGTTGTTCGACAACCTCGCGCTCGGCTTCGCCGTCGCCTTCACGGTCCCCAACCTGCTCTTCGCGCTGCTCGGCTGCCTCATCGGCACGCTGATCGCCGTGCTGCCGGGGATCGGCCCGGTCGCCGCCGTCGCGATGCTGCTGCCGGCGACCTACGCGCTCGACGCGACGCCTGCGCTGATCATGTTGGCCGGGATCTGCTACGGCGCGCAGTACGGCAGCACGACGACGGCGATCCTGGCCGACGTCGCCAGTGGGCCGGCGGCGGTCGCGATGGCGACCGACGGTCGGCAGATGGTGCGCCAGGGACGCGCCGGTGCCGCGCTCGCGGTCGCCGTGCTCGGCGTCTTCGCCGCCGGCTGCGTCGGCACGCTCGCGATCGCGGTGCTCGCCGCTCCGCTCACCGAGATCGCCTTCAGGTTCGGCCCCGCGGAGTACTTCTCGCTCCTGCTGCTGGGCCTGGTCGGCGCGGCCAGCGCCGCGCCGGGTTCGCGGACCAAGGCGATCGCGATGGCCGTCGTCGGCCTGCTGCTGGCGCAGGTCGGCGCCGACCCGCTCTCGGGCGCGATGCGCTACGGCTTCGGCTTCGCGCAGCTCGAGGGCGGCATCGGCGTGGTCGTCGTCGCGATGGGCATCGTCGTCGTCGCCGAGGTCATCGCCAGGCTCGGCCGGCCTGCCTCGAGCCGGGAGCTCCTCCCGCGACCGGTCGAACGCTCGGGGCCGACGCGCGACGATATGAGGCAGGCATGGCCCGCGGTCGTGCGCGGGACGTCGCTCGGTGCGATCGTCGGGGCGGTACCGGGCGGAGGCGCGTTGCTCGCGTCGCTCGCCGCGTACTCGGTGGAACGGCGCCTCGCCGGCGCCGGCGGTCGCTTCGGCAGGGGCGACGTCCGCGGCGTCGCCGGGCCCGCGAGCGCGGGCAGCGCCAGCGCGCACACGTCGTTCGTGCCGATGCTCGCGTTCGGCATTCCCGTTCACGCGGTGATGGCGCTGCTCATCGGCGCGATGCTGATCAAGGGCATCGAGCCCGGCCCGCAGGTGATGGCGTCCGATCCGCAGCTCTTCTGGGGACTGATCGCGTCGATGTGGATCGGCAATGCGCTGCTCGCGGTTGTCGAGCTTCCGCTGGTCGGCATCCGGCGGCGGCTCCTGTCGGTTCCGCACCGCGCGCTCGCGCCGGTGGTCGCGCTGATCGCGTGCGTCGGCGTCTACTCGCTGCGTGGCAGCGCTTTCGATGTCGGCATGACGGCACTCTTCGCGCTGGTCGGCTACGCGATGCACAAGCTGAGCTGCGAGCCGGCGCCGTTGCTGATCGGCTTCATCCTCGGACCGGCGATGGAAGGCAACCTCCGCCAGGCACTGCTGCTGTCGCACGGCGACTGGGGGATCTTCGTCGACCGTACGTTGTCGGCCGGGCTCCTCGTCCTTTCGGCGCTGATCGTCGTCATCGCCTCGCTGCCGGCGGCGCGCCGGCGTCGGGAAGACGCGTTCGTCGAGGATTGAGAAGCGGGGCCAGTCCGCGTGGGCCCGCCGCGTCGGCAGCGGCGCTATCGTGTCGGACATGAACGCGCACCCAGCCTTTTCCTGGTCGTCCCCGTATGCGTCGAGGCGCCTGCCGGTATTCGCCCGCAACGTCGTC
The DNA here is from genome assembly GCA_038234975.1 of Burkholderiales bacterium. Classification (GTDB taxonomy): domain Bacteria; phylum Pseudomonadota; class Gammaproteobacteria; order Burkholderiales; family Burkholderiaceae_C; genus Schlegelella_A. The sequence continues at coordinate 13,219 of JBBSUK010000039.1, forward strand.
TCGACCTCGCACCCGCTCGCCGCGCAGGCCGGGCTGCGCATGCTGCAGCGGGGCGGCAACGCGGTCGACGCGGCGATCGCCGCGGCGGCGGCGATGACGATCGTCGAGCCGTGCAGCAACGGGCTCGGCTCGGACGCCTACTGCATCCTCTGGGACGGCGAGCGGCTGCATGGCCTCAACGCCTCCGGCCCGGCCCCGGCCGCGTGGTCGTGCGACTACTTCCGCAGCCGGCACGCCGCCGACGCGCAGCGGCCGCCGATGCGCGGCTGGGACTCGGTGACGGTCCCCGGCGCCGTCGCCGCCTGGGTGGCCCTCTCCGAGCGCTTCGGCAAGCTCCCTTTCGCCGACTTGCTCGAGCCCGCCGCCGACATCGCCGAGCGCGGCTACGCCGTGCCGGTGGTGGTGCAGGAGAAATGGGCGGCGGCGGTGCCGGTGATGGCCGGCCAGCCGGGCTGGGCCGAGGCGTTCATGCCCAACGGCCGCGCGCCGGAGGTCGGCGAGCGCTTCGCGTTTCCGCAAGCCGCACGCGCCCTTCGCGCCATCGCGTGCACGCGCGGTGCGGCGCTCTACGGCGGCGAGATCGCCGAGGCCGCGGCGGCGCACGCGGCGAGTCACGGCGGCTCGATGACCGTCGCCGACTTCGCCGGCTACACGTCCGAATGGGTCGACCCGATCGGCATGGACGCGTGGGGCCATCGACTGCACGAGATCCCGCCCAACGGCCAGGGCATCGCGGCGCTGATTGCGCTCGGCATCGCTCGCCACCTCGACATCGGCTCGCATCCGGTCGACAGCGCTCGCTGCCAGCACCTGCAGATCGAGGCGATGAAGCTCGCCTTCGCCGACGTCTACGAGCACGTCGCCGATTCGCGCTCCATGCGCCTGTCGACCGCACAGATGCTCGACGACGCCTACCTCGCCGAGCGCGCGAAGCTCGTCGACCCGGACCGCGCCCAGGTGTTCGGGCACGGCCACGGCGAGCGCGGCGGCACGATCTACCTCGCCGCCGCCGACGAGCGCGGGATGATGGTGAGCTTCATCCAGAGCAACTACCTGGGGTTCGGCTCGGGCGTCGTCGTGCCGGAGTGGGGCGTGTCGATGCAGAACCGCGGCCATGGTTTCTCGCTCGATCCGGCGAAGGCGAACTGCGTCGCGCCCGGCATGCGTCCGTTCCAGACCATCATCCCCGCGTTCCTGACGAAGGACGGCCAGCCACAGATGAGCTTTGGCGTGATGGGCGGCAACATGCAGCCGCAGGGCCACCTGCAGACGCTCGCCCGCATGCTGGTGTTCGGCGAGAACCCGCAGGCCGCGTGCGACGCGCCGCGCTGGCGCTTCAACGAGGGGCTGTCGATCAACGTCGAGGCGTCGATGTCGGCGAAGACGGTCGAGGGGCTCGTCGCGCTCGGTCATGCCGTCGAGGTCCTCGACGACAGCTACCAGGACTTCGGCGCCGGCCAGTTCATCTGGCGCCTCGGCGACCCGGCCGTCGACGGCTACGTCGCGGCAAGCGACCCGCGTCGCGACGGCCTGGCCGCCGGCTGCTGATCGCCCACGATCGGCGACCCGGATCCGATGCGCCCCGAAACCATGGCGGCAGACCCTGCCGCCGGTCGTCTCGCGGGTGCTGAAACGTCCCGGGCTTCCGACGCCTGGAAGGGCATCGCGCTGGCGGCCGTCGGCGCCACGGCGTTCTCGGGCAAGGCGATCATCGTCAAGGTCGCGTACCGCTACGGCGTCGACGCGGTCACGCTGATCGCCTATCGCATGCTGTTCGCGCTGCCGCTGTTCGCGGCCCTTGCCTGGTGGGCCGGGCGCGGCAAGCCGGCGCTGACGGGCCGCGATTGGCTCATCGTCACCGGCCTCGGCTTCTCGGGCTACTACCTCGCGAGCTTCCTCGATTTCGCCGGGCTGGCCTACGTCACCGCAGGTCTCGAGCGGCTCGTCCTCTACCTGAACCCGACGCTCGTGCTCGCCATCGGCGCGCTCGCGTTTCGCCGCCGCGTCACGCCGCGGCAGATGATCGCGCTCGCCGTGAGCTACGCCGGCGTGCTGCTCGTCTTCGGCCACGAGGTCTCGTTCCAGGGCGGCGGCGAGGTCGCCCTCGGTACGGCGCTGGTGTTCGCCAGCGCGGTCAGCTACGCGGTCTACCTCGTGTTCAGTGGCGAGGAGGTTCGCCGGCTCGGCGCGCTGCGCCTGACGGGGCTGGCGACGACGGTGGCGTGCTTCTTCTGCATCGCCCAGTTCCTCGTGCTGCGTCCGCTCGCCGCGCTCCACGTCGCGCCACAGGTGATCTGGCTGTCGGTTCTCAACGCGACGGTATGCACCTTCGTTCCGGTGCTGCTGGTGATGATGGCGATCGAGCGCGTCGGCGCCGCGGTCGCCGCGCAGACCGGCATGATCGGCCCGCTGTCGACCATCGCGATGGGCATCGTCATCCTCGGCGAGCCTTTCACGGGCTGGATCGTCGCCGGGACGGTGCTGGTGCTGGCCGGCATCTGGATGCTGGCGAAGTGGCGGTAGCCTGCAGGCAACACGAAAAGGAAGGATCGACATGGACCTCCGCATCGCCGGCAAGTGGGCGCTCGTATGCGCGTCGAGCAAAGGGCTCGGCAAGGGTTGCGCCAAGGCGCTCGTCACCGAAGGCGTCAACGTCGTGATCACCGCGCGCGGGGCGGAAGCGCTCGACGCGACCGCGGCCGAGTTGCGGTCGATCGGCGGTGGCGAAGTGCGGGCCGTCGCGGGGGACATCGCCACCGAAGCCGGCCGCGCCGCCGCGCTCGCGGCGTGCCCGCAGGTCGACATCCTCGTCAACAACGCCGGCGGCCCGCCGCCGGGCGACTTTCGTGACTGGAGGCGCGACACCTGGCTCAAGGCGCTCGATGCCAACATGCTGGCGCCGATCGCGCTGATGCAGGCCACGGTCGACGCGATGGCCGGTCGCGGTTTCGGTCGCGTCGTCAACATCACGTCGGGCGCGGTCAAGGCGCCGATCGACGTGCTCGGCCTGTCCAACGGCGCGCGTTCGGGATTGACGGGCTTCGTCGCCGGGCTGGCGCGAAGCGCCATCGCGGCCAATGGCGTGACGATCAACGGCCTGCTGCCCGGCGCTTTCGACACCGACCGCCTGCGCTCGACGCTCGCCGCGCAGGCGGCGCAACGCGGCGTCGAACCGGAAGCGATCGCGCAGGGCCGTGCTCGCACCATCCCGGCCGGCCGCTTCGGCACCGCCGACGAATTCGGCGCGATCTGCGCGTTCATGTGCAGCGTGCACGCCGGCTACCTGACGGGGCAGAACGTGCTGGCCGATGGTGGAGCCTATCCCGGAACGTTCTGATCCGTCCGACCGGTCATGGCCCCTACGGCATCGACGCGCCGCAGTTCCAGCATTCCTCGAACGGGCCTTCGACACGCTCGCCGCACTGTCGGCACAGCCAGCTCCGATGCGTCGGCCGACGCAGCGCGTCGAGCATCGTGCGGGCGCGCTCGAGGTCGTCGTCGTCCTGGATCCAGATCTCGGGCAGCGACTGGTCGGGTGGCAGCTCGCCGGCGATGCTGCTCGCGTAGGCGCGCTGCACCGTCGCCTCGAAGCCGGCCTGGTCGAGCAGGTCGCGCCACAGGGTGGCGATGGCGAGGTTGGGGGCGGTGGTGATGCGCTTCATCGCGGCGTCGTGGCACGATAGCGCACACACCCTCACGTCGACGCCTCGCCGCGCCCAACCCCCGATGACGACCCGCATGACGCACACCACACGCAGCCCGACCATCCGCATCGACCGCCACGGTGGGCCTGAGGAGATGAAGCTCGTCGAGCTTCCGGTCGGCGACCCCGGCCCGGGCGAGATCCGCATCCGTCACGAGGCGTGCGGCGTGAACTACATCGATGTCTACCAGCGCGCCGGGGTCTACGCGATGCCGATGCCGCTCGCGCTCGGCCTCGAAGGTGCGGGCATGGTCGAGGCCGTGGGCGAGGGCGTCGCCCACCTCGCCGCCGGCGACCGCGCCGCCTACACCGGGCAGCCGCCAGGCGCCTATGCCCTGGCGCGTGTCATGCCGGCGAAGAACGTCGTCCGCTTGCCCGAATCGATCGGATTCGACACCGCGGCCGGCATGATGCTCAAGGGGTTGACGGCGCAATACCTGCTCCGCCGCACGCTGCCGCAGGGCGGCCTGGCCGCCGGCGACTTCGTGCTCTTCCACGCCGCCGCCGGAGGTGTCGGGCTGATCGCGTGCCAGTGGGCGCGCGAGCTCGGCCTGCGCCTCATCGGCACCGCCGGCAGCGACGACAAGTGCGCGCTGGCCCTCGAGAACGGCGCCGCGCACGCGATCAACTACCGACGCGAGAAGTTCGCCGAGCGCGTCAGGGAGATCACGGGAGGCGAGGGCGTGAAGGTCGTCTACGACTCGGTCGGCAAGGACACCTGGGAAGGCTCGCTCGACAGCCTGCGCCCGCTCGGCCTGATGGTGAGCTTCGGCAACGCGTCGGGCGTCGTGCCGCCGGTCAACCTCGGCGTGCTCGGCGCGAAGGGGTCGCTGCACGTGACGCGGCCCACGTTGTTCACCCACATCGCGACGCGCGAGGCGACGCAGGCGATGGCCGATGAGCTGTTCGCCGTGGTGTCGGCGGGCAAGGTGAACATCCACATCGGCCATCGCTATCCGCTGGCCGAAGCAGCGCAGGCGCATCGCGACCTGGAGGGCCGGGTGACGACGGGGTCGAGCATCCTCGTGCCGTGACGAGAGGGATCGCATGATCAAGCTCTATGGCACCCGCGGGTCGGGGTCGGCTGCGGTGGAAGCGGCGCTCGAGCTCGCCGGCCTGCGCTACGAACTCGTCGACGCCGTCTCCTGGAAAGCCACCGAAGGTTTCGAGGCGTTGAAGCGAGTCAATCCGATCGCGCAGATCCCGACGCTGGTCCACGACGACGGCAGCGTCATGACCGAGAGCGCCGCGATCCTGATCGACCTCGGCCTGCGCCAACCGCAATCCGGCCTCCTCGCCGCCGATCCCGCGTCACGCGCGCAGCAGATCCGCGGCCTCGTCTTCATCGCGGCCAACTGCTACGCCGGCATCGGCATCCTCGACTTCCCCGACCGCTGGTACCCGGACCCCGACGACGACGTGAAGGAGAAGATGCAGCAGCGCGGTCGGGCCCGGGTACACGAGCTGTGGGCCATGTTCGCCGATCAGTTCCCGGCCACACCCTGGCTCTCGGGCGCTCGGCTCGGCGCGCTCGACATCCTGGCGTCGATCGTGTCGTCGTGGAGCGGCGCGCGCAAGGCGATCGCGCAGGGCCGACCGGAATTCTTCCGCGTGCTCGAGACGATCGACGCGACCGAGCCGGTCGCGTCGGTGCGGGCGCGTCACTGGCCGGGCTGATCCGTCACCCGGTCAGGACGGTCAGCTCACTGCGCCTCAACAGGCGCCGAAACCCCGCGTCGAACGTGACCAGGTGATCGCCCGCCTCGCGCACCGCTGCAGCGAGCCAGAGGTCGGGAACGAGGTTCGGATCGAGCCGGGCGACGGCGCAGGCGTCGCGCAGGCGAGGCCATTCCTCGCCCAGAGGCGGCATCACGACGCCGGGTGCGCCGAGCATCGTGTCGACGAAGGCGACGGCCGCGCTCCCGGGCATCGGCACGGTGAAAACGCGCGGGTGGGCGACGAGCCGCAGGAAGCTCGCGGCGACCATCGGGAACAGCAGCAGCGGCTTCGACTGAGCCTCGCCGATCGCGTTCTGGAGCCAGCGCAAGGCCGGGCCGTGGTGGCGGTGGTCGCCTCGTGCGGCGGCGACGAGGACGTTGACGTCAGGCGTCGTCATTGCCGTCGCCATCGGCGGCGGCGAGCATCGAGCGGTTGCTGCAAGGGTCGATGCCGGGACGCATGCCGCCGCCGCCGGCGAAGACCGGCAGGACGACACGCGCCGCCGGCTCCCGCTTCGGCTCGGCCAGACGCAGTCGCAGCCCTTCCTCGACCAGGCGTGTCAGCGTTGTGCGCTTGCGCGCGGCGGCTGTCTTGGCGCGGGTGATGAGTACGTCGTCGATGTCGAGCGTCGTCTTCATGGGCTGATCATACAGAAATATGGGTCCATCGTCAGCGCCCTCGCCGCACCCGCAGGATCTCGTCGAGGATCAGCAGGCCCGCACCGACGGTGATGGCGGCGTCGGCCACGTTGAAGGCCGGAAAGTAGGCGCGGCCCCAGTGCACCTGCACGAAATCGATCACGTGGCCGTGCCAGATGCGGTCGACGACATTGCCGACCGCGCCTCCCAGGATGAGCGAGAGCGCCAGCGCGAACAGCCTCTGACCGCCGTGGCGAACCAGCATCCAGACGATGAACATCGCCGCCACGGCGCCGAGGCCGATGAAGAACCAGCGCTGCCAGCCGCTGGCGTTGCTGAGGAAGGAGAACGCGGCGCCGGTGTTGTGGGCACGGACGATGTCGAAGAACGGCGTGACGACATGCTGGTCGCCCAGCTGCATCGTCCGGGCGATGGCCTGCTTGGTGATCTGGTCGACGAGGACCACGACGGCCGCGAGCGCGAGCCACGGCCACGTCGACGCGCGGGAGGAGCGGAAGGCCAACGCGATCTCCGTTCTCAGGCGTGGCGGCGCGGTTCGCCCGCGCCGTACAGGTTGGCGGTGCAGCGGCCGCAGATGGTCGGATGCGACGGATCGGAGCCGACGTCGTCGCGCCAATGCCAGCAGCGCTCGCATTTGGGCGCCGTGGTCGGCGTCGCGGTGACGGTGAAGGCCGCTTCGTCTGCGCCGCCGCTTACGCCGCGAACGAGCGTCGCCTTCGAGGTGATCAGCACGAAGCGCAGGTCGTCGCCGAGGCTGGCGAGCGCGTCGTGGAGCGCCCCCGACGCATCGACGCGCACTTCGGCCTGCAGCGACGAGCCGATCGCGCCGGCGGTGCGCAGCGCCTCGATCTGCCTGTTCGATTCGGCCCGGACCTCGGCGACGCGCCGCCACCTGGCGAGCAGCGCGTCGTCTGCCCAGTCGCCCGTGTCGACGAAGGTCTCGACGAAGATCGACGAACCCTTCTTGCCGCCGAACAGTGCCCACGCCTCTTCGGCGGTGAAGCTCAGGAAGGGCGCCATCCAGCGCAGCACGGCGTGCGTCACGTGCCAGAGCGCTGTCTGCGCCGACCGGCGGGCGAGCGAGTCGGGCGCCGTCGTGTAGAGGCGGTCCTTCAGGACGTCGACCCAGAAGGCGCCGAGGTCCTCGGAGCAGAAGAGCTGCAGCCGTGTGACGACCGGATGGAACTCGTGGACACCGTAGTGGCCGCCGACATGGACGCCGCGCGACGGGTCGATCTCGCCGGCGATCTCGCGCTGCACCTCGGCGGTTCGCGCCAGCGCCCAGCGGTCGAGCTCGACCATGCGCTCGAGCGGGACCGCGTCGCGAGCCGGGTCGAAGTCGCTGGTGTTGGCGAGCAGGAAACGCAGCGTGTTGCGGATGCGCCGATACGCGTCGACGACGCGGGCGAGGATCTTCTGGTCGATCGCCAGGTCGCCCGAATAGTCGGTCGAGGCGCACCACAGGCGGATGATCTCGGCGCCCAGCTTGTCGGCGGTCTCGCGCAGGCCCAGATAGTTGCCCACGCTCTTGCTCATCTTGCGGCCCTGGCCGTCGACGGTGAAACCGTGCGTGAGCAGGCCACGGTACGGGGCGTGACCTTCGAGCGCGCAGGCGATCAGCAGCGACGAATGGAACCAGCCGCGGTGCTGGTCGTGGCCTTCGAGGTAGAGATCGGCCTCGGGGTGCTTGCCGTCGTCGTCGGGGAGCGTCGTTCCCGGGTGGCTGCCGCGCAGGACGTGGAAGAACGTCGAGCCGGAATCGAACCAGACGTCGAGGATGTCGTTCGACTTCGCGTAGTCGCGCGCACCCTCGTCGCCGAGCACGTCTTCGGCCGACAGGCGCGACCAGGCCTCGACGCCGCCTTCGTCGACGACCGCCGCCGCGCGGTCGATCAACGCGAGCGTGTCGGGGTGCAACTCGCCGGTGCGCTTGTGCAGGAAGAGCGGCAGCGGCACGCCCCAGTTGCGCTGCCGGCTGATGCACCAGTCGGGCCTGTTGGCGATCATGTCGTGCAGCCGCGCGCGGCCGTTCTCCGGGAAGAACGCGGTCCGGGCGATCGCGGTCAACGCCGTCGCGCGCAGCGGCTCGGCGACCGGCTCGACGGCGCACACGCCCGCGGTCGATGCGTCGGGCCCGTCCATGCGGACGAACCACTGCGCCGCCGCGCGGTAGATCACCGCCGTCTTGTGCCGCCAGCAGTGCGGGTAGCTGTGCAGGAGGGTCGAGCTGTCGAGGAGGCGCCCGGCGTCGCGCAGCGCCTCGACGATCCGCGGCGTCTCGTCCCAGATGTCCTGGCCGCCGAACAGCGGCAGCGCCTCGGCATACACGCCGTTGCCCTGCACCGGGTTGAGCACGTCGTCGGCGGCGAGACCGTGGGCGCGGCACGAGTTGTAGTCGTCGAGGCCGTAGGCGGGCGCGGAGTGGACGATGCCGGTGCCGTCCTCGGCGGTCGCGTAGTCGGCGAGGTAGATCGGTGAAAGGCGGTCGTAGCCCGGGTCGACCGCGGCGAGCGGATGGCGGAAGTTCAGGCCGTCCAAGTTCGCGCCGAGGGTGATCGCGACCACCGTGCCCTCGAGGCCGAAGCGGGCCAGGCATTTGTCGACGAGCGCACTCGCCAGGACGAGCAGGCCGCGCGGCGTGTCGACCAGCGCGTACTCGAGTTGCGGGTTGAGGTTGAGCGCCTGGTTGGCCGGGATCGTCCAGGGCGTCGTCGTCCAGATGACGGCGTAGGCGTCCTTGCCGATCGAAGGCACGCCGAACGCGGCGGCGAGCTTGTGCGGCTCGGCAGCGAGGAAGGCGACGTCGATGGTGGTCGACTTGCGATCCGCATACTCGATCTCGAACTCGGCGAGCGACGAGCCGCAGTCGAAGCACCAGTACACGGGCTTCAGGCCGCGGTAGACGAAGCCCCGCTCGATCAGCCGCTTGAGCACCCGGATCTCGTTGGCCTCGTTGCCGAAGTCCATCGTCCGGTACGGATGCTGCCAGTCGCCGAGCACGCCGACGCGCTTGAAGTCGGCCATCTGCTGTGCGATCTGCTGGGTCGCGTAGGCGCGGCTTTTCGCCTGCACCTCGTCGCGCGAGAGGCCGCGGCCGTACGTCTTCTCGATCTGGTTCTCGATCGGCAGGCCGTGGCAGTCCCAGCCCGGCGTGTAGCGCGCGTCGAAGCCGGCGAGCTGGCGCGACTTGACGATCATGTCCTTCAGGATCTTGTTCGCGGCGTGGCCGATGTGCAGCTGCCCGTTGGCGTAGGGCGGCCCGTCGTGCAGCACGAAGCGTGGCTTGCCGTGGCGGGCCTCGCGCAGGCGCTGGTAGACGCCGTCGTCGCTCCACTGCTGCACCCAGCCCGGCTCGCGGCGGGGCAGGTCGCCGCGCATCGGGAACGGCGTGTCGGGCAGGTTCAGCGTGCTGCGGTAGTCGGTTGCGTTGGCGGTGGCGTTGGCGGGGTCGGCCATGACGGCGCTTCCTCGTGGGCGTGTCGGTGGGGAGACCGCGCGGCGTTGCGATCAGCTCATGCGTGCGGCGTGGGGGCGCGCGGAGGACGGTCCGCGGCCGGCAACGCCGGTCAAATTCGGTCGCGAGTGGTCTGCCGGCCGAAGGGAGCGTGGGGCACCGCGGCGGCGTTCACGAACCACGCCCGGGCCGCGTCGGCGTCGCGCGCGATCGCGTCGCCGAGTTCGGCGAGCGTGTCGTAGCGCAGTTCGTCGCGCAGCTTGGCGAGCAGTTCCACCCGGACGAGTCTACCGTAGGCCCCTTCGTCGCCGAGGCCCGCGGGCCAGTCGAAGACGTGCGTCTCGAGGAGCACGCGGCCGCTGTCGTCGACGGTCGGGCGACGGCCGAGGCTGGCGACGCCGTCGAGCGGCGAATCGGACAGGCCGTGCACGCGGGCCGTGAAGATGCCGCTCGCGGCCGGTCTCGGGTGCGGGAAGCGGACGTTGAGGGTGCGAAAGCCATCGCCTCGACCGGCACCCGACTCGCCGAGCGTGCGCCCGAGCTTGCCGCCGTGCACGACGTGCCCGCTGACGGCATAGGGCCGCCCCAACAGCGCCTCGGCGGCGTTCATGTCGCCTCCGGCGAGCGCAGCGCGAACGGCCGAGCTCGAGACCCGCAGGCCGTGCACCTCGTAGCTCATCATGCGTGCCACGTCGAAGCCGTGCCGGGGACCGGCGGCGTCGAGGGACGCGTAGTCGCCGGCGCGCTTCGCGCCGAAGCGGAAGTCGTCGCCGACGAGCACGTAGCGCGCGTGCAGTCCCGAAGCGATGACGTCTTCGACGAAGCGCTCGGGCGACTGTGCCGCGAAGCGCGCATCGAAGCGCAGCACGACCGCCTGCTCGATGCCGCAGCGTTCGAGCTCGGCGAGCTTGTCGCGCAGCGTCGCGATGCGCGGCGGCGCGAGCTCCGGCTTGCCGGCGAGCGCGGCGAAGAAGTCACGCGGGTTCGGCTCGAAGGTGAGCATCGTCGGTGCGACGCCGCGGTGCGCCGCTTCCGACACGAGCAGCGCGAGCATCGCCTGATGGCCGCGGTGCACGCCGTCGAAGTTGCCGATCGTGAGCGCCGCGTGCTCGGCCAGACCCGGATGGCGAAAGCCGCGGAACACGCGCATCCGCGGATTATCCCGGCGCCGCGCCGCAGGCCGTCGCAGCGCCGGAGGGCGGGCCGGGTATCAGGCCGTCAGCTGGAACTCGGGCTCGTTGCTCAGGCCGACGAAACCCGAGTGGCGCGGGTCGACCGGGAGGGCCTCGACCGGCTTGACGAGCAGGTGCTCGACGCGCTCGTAGACCGGGAAGGGCGCGCTCCAGACGGGCTTGCGCGAGACGTTGCGGACGGCTTCGACCATCACGCCGAGGACGACGGCGCCCACGCCGATGAAAGCGACGACATAGAGAGTGGACAAGGGGAAGGCTCCGGTTTGGATCGCACGGCGAACCTTCGACGCGCACCGGGCGGTCGAAGGACGACGCGGTCATCGACGCGGCACGCCGTTCCTGAAGGTCGAACATCCGCGCACCGCGCCGGATCCGGAACGAACGCACGCTATGCGTCGCGCGGCGCCGGCGCGACCCTGCCGCTCAGTACGTCAGTTCGAGCACGACGACCTGGTTCTCCGCTGCCGGCCAGGCGAGCCCGGCGACGCGCTCGCCGTCGAACTCCCCGACGACGGTGCGCATCGCCCGGTCGGCGACCTTGAGCCGCGCTGCCGAGACGCCGGCGACGCCGGTCGAA
>JBBSUK010000040.1:0-24453 GCA_038234975.1 Burkholderiales bacterium
CGGGGCGCGACATCTACATCCCAGGCTCGAGGCCTCAAGTAATGTCCGTGCTGTCCCCGCCTCGTGTGGTGGGAGCTGCCCGCCACATCCTCAAGATACAAGGTGATGTCCATCGCCCAGACGTTGTTCGAGCGCGTGATCGCCAACGTGCGCAGCAGGTACGGGTAGATCGTGTGCCCGGGCGCCTTCCTGCTTGTGTTCGGCTTGCGGTACCGGTGTTGGCGTGCAGCACCTTGAGGCCGACCGTGGGCTCGTCGGCCCGCGGCTCGCCGCCGAACACGTCGGCTTCCTTGGCCAGCAACTGGTTCTTCCAGTCGGGGATCTGGTTGGGGTGCACGTCATGCTGTTGCGCCAGCTCGGCCAGTGTCTTGTCGCCACGAACGGTGGCCCGCGCCACCTTCGCCTTGAATGCCGCTGAGCGCATGCGGCGACGATCCTTGCCGTTGCCCGAGTCGCGCACCAGGAGCAGCAGCGACATGGACTTTCCCGAGGCGACCTTCTGGCGATCACGTTCGACGCGCTGATTGCTGATGCCCAGCAGTGACAACGAGACTTGCTGAGCTGGTCAACGCTGTGCCGAGGATCGAACTTACCCTTACCCCACGCTTTGAGGGCCACCATCGTCGTGGTGTCGACGGCAGGGGAGAGGGCTCCCTAGCTCCACCAAGCGGCCATTGCGAGCAGCACGAAGGCGACGACGCCAACGGTCGCGTGGACGAGCACGAGCCAGATCGGCAGTGGCAACTCCTTGAGGTGATAGCCCAAGTTCATCACAACCCCGCCGACCGCTGCGATCAGGAAAAGCAGCAGTGCGAGAGCGGCGAATGCCGGGATCGCCGTCGCGAAATATGCGTATGCCAGCAGTGTCAGGCCTGCCGCCGCGAGGAAGCCATGCAGCATCGCCAACCATGCCGGCGGGTGCGGCTTGCCGCCGAAACGAATTGCCGCCATGGCCAGACCACCGCCGGCGGTGATCGCCAGCAACACCGAGGAGGTGCGAAGAATCAGGGACGGGTCCATAGGAGACTCCTAGCCTTCGAGGGTAAGGGTGATTCGATTTGTGATGATAAGCGGGTGAGCCCGCGACACTGGTCGACACCTCTACTCGACGCGGGTTGTCCATTTCTGGTTTTGGCGCGGTCCTGGAAAACGGACGACTGCCTCGCCCCGGGTGCGGCAATTCCGAACGCGTGAGCGCTTCTACTCCTAGGGAATCAGAACGCCGGGGCGAGGTGTGAGGTCGAATTGGAGCGGCCAAGCGACATCGTTCGGCACGGGCGACCAGCCAACCCCGTGCACCAGCAACCTTTGCCCGCGCCGCAAGGCGAAACTGTCTGACCGGCTCCCAACACATGGACCAACTCATTGCGGGTCTGGAGGACTGGCAAGGTCGGACGTTGGCCACCGTGCGAACGGTCATTCCTTCTGCCGACCCGGCGATTGTCGAGGAGTGGAGGCACAGGAAGCCATGTCGGGCGCATGCCCGAGATTGTTCTGCACGACCTGGATCGGCACGCCGGCTTCTCCCGGCCGACCGTTGAGGGCATGCGACTAGCTACTTGGCATCCATGGCACACGGGCTTCGCAAGCCACGCAGGGCCTTCGCCACAACCGACGCCGGCACGACGCTTGCCGCCGACAACCGCATGGCAACAGTGTCGACTTCAATCTCTGTCTTTGTGCTCGTCGCAGCTGGCCTCAGCGGCTGCGCGTCGGTTCTCGTACCTGCCGCCTTCGAAGGCAGCGTCCCGGAGTTTCGGCCGGAGGTCTTCTTTTCCGGCGACTCCAGGTCGAGCGGAGTCATCGAGACAGCTCCGGGGCGCCGACGGGCCGTTTTAGAGTCGAGGGACACGGTCGGACGCAGCCGGCCGGAATGTTTCGTCTGGCGCAAGCTGTCAGCTTCGACCAGAAGCTGCCGCAACAGCGAATCTGGTTGATGCAACGGATCGATGCCCATCGCTACGTGCGAGTCTGACCGACGCATCGGATCCGGTGCATGCGAAGGCGTCACTGGACTGTGGTCGTCCTGCTCGGCTGTCAGTTCGTGACCGCCCTTTTGCTGCCGCACATCCGCATGGACACGGCGCCGATACGACGATCAACCTTCACTTCATCTTCGGCCTGATGATCCTGGTGGCGATGGCGGCGTGGCTGGTGCATCGCTGGCTCCATCCGGTGCGAGTCGCGCCCGGTTATGCGTTCAGCTTCGAGCGCAGCGTGGCCCTGGCCACCCATCGCCTGTTCTACGTGATCCTGCTGATCGGCCCCTTTCTCGGCTGGGCCGCAGCTTCAGCGCGCGGCGTGCCGGTGCGGCTGCACGCCACCTGCCAGCGACGTCCACGGCGTGAACGCATTCCAGTCGATCGTCATCCGGTCCTCCTGCGGGCCATGGAGCTGAAGAGCCGGAAGTGGCCGGCGCTTCAGGGGCGGATGTAGGCGTAGCCCTCTTGCTGCTTGCGCATGATCTCGATCACGCCGGCCGGCACGTAGCCGATCGTCGGCAGCATGTCGGCATACGTGAGCTTCAGGGCCTTCATGGTGTTCTCGCAGGCGACCACCTTGACGCCGCTCTTGATGGCCTCGGCGATGCGATGCGCAGCCGGCGAGTCGCGCTTGAGCATGCCGATGCCGGGCCCGTAGACGACGATCTCCAGATCCGGCGGGTCGTCCGGAAGTTCGCTCTGCACGTTGCGCGCGTTGTTGAGCGCGAGATTCCACTTCGACGGGTCGGCATCGCTGACCTGGAAGACGACCCGGTTCTTGGCCGGCGCGGCCTGGGCCAGCGCGCCCGTCGACACCGAAGCGCCCAGCAGTGCGGCGCTGCCGAGAAGGCCGGCGGAGCGGCGGGTGAGGTTGGCCATGGAATGAGTCTCCTTCGTTGTCCGGTTGGGCCCCGTCGTCGACGCTTTCAGGACCGATCGCAGACGCTGCTCCAGCTGCCTGGCGGGCAGCGGAGGTTCGGTTTCATACCATGCGATTAGAGGGGAGCCGCAGGCCGCCGCCTAGCGCGTAAAAACACCTATCGAAATATGCGCTCATGCGCATACGCTTGTTGACGAACTCTAGGAACGCGCACCGTGGAAGAAATGGACGAGGTGTTCGAGTCGGTGGCCCGCTACTTCTCCATCCTGTCGGAGCCGGCCCGTTTGCGCATCCTTCACGCCATCTGCCAGGAGGAGCGATCGGTCAGCCAGATCGTCGAGGAGACCACGCTGTCGCAGAGCAATGCCTCACGGCACCTGAACATGATGTACCAGGCCGGCGTGATCAAGCGGCGGCGCGAGGGGTCGCAGGTGATCTACAGCGTGACCGACGCCAGCCTGACCGACATCTGCCGCGCGGTCTGCGTGCGCGTGTCGGCGCCGCTGGGCGCAACGGTCGGGTTGAAGAAGGGATTCCGCGAACTGATCAAGGAGCGGCGCTAGCAGCTCAACCGCGATGACGAGTCGAGACGTTTCCCCTGGCGTCCGGCCGATGTCGGGCCGAGTCCTGAAGGCGCCGGAAGGCGGGCTTTCGCCGCAGGCCGCGGAGCTGGCACGCAGGGCGCGTCGCCGTTTCATGGGCAGCGCGCTGGCCCTGGGCGCGGGCGTGTCGGCGCAGCAGGCGCTGGCCGAGCCCGCGCGCAGCGACGAGGGCGACCCCGCCATCCTGAACCTGCCGGAGCATTCGCGCGCGCTCGGGCAACCGGTGGCGAGCACGGGCTACGGCTCGCCTTCGAAGTGGGAGAAGGGTATCCAGCGCCGGCAGAGCCCGGGGCTGACGCAGGTCGCGCAGGCTTCGGTGTCGTTTTGCCCGCTGCAGTCGCTGTTCGGGATCATCACGCCGAACGGCCTGCACTTCGAGCGTCACCACCAGGGCTGGTGGGACATCGATCCTTCGCAACACCGGCTGATGGTCAACGGCCTCGTCCGCGAAGCACGCGTCTTCACCATGGACGACCTGATGCGCCTGCCCTCGGTCACGCGCACCCACTTCATCGAATGCGGCGCCAACAGCGCCATGGAATGGGGCAACTCGGCGGTGCCGAGCGTGCAGTACACGCACGGCATGCTGTCGTGCTCGGAGTTCACCGGGGTCAAGCTGTCGACGATCCTCGAGATGTGCGGCGCCGACACCAGGAAGGGGCGCTTCGTGCTCGCCGAAGGGGCTGACGGCTCCTCGATGACGCGGACCCTGCCGATGGCCAACGCGCTCGACGACGTGCTGGTCGCCTGGGGCATGAACGGCGAGATGCTGCGTCCCGAGAACGGCTATCCGCTGCGCCTGGTGGCGCCGGGCATCCAGGGCGTGAGCTGGGTCAAGTATCTTCGCCGCATCAAGGTCGGCGACCAGCCCTTCTTCACCAAGGACGAGGAACTCCATTACGTCGACCTGATGCCCGACGGCAACTACCGCCAGTTCACCTCGATCCAGGAGTGCAAGTCGGTGATCACGACGCCCTCGGGCTCGCAGACGCTGCTCGACAAGGGCTACTACAACGTCACGGGTCTGGCCTGGTCGGGCCGCGGCAAGGTCAAGCGGGTCGATGTCAGCACCGATGGCGGGCGCAACTGGCGCACGGCGCGGCTCGAAGGGCCCATCCTGCCGAAGGCGCTGACGCGCTTCAACATCGACTGGACCTGGGACGGATCACCCGCCATCCTGCAGTCGCGGGCCATGGACGACACCGGCTACGTGCAGCCGAAGATCAACCAGCTGCGGGCCGTGCGCGGTAGTCGCTCGCTGTATCACAACAACGCGATCCAGTCGTGGCGCGTGGCCGAGAGCGGCGATGTCTCCAACGTTCAGGCCTACTGAGATGCGGGCCGCGATCCGGGTTCTCGTCGCGGTCGCCGCCGTCATGGCCATGATGTCGCCGGTAGAGGCCGCCCCCGACCTCTCGGACGTCGGCCGCGCCGCCACGCCGGCGGAGGTGAAGGCCTGGAACATCGACGTGCGCGGCGATTTCCGGGGCCTGCCCAAGGGCTCGGGCAGCGTCGACCTCGGCACGAAGGTCTGGGAGGCGAAATGCTCCTCCTGCCACGGCGCATTCGGAGAGTCGAACTCGGTGTTCACGCCGATCGTCGGCGGCACGACCAAGAAAGACATCGAGTCGGGCCACGTCTACGCGCTTTCGCACCCCGGGTATCCCCATCGAACGACGCTCATGAAAGTGTCGAAACTGTCGTCGTTGTGGGACTACATCAACCGGGCGATGCCCTGGAATGCGCCGAAGTCGCTGAAGACCGACGAGGTCTACGGCGTGCTCGCGTACATCCTCAACCTGGGCGACATCGTCCCGGCCGACTTCACGCTTTCCGACCAGAACATCGCCACGGTGCAGTCGCGTCTGCCCAATCGGCTGGGCCATGTCTTCTACGAGCCGATGTGGCTGACCCGCGGCAAGGGCGACGTCGCGAATGCGCTGTGCATGAGCAACTGTCCGGTGGAGGGGAAGATCGCATCGTCGCTGCCGATCGAGGCGCGCAACTCCAACGGCAACATTGCCGATCAGGTCAGGCCCTTCGGCCCGGCCCGCGGGACCGACACCGCGGTGCCGCCGGGCCAAGGACATGCGAGCATGGAGCGGCTGGCGATCGCAGCCGCTGCCGCGTCGAGTGCACCCCCGGCGCCTGCGCCCGTGGCCACAAGCGCAAGTCGGTCGAGTCCGCCGGCGCTCGCGCTCATCCAGTCCGGATCCTGCACCAGCTGTCACGGCACCACCAACAAGATCCTCGGCCCGGCGTTTCAGGACGTCGCCAAGAAGTACGCAGGGCGCACCGACGTCGTGCAATATCTCGAGGGCAAGATCCGCAACGGCGGCCAGGGCGTCTGGGGGCCGATTCCGATGCCGCCCCAGACGCAGGTGACCGATGCCGACGCCAAGGTCATCGCGCAGTGGCTGGCGACCGGCGCGAAGCAGTGACGACAGACGACGCACGGACTACTCCTGAAGGAACCACCATGACGACGACGAGACGAGACGTGATCAAGCAGGCCGGGCTGCTCGCCCTGCTGGTGAGCAGCGGCATGCTGACTGCGGAGCAGGCGATGGCGGCCGACGCGCCGGGCTTCGAGGCCAAGACACTCGATGCCGCCCTCGCCGCCATCGGCGGCAAGCCCGCCGACAGCAAGGAGGTGACGATCACCTCGCCCGACATCGCCGAGAACGGTGCCGTCGTGCCGATCGCGGTGACGAGCAACCTGCCCAAGACCGAGGTGATCTACATCCTGGTCGAGAAGAACCCGTTTCCGCTGACGGCGACGTTCAACATTCCCGAGGGCACGGAAGGCTATGTGTCCACGCGCGCCAAGATGGGCGAGAGCACCAAGGTGTGGGCCGTGGTCAAGGCCGACGGCAAGCTCTACGCGACGTCGAAGGAAACCAAGGTCACCCTCGGCGGCTGCGGCGGCTGACCGATCCCCGCTGAACAAGACTCCAGGAGACAGCAATGGCAGATCCGATGCGCATTCGCGCGGCAAGCAAGGACGGCGTCACCGATGTCCGCGTGCTCATGGCCCACCCGATGGAAACCGGCTTCCGCAAGGACGCGAGCGGCAAGACCGTTGCGGCCCACTACATCAACGACGTCAAGGCCACCAGCGGCGGCAAGACGGTGCTCACGGCCAAGTGGGGCCAGGCAATCTCGCAGAACCCGTACCTGCAGTTCCGCTTCAAAGGCGCCAAGCCGGGCGACAAGGTCACCGTGACCTGGACCGACAACATGGGCGAGACGCGCACGGACGAGGCCACGATCTCCTAGCGCGCGTCGCCGACGGCGCCCGTGACCGTACGCGCGCACCCCTCGAAGACAACGAGTCAGGAGACCCGACCATGAAAAGATTCGCCGCTGCCGCGCTTCTCGCCGGCGCACTGCCGTGTGTTGCTCAATCCGCGAGTGACGGCATCGCCGAGTACCGCGCCATGCTCGCCGACGGCAATCCTGCCGAGCTGTGGCAGGCCAAGGGCGAGCTGCTTTGGAAGCAGGCACGTGGGCCGAAGAAGGCGTCGCTCGAGCGCTGCGATCTGGGCCGCGGCGCCGGCGTGGTCAAGGGTGCGTTCGTCGAGCTGCCGCGCTTCTTCGCCGACACCGGCCGCGTGCAGGACCTCGAATCCCGCCTGCTCACCTGCATGCAGGGACTGCAGGGTTTCGACTCGGCGGCCATCGCCAGGACGCCCTTCGGCAAAGGCGAGATGCTCAACATCGAAAGCCTGGTCGCGTATGTGTCCGGCGAGTCGAGCGGCATGAAGTTCAACGTGTCTCAGGCGCATCGCGAGGAGAAGGCGATGTACGAGGCCGGTCAGAAGCTCTTCTACTTCCGCGGTGGACCCTACGATTTTTCCTGCGCCTCGTGTCATGGGCAGGAAGGCAAGCGCATCCGGCTGCAGGATCTGCCCGATCTGACGACGAACAAGGGTGCCGGTGCCGGATTCGGTTCCTGGCCGGCGTATCGCGTCTCGAGCGGGCAGCTGTGGGGGATGCAGCGGCGCCTCAACGACTGCTTCAGGCAGCAGCGCTTTCCGGCCCCCGAATACGTGTCCGACGTGACCATCGCACTGTCGACGTATCTCGGCGTCAACGCCAAGGGTGCCGAGTCGATCGCGCCCGGCCTCAAGCGCTGAGAGGAGCCGACATGAACCATTCACGAAAGACAGGTCTCGCCGGCATCGCCGCCCTGGCAGCACTCGGCGTGGCCGGCTGCGTCTCGACCGCATCGACCTCCACGGCCGACGCGACGGCGCAGGCGATGCTGAAATCCTCGTTCCGTGCCCAAGGGCAGGCCAGCCTGGATCGGCTGACCCAGGATCCGGTGCAGAAAGCCTGCTCCGCGCAAACCGCGCCGCCCGCAGAGCTCGTCGCCCAGCTCGAGAAGCGCGAGCTGGCGACGATCCAGCCGCCACCCGGTGGCAAGTACCTGGGTGACTGGAAAGAGGGCGAGAAGCTGGCGCAGAACGGCCGAGGCATGACGTGGTCGGATCCCGCGACGGCGGCCAACGGCGGCAATTGCTACAACTGCCACCAGCTGAGCAAGTCCGAGATCTCGTACGGCACGATCGGGCCGAGTCTCTACAACTACGGCAAGCTGCGCGGTGTCAGCGACCCGGGCAGCACGAATGCCGCCCCGATCGTCCAGTACACCTGGGGCAAGCTCTACAACGCCAAGGCCTACAACGCCTGTTCGACGATGCCTCGCTTCGGCGAAGCGCACGTGCTGACGGCCAAGCAGATGCAGGACCTGATGGCGCTGCTGCTCGATCCGAAATCATCCGTCAACCAGTAAGGCGCACCGGCGCGCCGGTGCGAGACGGGCGGCGATTCGACGGGCGAGTTCCATGAGCATCGGCAGGCGCGAGTTTCTTCAGATGATCGCCCTCGCCTCGGCGGGCGGCATGGCGCTCGACCATCGCGACGCGCTGGCCGCGTCGCCGGGAGCGTCCGAGCGGCTCTACGCCCTGCCGGCGTTCGGCAACGTCAGCGTGATGCACTTCACCGACTGCCATGCACAGCTGATGCCTGTGCATTTCCGCGAGCCGAGCGTGAATCTGGGTGTCGGCAACGCGGTCGGGCAGCCGCCTCATCTCGTCGGCGAGAAGCTGCTGGCGCGATTCGGGATCGCTCCGCAAACGCCCGAAGCCCATGCCTTCACCTTTCTCGACTTCGAGGCAGCTGCCCGGACCTACGGCCGGGTCGGAGGCTTCGCGCATCTGGCGACACTGGTGAAGCGGGTGCGCGCGGAACGGCCCAATGCCCTGCTGCTCGACGGTGGCGATACCTGGCAGGGCTCTGCCACCGCCCTCTGGACGGGCGGCCAGGACATGGTGGATGCCTGCAAGCTGCTGCGGGTCGACTGCATGAGCTCGCACTGGGAGTTCACGCTCGGCGCGAAACGGGTGCAGGAGATCGTGAAGAAGGATCTCTCCGGCCACATCGATTTCCTGGCCCAGAACGTCACGACCAACGACTTCGGCGACCCGGTCTTCGACGCCTACAAGATCAAGACGGTCAACGGCATCCCGGTCGCCGTGATCGGCCAGGCATTTCCGTACACGCCGATCGCCAACCCCCGCTACCTGGTGCCCGACTGGACCTTCGGCATCCAGGACGAGAACATGCAGAAGGTGGTCGAGGAGGCACGCAGGAAGGGCGCGCAGGTCGTCGTCGTGCTCTCGCACAACGGCATGGACGTCGATCTCAAGATGGCATCGCGCGTGACGGGCATCGATGCCATCCTCGGCGGCCACACGCACGACGGCGTGCCGGCTCCGGTGATCGTCGGGAACCGCGGCGGGCAGACGCTTGTCACCAACGCCGGCTCGAACACCAAGTTCCTCGGCGTGCTCGATTTCGACGTGCGAGACGGCCACGTCCGCGACTACCGCTACAAGCTGATGCCCATCTTCGCGAACCTGCTGCCGGCCGACGCGGAGATGGCCGGGTACATCGCGAAGGTGCGGGCGCCGTTCGCCGCGAAGCTCGGCGAGGAGCTGGCCGTGAGCGAAGGTCTGCTCTACCGGCGCGGCAATTTCAACGGCACCTGGGACCAGGTGATCGTCGACGCGATCCTGTCGGTCAAGGGCGCCGAGATCGCCTTCTCCCCCGGCTTTCGCTGGGGCACCACGCTGCTGCCGGGCGAGACGATCACGCGCGAGACGATGATGGACCAGCTCGCGATCACCTACCCGTACGCCACCCTTGCCGACATGACGGGGCAGACCATCAAGACCATCCTGGAAGACGTCGGCGACAATCTCTTCAACCCGGACCCGTACTACCAGCAGGGTGGCGACATGGTCCGTGTCGGGGGGCTGACGTACACGTGCACGCCGGGCGAGAAGATGGGGTCGCGCGTGTCCGACATGCGCCTCAACGGCGTGCCCGTCGAGGCGTCGAAGACCTACAAGGTCGGTGGCTGGGCTCCCGTTGCCGAAGGCGCTGCGGGCGAGCCGATCTGGGACGTGGTCGAGGCCTACCTGAGGCAGCAGAAGGTGATCGGCCGGCCGAAGGTGAACCGGCCGGTGCTGGTCGGCGTCGCCGGCAATCCCGGCATCGCCTGACCACGGCATCGACGATGCGACCCATCGCCTCGGCTGCGGCTTCAGCTTGTGCTGCCTGCCTCGCCTTCGCGAGCTTGCCTGCCGCCTCGGTGCCGGGCGAGCCGGCGATCGAGCTGGAACTGTCCGAGTGATCTCTGTGCGGCGGCTGGCGGTGCTTGCCGCTTGGCTGGCGGTTCCGGTGATCGCTGCGACGCTGCCTGCCAGCGCTGCAGCCGAGGGTCAGGAGTTCGAGGCGGTCCATGTGCCCATGGCCGTGGTCAAGGTGGCGGCGCACAGCTACTACGTGATGGGCCAGGCGGGCGTCGTCTCCACCGCCAACGAGGGCTTCAACTCGAACGCGGGTTTCGTGGTCACGAATGCAGGCGTCGTCGTCTTCGATGCGCTCGGCACGCCGGCCCTCGGGCGCCAGTTGCGGCGGCTGATCGCGCAGACCACGACGCAGCCGATCCGGCGGGTGATCGTGAGCCACTATCACTCGGATCACTTCTACGGACTGCAGGCTCTGGCGGGGCCGGGCGTCGAGGTCTGGGCCCATGCCTCGGTGCGCGACTACCTCGCGACCAACGCTGCCGCGGCGCGCCTCGAGGAACGCCGCCATTCGCTGGCCCCGTGGGTCAACGACAAGACCCGCATCGTCGTCCCCACGCGATACATCGGCGACGACACGCGCTTCACGCTGGGCGGGCTGCACTTTCGCGTCGTCCACGTCGGCCCGGCGCACACGCCGGAAGACCTGATGATGATGGTCGAGGAGGACCGGGTGCTGTACGCCGGCGACCTGGTGTTCGCCGGGCGCGTGCCGTTCGCGGCGGACGGCGATGTCGGCTCGTGGATCCGTTCGCTCGACCGGATCGTGCAGTTGCAGCCCCGCATCGTCGTCAGCGGCCACGGCCGCCATTCGACCGACGCGGTCGGCGACCTCACGCAGACACGCAATTACCTGGAGTTCCTGTACCGGCAGATGCGCGCGGCCTTCGATGAGGGCGTCGACTTCGACGCCGCCTATGCGCGGACCGACTGGTCCGGCTTCGCGGCACTTCCGGCCTTCGAGGCGGCGAACCGCCGCAATGCCTACCAGGCCTACCTCAACGTCGAGCACGACGCGCTGCGTGAGGCCAAACAGGGCAAGCCCTGAGAGATGCCGGCTCCGTCCGGCCTGCGCTCATTCGATGGGTCGCGTGCTGTCGAGCAGGTCGTCCTGCCCCGCTCCGGCGCGCTCCTGGGCGACGAGGCGTTCGATGTGCGTGTCGGGCGTCGTGTCGCCGGGGCCGCCCGAATCCGGCGGCGAGGGCGGCGCCGCCGGCAACGCTTTCGCACGACCGGCGCCGGTGCGTGCAGCAGGTGTGGTCGGCTCGATCGGCAGCGCCGCACCTTCGTCGAAGCGCACGCGGTAGATCGGCTCGGGGATCGCGAACCCCGCGCCTTCGAGCGCCGACTTCGTCGCCCCGATGGCGAGGCTGCGCGCCTTCAGGAAGTCGGTGTCTTTCTGGTCGATCCAGCCGTTGAAGCGCAGGACGATGTTGGAGTCGCCCACGTCCTGGATCACGGCCGTGGCAGGCGGAGCGGCCAGCACGAACTTGAGCGCGTCGACGGCGGCGAGGCCGACCGCCATGCCGTCGATCGGGTCGTCGTCGGCATCGACGCCGAGCTCGAACGAGAAACGCCGCTGCGAGTTGCGCGTGTAGTTGAGGATCACCGACTTGAAGACGATGGCGTTCGGGATGCGAACGTGATTGCCGTCGAGCGTCATCAGCACGGTTGCGCGCGAGGTCAGCCTTATTACGCGCCCCTCGTGCCCTTCGATGACCACATGGTCGTTGGCGCGAAACGGCTGGCGCAGGCTGAGCATCAGGCTGGAGACGTAGTTGTCGACCGTGTCGCGCACCGCGAAGCCGAGCGCGACGCCGATCACGCCGGCGCCACCGAGCACGCCACCGAGCAACGCCGTGGCGCCGAGCACCTCGAGCGCCGCGACCATGCCGAGCACGATCGCGACGAAGCGCACGAACGTCGCCGCGAGCTCGGCGAGGAAGGGGTTGGGCATGATCGACCGCCACAGCCGGTCGACGGAGGCGAGCAGGTAGCCGAGCACCACGATGACGATGCCGATCGCCATCGCCACGCCCATCAGGGGCAGAGCGCGGACGAGGCCCTTCAGGTCGTCGCGGAACTGCCCGAACGTGGGCGTGAGCGTGGTCGTCAGCGCCAGGTCGCGCTGCACGTCGTTCTGCACGGTGACGACGCCGGTCACGCGCGAGGCGATCGCTTCGGCGCGCTTGACGTCGTCGGCGCCCGGTACGGTGCCGCCCAGCGTCACGACGCCGGCCGACACACGAACGGTCACGCCGCGCAGCGGCTCGATCTCGGAATAGATGCTGCGAATGCGGTCGCCGATGTCTCGGCTCTCGGTCGCGGCGGTCCGCGCGGCGATGGGAGCGGGCGCTGCGGTGGTCACCCCCGGCGCAGTGTCCTGGGCGTGCGCGTCGACCGTCGCAAGTGCGCAGGCGCAGGCGCAGGCGAAGACGGCGAGCAGCGCAGCGGATCTCATCGTGGTCGGTCTCTCGGCGTTGAAGGCGCATCGACGCCCTCGTTCGACGGGCATGGGCGCGAAGCACCCGGACGAGAAGCCGTCTCCGGATTGTCGCGTCAGGCAGCCCTGGGCTGTGCAAGCAGGCAGAATGAACCGGTACCCCTCGGAGAACGAACCGCATGAATGCCGACATCGAAAAGCACCTGCCAGCGTTGCGTGACGCGCTCACCCGGAGGCGCGCGGAGTTGACGGCGGAGGTGAATGCCGCGGACCAGCAGCGCCGAGATCGCACGGCGGCCAACGCGGCGACCGACGTCACCGACCCCGAGGAGGATGCCTCGCGGCAGCAGCGTTCCGAAGTGCGCGCAGCCGAGCAGCAGCGCGACATCGACGAGCTGGCGCAGATCGATCGCGCCCTGCATCGCATGGACGCCGGAACCTACGGTGCGTGTTCGCGGTGCGGCGAGCCGATCGCGTGGAAGCGACTCGAGGCGCAGCCTGCGGCGCAGCGGTGCGCGGCTTGCCAGGAAGCCGTCGAGCAAGCACCCCAACGCTGACGACGATCCAGCGATGAAGGCACGCCCCGGCCGATCAGCCCGAGAGGCGCTCGGCGACTCGTCGCTTCAGCACCGGCAGGAGCTCGTCGTCGAACCACGGGTTGGCGAGGAACCAGGCGATGTTGCGCGGCGACGGGTGGGGCAGGGGAATGATGCGCGGCGCAAGGGCGCGCCAGGCGCGGGTCGATGCCGTCGCCGAGATCGCGCGTCCGAAGCCGAGGAAGTGCGTGTGGGCGTAGCGGCCGACCAGCAGCGTGAGGTCGATGGCCGGCATGCACGCGAGCAACCGGGCGAGCCAGAGTGGCGCGCATTCGCGCCTCGGAGGTCGATCGCCGCTGGCGGCACGGCCCGGGTAGCAGTAGCCCATCGGCACGAGGGCGACGCGAGACGCGTCGTAGAACGTCGCCGCGTCGATGCCCATCCAGTCACGCAGCCGTTCACCGCTGCGGTCGCTCCACGGGATGCCGCTCTCATGCGCCTTGACGCCGGGCGCCTGGCCCACCACGAGGATCCTCGCCGCCACGCCGGCCTGCAGCACGGGGCGCGGGCCGAGCGGAAGGTGTGCCTCGCATGCGCGGCACGCGCGTACGGCCGCGAGCAATTCGGCGAGGTCTTCTCCGGGGTGGGGAGTGGCCGATGGATGCGGGGACATGACGTTCGCGTGCATCCTAGCAACCGCCGGTCGAATCCGATCCGGCCCCACTTGCACACCGCCGATCGATGAAGCTCCACATCCTCTCCGACCTCCACCTGGGCGCCGCAGGCCTGGACCGGCCGGTGACCGATGCCGACATCGTCATCCTCGCCGGCGACATCGCACGGCCGCGGGAGGCGGTCGCGTGGGCGCGTGGTTTCGACAAGCCGGTGCTCTACATCGCGGGAAACCACGAGTTCTATGGCGGCAGCCTCGATGGCGTGACCCAGGAGCTCCGCGAGCGGTCAGCGGGCACCTGCGTTCACGTGCTCGACAACGAAGAGGTCGTGATCGGCGGGGTGCGCTTCCTCGGCAGCACGCTGTGGACCGACTTCGGCCTCTTCGGCGACGGCGACCGCATGGCCGATGCGATGGCACAAGGGCAGCGCCTGCTGCGCGACTTCAGCAGGATTCGACTGGCCGATGCAGCAGACGCCGTCTTCACGCCCGCCGACTCGGCCGCGCGGTTCGAGCGCGACGCCGGCTGGCTCGACGAGCGGCTCGGCGTGGACCACGACGGCCCCACGGTCGTGGTAAGCCATCACGCGCCGTCCCGTCGAAGCATCCATCCGCGCTTCGCCGACTCGCCGTTGAACGCCTGCTTCGTGTCGGATGCCGAACACCTGCTCGGCGGGCACAAGGTCTGCCTGTGGATTCACGGGCACACGCACGACAGCTTCGACTACGTGGTGGAAGGGACCCGCGTCGTCTGCAACCCGCGCGGCTACGCCAAGGACGGCGTGGACGAGAACGCGTGTTTCGACCCATGCCTGACGATCGAGGTGGACGGTGATCGTCACTGAACTGACGCGGATGTTCGGCCTCGGGCATCCCGTGGTGCTGGCGCCGATGGGCGGTGTGTCCGGTGGGCGTCTGGCAGCGGCGGTGTCGAACGCCGGTGGCCTCGGCCTGATCGGCGGCGGCTACGGCGACCCCGCATGGCTGCGCACCGAACTCGAGATCGTGGCGAAGGAGACGAATCGACCCTGGGGCGTCGGATTCATCACCTGGTCGGTCGATCGGGAGACCCTTGCGCTCGCGCTTGGCCATCGGCCGCACGCGGTGATGCTGTCCTTCGGAGATCTGCGTCCGTACGCGGCGATGGTCAGGGATGCGGGCTGCCGCCTGATCTGCCAGGTCCAGGACGTGGCCGGCGCGCGAGCCGCCCGCGATGCCGGCGCCGACCTCGTCGTCGCGCAGGGAACCGAAGGCGGTGGCCACGGCGGTGGCCGCGCCACGCTGCCGCTCGTGCCGGCGTTGGTCGATGCGGTGGCGCCGCTTCCGGTGGTCGCGGCCGGCGGCATCGCCGACGGCAGGGGCCTGGCTGCTGCCTTGATGCTCGGTGCGCACGGCGCGCTCGTCGGCACCCGGTTCTATGCCAGTCACGAGGCGCTCGGCTCCGACCGCGCGAAGCAGCGTATCGCGGCGGCGAGCGGCGACGACACCGAGCGGACGACGGTGTTCGACATCGTGCGTCGCCTGGACTGGCCGCGGCCCTACACCGGGCGAGCGCTGCGCAACGGATTCATGCGCCGCTGGCACGAACGCGAGGACGAGCTGTCAGCGTCGCTGGCCGTCGAAGCGCCCGCCTTCCAGGCGGCCGCAGGTGCGGCGGATTTCGACACCGCGATGGTCTGGGCGGGTGAAGCGGTCGACCTGGTCCGGTCGGTCGACGCGGCCGGCGAGATCGTCGAGCGGATCGCCGCGGAAGCCGAGGCGTGCCTGCAGTCGGGCGCGCTGCTGCTGCGGACACCCGGCGAGGACGACACGCCGACGGGACAGAAGGTCGGCTAGCACGTCACGCGTAACCCGGAGGCCGGACGCTGACACCGTCGCGTCGGGGTCTCGTCTCCCAGCGCGCATCGAAGCAGCCAAGGGACCCCCGGGCCGCATCGCGAATCCGCTAACCTTCGAGGGCGCCTCGACTCCGGTGATCCCGGGGTCGATGTCGCCCGCTCCGCTCGACACGATCCTGCGAAGAGGCCATCCGAGACGAACATGACGCCGCACGAACCGCTACGCCTGCACGTCCCCGAGCCATCGGCCCGGCCCGGCCAGCAGACCGACTTCTCGTACCTCCATCTGGCCGCTGCCGGCGTCGTTCGCCGGCCGCCGGTCGACACGGCGCCGATCGACACCGCGGACCTGGCGTACACGCTCGTGCGCGTGCTCGACGACGACGGGCATGCCGTCGGGCCGTGGGCGCCGCAGGTCGAGCCCGAGCTCCTGCGCAAGGGCATGCGGGCGATGCTGAAGACGCGCATCTTCGACGCCCGCATGCAGATCGCGCAGCGGCAGAAGAAGATCTCGTTCTACATGCAGTGCCTGGGCGAGGAGGCGATCGCGACGGCGCAGGCGCTGGCGCTCGAGCCCGGCGACATGTGCTTCCCGTCGTACCGCCAGCAGGGCCTGCTGCTGTCGCGCGACGACGTGTCGATGGTCGACATGATGTGTCAGCTCATGTCGAACCGGCGCGATGCGCTCAAGGGCCGCCAGCTCCCGGTGATGTACTCCTTCAGGCGCGCCGGCTTCTTCACCATCAGCGGCAACCTCGCGACGCAATTCATCCAGGCCGTCGGCTGGGCGATGGCCTCGGCGATCAAGGGCGACACCAGGATCGCGTCGGGCTGGATCGGCGACGGCGCGACCGCCGAGGCCGACTTCCACACCGCGCTCACCTTCGCCCACGTCTACCGCGCGCCGGTGATCCTCAACGTCGTCAACAACCAGTGGGCGATCTCGACCTTCCAGGCGATCGCAGGCGGCGAGGCGACGACATTCGCGGCGCGCGGCGCCGGCGCTGGAATCGCCTCGCTGCGCGTCGACGGCAACGACTT
Source organism: Burkholderiales bacterium (assembly GCA_038234975.1). Lineage (GTDB taxonomy): Bacteria > Pseudomonadota > Gammaproteobacteria > Burkholderiales > Burkholderiaceae_C > Schlegelella_A. The sequence continues at coordinate 16,655 of JBBSUK010000040.1, forward strand.
CCTCGCCGTGCTCGCCACGTCGCGCTGGGCCGCCGAACGGGCTCGCCGCAACCTCGGTCCGACGCTGATCGAATGGGTGACCTACCGCGGCGCCGCGCACTCGACGTCGGACGATCCCTCGAAGTACCGGCCGTCCGACGACTGGTCGCACTTCCCGCTCGGCGACCCGGTGGCGCGGCTGAAGCAGCATCTGATCGCGATCGGCGTCTGGTCCGACGAAGAGCACACGGCGGTCGTCAAGGAACTCGAGTCCGAGATCGTCGCGGCGCAGAAGGAGGCCGAGCGTCACGGCACGCTGGCCGACGCGCACACGCCGCCGCTGGAGTCGATGTTCGAGGACGTCTACGCGGAAATGCCGCAGCACCTGCGCGACCAGCTTCGGGAGGCGAGCCGATGAGCAGCCGCCCGATGACGATGATCCAGGCGCTGCGCTCGGCGATGGACGTGATGCTGGAGCGCGATCCCGATGTCGTCGTGTTCGGCCAGGACGTCGGCTATTTCGGCGGCGTGTTCCGCTGCACCGAAGGGCTGCAGGCCAAGTACGGCAAGACGCGCGTGTTCGACGCGCCGATCTCCGAGGGCGGCATCGTCGGCGCGGCGGTCGGCATGGGCGCATACGGCCTGCGCCCGGTCGTCGAGATCCAGTTCGCCGACTACTTCTATCCGGCATCCGACCAGATCGTCTCGGAGGCGGCGCGCCTGCGCTATCGGTCCGCAGGCGACTTCACCGCGCCGATCACCGTGCGCATGCCCTGCGGCGGCGGCATCTACGGCGGGCAGACGCACAGCCAGAGCCCGGAGGCGCTGTTCACGCACGTCTGCGGCATCCGCACCGTGATGCCGTCGAACCCGCACGATGCCAAGGGCCTGCTGATCGCCTCGATCGAGAACGACGATCCGGTCGTCTTCCTCGAGCCCAAGCGGCTCTACAACGGCCCCTTCGACGGTCACCACGACCGGCCGATCGTGCCGTGGTCGAAGCACCCGCTGGGCAACGTGCCGGAAGGCCACTACACCGTGCCGCTCGACACCGCGAGCGTGTTTCGCCCGGGCAGCGAGCTGACGGTGCTGACCTACGGCACGATGGTCTTCGTCTGCGAGGCGGCCGCCAACGAGACCGGCGTCGACGCCGAGATCATCGACCTGCGCACGCTCTGGCCGCTCGACCTGCCGACGGTCGTCGCCTCGGTGAAGAAGACGGGCCGATGCATCGTCGTCCACGAGGCGACGCAAACGAGCGGCTTCGGTGCCGAGCTCGCGGCGCTCGTGCAGGAGCACTGCTTCTATCACCTCGAGGTGCCCATCGAGCGCGTCGCCGGTTGGGACACACCGTATCCGCACTCGCTCGAGTGGGCCTATTTTCCGGGGCCGGCCAGGGTCGGCGCTGCGATGCAACGCGCGATGGAGGCGTGATGGGCGTGCACATCATCAAGATGCCCGACATCGGCGAAGGAATCGCCGAGGTGGAGCTCGTCGCGTGGCACGTGAAGCCCGGCGACACGATCGCCGAGGACCAGCCGCTCGCCGACGTCATGACCGACAAGGCCAACGTCGAGATCCCTTCGCCGGTGGTCGGCAAGGTCGTGTCGCTCGGCGGCGATGTCGGCGAGATCTTCGCGGTCGGCTCGGTGCTGATCCGCATCGAAGTCGCAGGGGGTGACGAAGCGATCGGACCCGAGGCGGCGACGCCGCCAGCGCCAGCGCCATCGCCCGCGCCAGCGCCAGCACCCACGGCCAGCAGGGTCGCGCCTGTCGCAGCGTCGGCCCCGACGCCGACGCCATCACCAGCGCCAGCTCGGCCGCCAGCCGCAGCCAAGCCGGCCACCGTCGCACCGGGGCGCGAACGTGCGGCGGGCGATCGCCCGATCGCGTCGCCGTCGGTGAGGCGCCGTGCATGGGAGCTCGGTCTCGACCTGCACCACGTTACGGCAACCGGTGCCGGTGGCCGCATCATGCAGACCGACCTCGACGCCGCGGCGGGCCCGCGCGGCGCAGCGTCGGGCACGACGGCGCGACGGCCGACCGCCGGCGTCGAACGCGACGGCGAAGAGGCGATCCGGGTGATCGGCGTGCGCCGCATGATCGCGCAGAAGATGCAGGAGTCGAAGCGCCGCATCCCGCACTTCACCTACGTCGAGGAGGTCGACGTCACCGAGCTCGAGGCGCTGCGCGCGCGCCTGAACGAACGTTGGGCCGACGAGCGCGGCAAGCTCACGCAGCTTCCCTTCCTCGTTCGCGCCCTCGCGCTGGCGGTGGTCGACTTCCCGCTGGTCAACGCGCGCTTCGACGACGAGGCCGGTACCGTGACGCGCCACGGCGCCGTCCACGTCGGCATCGCCACGCAGACCGAGTTCGGGCTGATGGTGCCGGTGCTGCGCCATGCCGAGGCGATCGACCTCTGGGGCTGCGCCGCCGAGGTGACGCGGCTCGCCGCGACCGCGCGCAGCGGCAAGATGACGCGCGCCGAGCTCACCGGATCGACGATCACGATCACCAGCCTGGGCGCGCTCGGCGGCATCGTCACCACGCCGGTGATCAACCACCCCGAGGTGGCGATCGTCGGCGTCAACCGCATCGTCGAGCGGCTGGCGATGCGCGCCGGCACCGTGGTGCCGAGGTTGACGATGAACCTCTCGTCGTCGTTCGACCATCGCGTCGTCGACGGCATCGACGCGGCCCGCTTCGTTCAGGCGATCCGCGGCTTCCTCGAGACACCGGCGACGCTGTTCATCGACTGACGCGGCTCAACGCCGCAGCCACCACCGGGCGAGCTTCGCGACGAACGGCGTGAGCCGTGTCCGGGTGTATGCGTCGGCCGCCATCTTGATCGCCTCGGCCTGCGTCGGGTAGGCGTGGATCACCTCGGCGAGCGTGCGCAGCCCCATGCCCGACACCATGGCGAGCGAGACGCCGTTGATCATGTCGCCAGCATGGCGCGCGACGACGGTCGCGCCGATGATGTGGTCGGTGCCGTCGCGGATGTGGATCTTCGCGAAGCCTTCCTCCTCGCCGTCGGCGATCGCGCGGTCGACCTCGTGCATCGGCACGGTGAAGGTCCGCACCGGGATGCCGCGCTCGTTGGCCTGCTTGACGTAGAGGCCGACGTGGGCGATCTCCGGGTCGGTGTAGGTGCACCAGGGAATCGTCAGCGAGCTCCAGCGCTTGCGGCCGGGGAACAGCGCGTTGCGCAGCGCGATGCGCGCCGACGCTTCGGCGGTGTCGGTGAACTTGTGCTCGAGGCAGACGTCGCCGGCGGCGTAGATGCGCGGGTTGCTGGTGCGCATGTAGTCGTCGACGGCAATGCCGTTCTCCGCGTGGTGGGCGACACCGGCTGCGTCGAGCCCGAGGTCGTCGACGTTGGGCGTGCGGCCGATGCCGGTCAGGATCGCGTCGACGGCGATGCTCGAGTGCTCGCCCGCGCTCACCAGCTCGACGACCTTCTGCCCGTCCTTCGTACCCACCTTGATGGCGGTGCTGTTGAGGTGGATCTCGACGCCGTCCTTGGCCAGCGCATCCGAGACCATCTGCGCCGCGTCGCGCTCTTCGCCGGGCAGGAAGAACGGCTCCTCGTGAGCGATCTTGGTGTCGATGCCGAAGCGGGCGAAGGCCTGCGCGAACTCGCAGCCGAGCGGGCCGCCGCCGATCACCATCAGGCTCTGTGGCCGCGTCGTCAGGTCGAACACGTTCTCGTTGGTCATGTAGCCCGCGTCCGGCAGGCCGGGAATGTCGGGCAGCGTCGGTCGCGAGCCGGTCGCGATCAACGCCTTCTTGAAGCGCAGCGTCGCGCCGTCGACGCCAACGCTGTCGGCGCCGGTGAACCGCGCCGGGCCGAGGTAGAGGTCGATGCCCTCCTCGACGAGCCTGGCTGCCGCGTCGCCGCGGCTGATGCGCTCGCGGATGCGCCGCATGCGCCGCATCGCCGCGCCGAAGTCGACCCGGACCTGCGACGGTCGCTCGGCCCCGTACTGCTCGGCATCGCGCATGTCGGCGTAGAGCCGGGCGGTCCGGATCAGCGTCTTCGACGGCACGCAGCCGGTGTTGAGGCAGTCGCCGCCGAGCCGGTCGCGCTCGACCAGCGCGACCTTCGCGCCGAGCGCCGCGGCGCCTCGGGCAGCGACGAGCCCCGCCGGCCCGGCGCCGATGACGACGAGGTCGTAGCGGCCCTGCGGGACCGGGTTCCGCCAGTCGCTCGGCGCGACGTTGGCGAGCAGGCCGCGCTGGTGCTCGCAGTCGTCGAGGTCGTTGTCGGCCACGTCTAGTTCACCACGCTACAGCCAGCCGCCGGAAAAGCCCGCGCGCCGCAACCCGGCGACGACGTACCGGTTGGCGCGGCCCAGCTTCCACGGCAGCCCGGTGCGGGCGTTCTCGAGCATGAGCACGATCATCCCCTGATCGAGCCCGAATGTGCCGGGCGAGATCCACGGCGGCGCGTCGGGCACGTGGTTCGTGCGGTTCGACTGGCTGAGCGTCGCGTTGAATCCGCTCGCCAGCAGCCGGCGATAGTTCGGCGCCCCGTCCTGCTCGATCCAGCGCCTGACGACGGGCCAGACGAGTTCCGGTGCGAAGGCCAGCGAGCACAGCGTCGCCGGCCCGGCGATCGTGCCGTCGTCCGGGCCGAACGGGACGCCGCGCGCCGCGTAGCCGGCGAACTTCTGCTCACGCCCTGCGATCCGGCGCGGCGCGGCGTTCGGTCCGTCGCCGGCCGAAAGTCCCCAGTTGTTCTCGCCATAGCCGGCGAACGAGCGCGGGTTGCGCATCGCGTACTCGCGCTGGACATGGACGGCGCGGCGGCTGTTCTCGAAATAGTCGCTGTCCTTCTCGCGCATGAACGCGTCGCGGATGCCGCGCAGGTCGACCCAGGCATGCGAGAAGTGGTGGATGAAGAGAGGACCTGCGTAGAGGAACTCGTGTCCGTACACGTCTTCCCATTGGTAAGTGAGCGTCCAGTCGTGAAAGCTCGCGTCGGTGATCGGGTGGTCGGGCGAGCCGAGACCGAGCGCGTAGAGCAGCAGCGCCTCGCTGTAGCCGTCCCAGCCGTAGTTGAAAAAGCCCGAGTCGGGCTTCCAGCCCTGGCGGATCGCCTTGTCGCCCTCCTGCGCCCACCGCCAGTCGACCCGGCGATACAGCCCGTCGGCGAGCTCGCGCAGTTCTCGCTCGTCGGCCGAGTCGGCGTCGAACCAGAGGGCGGCGGTGAGCATGCCGGCGACGAGAAACGCGGTGTCGATCATCGACAGCTCGGACTCCCAGACGCGGGCGCCGCTGTCCATGTCGAGGAAGTGAAAGTAGAAGCCGCGATGGCCCGTCGACCCCGGTTCGGCCGACTGGTCGCTCTTGCTGAAGAAGCGCATCGCGGCCAGGCAGCGGGCGACCGCATCGGCTCGGTCGATCCAGCCGCGGGCGACGCCGACCGGGTAGGCCGACATCGCCAGGCCGACGACGGCGATGCTGCAGGGCGAGCCTTCCCGGCTCGTGTCGGCCACCAGCCCCGTGTCGGGCCGGGTGTGCGTCAGGAAATAGTCGAATGCCGCGCGTTGCAGCGCGTCGAGCGTCGCGTCGTCGGAGTCGGCGACCGTCACGCGCGCGACCGCGTCAGGACACGACCGCGACCTCGACGCGGCGCGCCTCGCCGATGCTCCCCGATCCGGTGCTGGCGTCGGGCTTCCTCATCTCGATCCTGTCGGCGGGAACGCCGGCGGTCTTGAGTGCATCGGCGACCGCCTCGGCGCGGCGCTTCGCGAGCGCCTCGTTGGCCGCGGCGTCACCGGTCGCATCGGCGTAGCCGCTGACGACGGCCTTGCCACCCGCCGCGACGCGGCTGCCCACCTCCGCGAGCGCCGACTCGGCGCCGGTGGCGAGGTCGGCTTTGCCGGTTGCGAAGTAGAACTTGACGACGCCACCTTCGACGACGAAACGGGCCGCGTCGGCCGACGTGGCGGGCAGCGCCACGGCCGCCGCGGGAACCACCGGCGAATGCGCCGCCGGCAGGGTTGTCGCCATCGACGCCGGCAGCAGCGGCACGATGAGCAGCGCGACGATGTTGATGATCTTGATCAGCGGGTTGATCGCAGGACCGGCGGTGTCCTTGTAGGGGTCGCCGACGGTGTCGCCGGTGACGGCCGCCTTGTGCGCCTCGCTGCCCTTGCCGCCGTGGTGGCCGTCCTCGATGTACTTCTTCGCGTTGTCCCAGGCGCCGCCGCCGGTGCACATCGAGATGGCGACGAACAGACCGGTGACGATCGTGCCCATCAACAGGCCGCCGAGCGCGGCCGGGCCGAGCAGCAGGCCGACCAGGATCGGTGCGACCACCGGCAGCAGCGACGGGACGATCATCTCCTTGATCGCGGCGGTGGTCAGCATGTCGACGGCCTTGCCGTACTCCGGCTTGCCGGTGCCTTCCATGATCCCCTTGATGTCGCGGAACTGACGCCGCACCTCGACCACCACCGCGCCGGCGGCCCGGCCGACGGCCTCCATCGCCATCGCGCCGAAGAGGTAGGGGATGAGGCCGCCGATGAACAGGCCGACGATGACCCGCGGGTCGCTCAGGTCGAAGCTCACGGCCAGGCCGCGGCCGGCGAGCGAGTGCGTGTAGTCGGCGAAGAGGACGAGCGCGGCGAGACCGGCCGAGCCGATCGCGTAGCCCTTGGTGACGGCCTTGGTCGTGTTGCCGACGGCGTCGAGCGGATCGGTCACGTCGCGCACGCTGGCCGGCAGGTCGCTCATCTCGGCGATGCCGCCGGCGTTGTCGGTGATCGGCCCGTAGGCGTCGAGCGCGACGACGATGCCGGCCATGCTCAGCATCGCGGTCGCGGCGACGGCGATGCCGAACAGCCCGGCCAGCCAGTACGAGACGAGGATGGCGGCGCAGACGAACAGCACCGGCCAGGCGGTGGAACGCATCGATACGCCGAGGCCGGCGATGATGTTGGTGCCGTGGCCGGTGGTCGACGCCTGGGCGATGTGCTGCACCGGCTTGTACTGCGTGCCGGTGTAGTACTCGGTGATCCAGACCATCGCCGCCGTGAGCACGAGGCCGACGGTGCAGGCGCCGAACAGCGACATCGACGAAACCGTGCCGCCCGCGGCGAGCTGCAGCCCGGCGGGGAACATCGCCGCCGTCACGAACCAGAAGGCGATCAGCGACAGCACGCCGGCGACCGCGAGGCCCTTGTAGAGCGCCGGCATCACGTTCTTCATGCCGGGCGACGCCTTGACGAAGAAGCAGCCGATGATCGACGCGATGATCGACACGCCGCCGAGCAGCAGCGGGTAGACGACGGCGTTGATCGTCGCGCCCGTGACCATCAGCGCGCCGAGCGCCATCGTCGCGATCAGCGTGACGGCGTAGGTCTCGAACAGGTCGGCGGCCATGCCGGCGCAGTCGCCGACGTTGTCGCCGACGTTGTCGGCGATGACCGCGGGGTTGCGCGGGTCGTCTTCCGGGATGCCGGCCTCGACCTTGCCCACCAGGTCGGCGCCGACGGCGGCGCCCTTCGTGAAGATGCCGCCGCCCAGGCGCGCGAAGATCGAGATCAGCGACGAGCCGAAGGCCAGGCCGAGCAGCGGCTTGAGCGTCGTCGGATCGACGTTGGTTCCCTTGCTCACGTACCAGAAGAAGGCGCCGACGCCGATCAGCCCGAGGCCGACGACGAGCATGCCGGTGATCGCGCCGCCCTTGAAGGCGACGGCGAGCGCCGGGCCGATGCCCTGGGTCGCGGCCTGGGCGGTGCGCACGTTGGCGCGCACCGAGATGTTCATGCCGATGAAGCCGCAGGCGCCCGAGAGCACGGCGCCGATCA
>JBBSUK010000041.1:0-24238 GCA_038234975.1 Burkholderiales bacterium
ATCCACGCAGCGCGCTGAGCGCCGTTCGTCGTCGGCCTGCTCGTCGGCGGCCCATGCGTCTCAGAACGCCGAGACAGGAAGCTACGCGCTCAGCTTCCGGTTCGTCTGGACCTGCTCTGTGCGAAATGCGAACCCTCCCGGGCCGCGCCGCTTCGACCGGTACATCGCCGCATCAGCATTGGCGATGAGATCCGCGGCTTCTGTGCCATCTTCCGGGTAGATCGCAATCCCGATGCTCGCCGACAGCGCTCGCACGGGCCCGGGCTGTGCAATGGCGAACAGCACCTTCGAGGCAATGAGGCCGGCATCCGCCCGATGCGAGAGTTCCGCGAGCAGGATCAGGAACTCATCGCCACTGTGTCGGCTGACCGTGTCGGATCCGCGAACTGCTGATTCCATCCGTCGTGCCACGAGGCGAAGCACCTCGTCGCCGACCGCATGGCCTAGGGTGTCGTTGATCTGCTTGAACTGGTCCAGGTCCAGGAAAAGAAGCGCCCGTTGCGTGCCGCGCCGGCGCGACAGGGCGATCGCGCTTTCCAGTCGGTCGAGCATGAGCGCCCGATTCGGCGTCCCGGTCAATGCATCCCGCTGATTCGACCGCGTGAGCTCGTCAAGTTCTCCCTTCGTCGATTCGGCGACCGTCTCGGCCTGGAGCGCAGAAAGAACGAGCGCCCCGTTCGCTTCGACAAGATCGGAACTCCGCCCAGCGGCGTACTCGCCCTGGAGTGCGGCCAGCTCCGTTCTCAAGCGGGCGATCTCCGCCCGCAGTCCGTCTGCTTGCTCGCGAAGCAGGGCGACCGTCTTCGTCGCACGCGCGACCTCCCCCGTGTCAGTCTTGCCTGTCACGCCGGTCCTTCGCTCCGAGAGATCCGGGGCGACTCGTTGCTCCCCACGCGGATGCGGCCCAGTCGTGCTCTCGCATGGCCGAGTCGATGACCCGCAGCAGTGCATCCGGATTCGCAGGCTTGACGAAGTGATGCTCGAAGCCAGCCGCGAAGGAGCGCTCATGATCCTTCTCGCTGCCGTACCCGGTGAGCGCGATCATCGTCGGCGCTGGCGACGGACGACGTTCCCTCATCCGCGTTGCCACTTCGTAGCCGTCCATGTCCGGCAATCCGATGTCACAGATGACGACATGCGGCGGGGCCCGGTCAAACGACTCGAGGCCGCTTTGTCCATCAACTGCCACGTCGACGTGGTGGCCCGACGAACGCAGCAGGGCCGAGAGGATCTCGGCCCCGTCGACGCTGTCTTCGACCAAGAGGACGCGCGCTGATACGGGCGCCAGCGAGGCGACCGTCGCTGGAACCTCCTGCGCCGCCTTCTTGGGCTCTATGCGTGGCAACGTCACGACGAATTCACTGCCCCGACCGAGGCCCTCGCTGCGCGCCTCGACCGACCCTTGGTGCAGCTCGACCATCCGCCGCACGATGGTGAGGCCGATGCCCAGTCCACCCTGGCTGCGGCCCATGGTGCGCTCGTCCTGAGCGAAGAGGTCGAAGATGTGCGGGATCACCTCTTCGGAGATGCCCGCGCCGTTGTCGAGGACGCTGATCACGACCGAGTCGCTCGCAGGGGTCGCGCCGAGCGTGATCACGCCTCCGTCCTGCGTGTACTTGGAAGCGTTTTGCAGCAGGTTGGCGAAAACCTGCGCGAGCCGCACTGCATCGCCGTTGACGTAAAGCGGCTGCGCGGGCAGCTCGAGATCGAGTACCTGGTTCCGCTTGCGGATGGACTCGGTGCTCGTCTCGACAGCGCGGCGAATGAACTCGGAGACTTCCGTCGGCTGGCGTCGCAGAACGACTTTTCCCTCCGTCACCCGCGACACGTCGAGAAGGTCGTCGAGGAGCCGCGCCATGTGCTCGACCTGGCGCCGGATGATCGCCAGGATGGGACGAGGCGCGGGTTGTGTCTCGGGCAGGCGGAAGAGGATCTCCACCGAATTGCCAATGGGTCCGAGAGGATTGCGCAACTCGTGGGCCAGCATGGCCAGGAATTCCTCCTGGCGCCTGCGTGCAGCCAGGGCGGCTTCTCGTAGCTCCCGGGCCTCCAGGGTTGCGAGGATCAGATGCTCGTTGGCCAGCCGAAGCTCGCTGTTCTGCGAGTCGAGTTCGGCCTTTTCAGAGGCACCTGCGCGTTGTTCTTCTTCGCGAACCCAGGCGCTGTCCTCCCAGGCGCCGGCAGCGGCTTCGCGCTTGGCGAGGGCCGACAGCCGCTGACGCAGGAGTTCCTCGCCCTGACGCAATGCCTCTTCCCGCTCCTCGGCGGAGGGTTGGCTGCTTCCTTCGGATTCTGAAGGCACGGCTGGCCTGCCTAGTTCGTGGCGACAGGCAGAACGGCCGCAGGTCGCGGATGGCCGGTCAAGAGCGCTTCGATCTCGGGACGAGGGTCGCCGATGACGATTCCGGCGTCGGTGATGTCGTACATGCGCAGGGCATGACTGTGCCTGCGGTTGCGAACCTTGACCACCGCCATCACCCGCTTCATTTCGCCTTGCAGCTCGACATAGCGTTGCACGATGATCGCGTCGGTCAGGAACGCCGCCCCGTACGGGCTGAACCGCAGCTCGGCATAGCGGTCCTCCAGCTCGCACACCATCAGCACCGTTGCGCCGATGGCGGTCAGCACGGCCACCATGCGATGCAGCGATTCGCGGAAATCCTCGCGGAAGGACGGCGCCAGCGCCAGTTCGAAACCGGAGAGCGAGTCGATGACGACCCGGGTCGCGCCGGTGCGCTCGATCATCTCGGTGAGGGCAAAGAGCGTCTCGTCGATGGAAAGGTCCAGCGCCCGCGTGTCGACAATGCCGACGTGCCCGGCGGCGACAAGCTCATCGAGACGCGGGTTGTGCGACTGGGACGGGCTCTTCTCGAAGGCGGCAACGACTCCCTTTTCGCCAAGGCGGACGCCTTCGGCGAGAAAGGCGGTCGCCAGCAGGGACTTGCCTGAGCCGGAGGGTCCAGCGACCAACAGCGAATAGCCTGCTGGCAGGCCGCCGCCTCCCATCATCTCGTCGAGCGCGGCCACTCCCATCGACAGCGGCGGCCTCTCCGCAGGCTTCCCGTCGTTGGCCGAACCGGACTTCGCCGTTCCGATCGACAAGGTGCGAGGAAAGACCTGAATGCCGTCCTCGCTGATCCGAAACGTATGCAGCCCGGCAATGGTCGCCTGTCCGCGCATCTTCACCACCTGGATCTTGCGCACCATCGAGTTGCGATGGAGGTTCTGCATCAGCAGCAGGATCCCGTCGGCGATCGTGAAGACGGGGTTTGCTTCGCTGTCGACGCTCATGTACTCGCCGATCAGGAAGGTCGTCGCCTGCCAACTTGTCAAGTACATGGCCAGCTGCTGGACGAAGTGCTGCAGGGCGGTCGCCTGGCCGGAGTCCTCGGCGGCCTGCGTCACGGATCGAAAAGAATCCACGAATACCAGCCCGGGCTCGAACTGCTCGACTTCCTTGACGATGCGCGACAGGACGAGCTCGAAGTTTCCGCCCAGCACCTCGTCGCCTAGGTTCAGGAAGCGGACCGAGTCATCGTCGATCTTGTTCGTGTCGAAAAAGCCGTACTGCTGCTGGTAGCGCAGCATCTTCAGCGACGGCTCGCCGAGCACGGTGAAAAAGAGCGCCCGGCGTGTCGGACTCGCGAGACTGAACATTATCTGATGGGCCAGCGTCGTCTTCCCAGCGCCAGGCGTGCCCGCCAGGATGTTGAAGGAGAACTCGGCCAACCCGCCGCCGAGTAGCGAATCCAGCCCGGGCACCCCGGTTGCAAGGCGTCGGATGACAACCTTCTCGTTCATTGCGGTTTCTCCTGGGAAGACGTTTCAGCAACCGGCATGTCCCATGCCTTGTGCAGCAAGCGGACGGTCAAGGGCTCGCCGATCAAGGAAACCAGCAGATCGGCGAGGGCGAGCAACAAGGCCTCGGCGGCGACTCGCGCCTCGGCAGGAAGCCGGGTCGAGAGATCCCGCTGCAGCGGTGCCAGGAGATCGCTCGGCAAGGTCACGTCGGCATCGGGCTTGGCGAATGACGAACGCGCCAGGTGAAGGCTGCGCACGTACAACGCGCGCCATGCGAGCGCCCCGACCAAAGGCTCAAGCTGCCCGAGCAAGCGGGTCAGGGTGCCGACCGCGGCGGCAGCGATGGCCGGCGAGTCTGCATCGGCGCCACACTCACCGAGTGCCCGCCTGATCATGCTGTCGCGCATCAAGAGCCTTGTTTCCGTTGGCTTGCCGATCTGGATGCCTGGCACTGGAGTGCCGTTCCTGTGAGTGGTATTCGGTCGTCAAGACTGCATATAGGCGATTGCATCCGTAGCGACCGGCGACGCGGGGGCCTGAGCGAACATCGCTTCAGCACGCCCGGCTTCCTCGGGCGTCGCTGGCGCTTCGAGAATGCAGGCGCGCTGGAGATTGTGGACGTAAGCCCAGGACTTCGGCCGCCGCCCCATTTCCTGCTCGATGAATGCCGCCAGCTCGGAGCGGTGGAGCGCTGGGGCTTCTGCGCTCCGGATTCGAACGGCGCCGATGTCGTGGTTCAGAAGAGGGTCCGCATTGTCCATGGATGCGTCCAGCGTGAGGCCCCCGGCCGGTCGGGTCTGTTCGGTGCCACACATATGCAACGATTCGCCATAGGCTATCGCATCGCCTCCCGGCGGGCTGCCGCACCACCCCGTCGCGATCACAGGCCTCGATGAGTCACCAAGCCACCGAGCCGGGCAACCGGTCGAGCGGCCACTTTCTCTACTTCGCCTACGGGTCGAACATGAGCCTGCGGCGCCTGCGCAGTGCCGACCGTGCGCCGTCGGCGGAGCCGCTCGGTACGGCGAGTCTGGCCGGGCACCGGCTCGTCTTCGACAAGCGCGGGCGCGACGGCTCGGGCAAGGCGGACTGCGAGCCCACCGGCGACCCTGCCAACCGGGTCCACGGCGCGCTGTTCCGGATCGACGCGGCTCACCGCGCGGCGCTCGACCGCGTCGAAGGCGCAGGGAGCGGGTACGACGCGACGCAGGTCGTCGTCCTCGCGACGACCGGACCCGTCACTGCGCTGACCTACCTCGCGACCGACAAGCGGCCCGGCCTTCAGCCATTCACGTGGTATCTCCGACATGTGATCGAGGGGGCGAGGGAGCTCGGCCTTCCGGCCGACTACCTCGCCGGCATCGAAGCGGTGGGTGGCGTGCGCGATACCGATGCGGATCGCCAAGCGCGGGAGTCCGCGATCCACGCAGCGCGCTGAGCGCCGCTCGTCTTCGGCCTGCTCGTCGGCGGCCTCGTCGCGCTGCGCCCGGGGAGCCAGGAGCGCGTGCGAACGCTGTCAGACAACCCGTGGAAGGCAACGGCCCGCCGCCCTCCCGGCCGGCACGCTGGTCAGCCCGCCTTCTTCACCCAGGCGCTGCACCAGCCGGCCCCGGCGACCTGCTTGCCCGCGAACAGCGTGCACGGCGCCCACGCGTCAGTCGCCTTGCCCTGGAAGAGCTGGCAGTTCGAACACTTCTGCGACACGTCGTGCTTCGGGTACTTTTTCTGGTCGACCTTGGTGGTGTCGTTCCTGTAGCCGAGCGCGACGGCCTGCGGATCGCTCTCGTTGACCTTGGCGGCCTGGGCATGGGCAGCGATCGGCACCGCTGCCGAGCACGCGGCGAGTCGCAGGATGAAGGTTCGGCGTCGGGTGTTGGTCATGCGGGCTCCGTGCAGACAGTTGAAGTGCGGCGATGCTGGCACCCTCGAGGCGTTTCGTCACGGCCTGAGGCAGCGCGGCGCGGCGGCCGTGTTCGCCGAGCAACAGGGTGCTCGAGCGAAACATGGCCGAGAGCGCGCCGTGCTTGTCGCCGCGATGGCGTTCTCGTCGCAGGCGCCGCAGGCCAGGCTCCATGAAGGCGACGCCGCCAAGGCGAGCACGGCGCACCAAGCCCGGCATTGCGCAGCGCCACCCTTCGCGCGCTCACGGCTTCCTCTGTCCCGGCGTTGTCGCAATCGGCACCGCCGATTTCGTCTCGGACGGCGGCAGCGCGGTTCCGGGCGCAGAAGTCTGCGGCTGCGCCTTGCCGACCGGCGTCAGGTTCGCGTCGGCCCACTTGAAGTAAGCGAGGTAGTGCCTGATTTCTTCTTCGCTCAGCCCCTGATTGGGCATCGGAACCTTGTACGTATCGAGCATCGCCTTGGCCGCAGCGTCGGTCTGCAGCATCTGTTCGGGCGCCTTGAGCCAGCGCGCCAGCCAGGCGTCGTCGCGTCGCCGGGTCACGCCGTAGAGATCGGGGCCCAGCTTCTCGCCGCCGGCGATCGAATGGCACGCCAGGCACTTCGACTCGAAGGCGAGCTTGCCCTTGACCGCGGTCGGTTCGGAGGGGGCCGCGGTCGCGGGGGTGTTGTTGTGCTCCGGATCCGCCGTGCCGCCTCCTGCGGCGATGATGCCGATGGCGCCCTGGGATGCGTTGGCGAAGTGATGGTCGACCATGACGTAGTTGCCGGCCTCGGGGATCACGAACTCGACGATGGCGCCACTCGACGAGCCGAGCAGCACGGTCTGCATGCCGCGGAACTGGTTGTCCGGATTGCCGTCGATCCAGACCCTGTCGAAGATCGTGCCGACGACGTGAAAGCTCGAGGTGTTCGAGGGGCCCACGTTCATCACGAACAGCCGCACCCGTTCGCCGGGCTTGGCTTCCAGCGGCTTGTCGACCATCCCGTTGTAGCGGCCGTTGAAGACCGTGTAGGTGGGCGCCTTGGCCCGCACCCGGTCGCCGTCGAGCACGTAGAGGGGCCGGCCGTCGATCTTGCGCTTTGCCGGATCGAGCTTGGTATAGAACTCGCTTTGCAGCACACTGTATTCGCGGTCGACCCGGGTCGGATAGCCGCCGCGCGGCTCGACGATCATCATTCCGTACATCCCCGACGCGATGTGCTCGAGCACCATCGGTGTGCCGCAGTGGTACATGAAGACGCCGGGGTAGTTGAGCGTGAACTCGAACGAGATCGTCTGGCCGGGAGCGATGGAGCGGTACTTGTCGGTCGGCGACACCATGGCCGAGTGAAAGTCCATCGAATGCATCATCGGCGCGGACACCAGCTGCACGCCGGGCACCGGTTCGTCGGACCGATTCGTCATCGTGAACTTGATGCGATCGCCGACGCGGGCGCGCACGACGGGTCCGGGCACCTGGTCGCCGAAGGTCCAGGCGGCGAAATGCACCCCGGGTGCGATTTCGATGATCTTGTGCGTGGTGTCGAGGCGAATCTCCTTCACCGGCGCCGGGTCGAGCGGCTTGAGCGGGTTGCCCGCGGTCAGCGCGTTCCCGGCGGAGAAGGCGCCGGTGTGCCGCTCACTGGAGAGCATGGCCGGAGGAGACTTGAAATCCATCGAGCCGGCGTCGTAGCGATCGGCGCCCGCATGCGAGGGGCTGGAATCGCTCGCCGTCGCTGCCGCCGACGCCACTGCCGGGGAGGTCGCGACGGGTTCCTTTCCGGATGTCCCTCCGCCGCACGCCGCGAGCGTCAGCGCCAGCAAGCCGACGATGCAGGCTGCCGCGCGCGCGCATGGGCGGGTTTCGGGTTTGGGGGAAGACATCGTCTGTTGTGCTCGGGTGCGGGTCGTGGCGGGCGGCGTGGATACTGTGTCGTTCGGGATTGTTCCCGCGGGCTCGGCCGACGCCAATGACAAACATCAACGGAACCGGCGCGAAGGCATCGACGGACGCGGTGGAGCGGCTGCGCCGTCACGCGCTGTTCGCCGCGACTCCCGAGGACGTGCTCGGCAGCATCGCGCTCGGCGCGTTCGAAGCGCGTCGCGAGACTGGAGACTTCTTCTTTCGCGAAGGCGACACGGCCCGCCACTACCTGCTCATGACGCAGGGGCGGGTGGACATGGTCCGTGTCGGCATCGACGGGCGGGAGCGGGTCGCTCGATTCTTCGAGTCTGGCGAGCTGGTGGCCGAAGCGGCGATGTTCATGGCGCACGGTCGGTACCCGATGAGCGCGCGCGCCACCGATCGTTCCACGGCGCTGCTGCTGCTTCGCGAGCAACTGCGGTCGGCCTGCCTGCAGCACCCGCCCTTGGCATTGCGAATGCTCGAAGCGCTGAGCGGACGGCTCTACGGCGCAGTCAACGAGGTGAGCTCGTTCGCCTTGGCCGCCGCCCCGCAGCGGCTGGCTGCCTACCTCATGGCGCAGATGAGTGCGCAGGGGTCCTCTCGCCTCGAGCTGCCGCTGGCAACGCACCAGCTCGCGGGCCATCTGGGCATACGCCCCGAAACGCTCAGTCGGATCTTCTCGCAATGGGCACAGGACGGCCATGTCGCGGGGCGCGGCCGCGTCTGGGATGTGCACGACGTCGAGACGCTGCAGCGGCTTGCTCAGGCCGTGGTGCGGGTGCGCACCCCGGAGTCCGATGGCTGATGGCGCGCCACCGGCGCGAGCCTGAGCACCGTCATGTGTCCCAGCAGTTCGCGCGTGATGCCGCCGAGGACCCATTCGCGCAGGCGAGAGTCACCGTAGCCGTCGCTGACCACGAGGTCGGCGCCGAACGCGGCGGCGCATTCGAGCAGCTGTTCGCCGACGTTGGCACGCTCGAGTTCCCGGCGTGACTCGAAGTGGACGGAGTGCGCCGCGAGCCATTCCGACGCGGCGTCACGCGTGTGCTCGACCTCGGCGGATTCGGGCCCGATCTCGTCAGCAGGACGCTTTCGGCGCTGCGCAGCAGCGGCAGCGCGTCGCGCAGGGCGCGTGCGGCCTCTAACAGGTCGGCCGCGCGCTCGGCCTTTTCGCGCAAGGTGGATGCGGAAAGCATGATCATGGCGCGAACCCTGGCATCGCGAATCGCGAAGCCATTTCTACAGCATCCGGGCGACGAGGAAGGCGGCAGCCGGCCGGAGCCGCCAGCGGCGGGCGCAGAATCGCCAGCTCGCCCCGGAGACCCGCCATGCGCCTGCGTACCCTGCTGCTCATCGTCGCGACCCTTCTGGTCGCCCTTTTCGTCACCATCAACTGGTCGGCGTTCAACGTGCCGACGACGCTGAACCTGCTGGTCGCGACCATCGAGGCGCCGGTGGGTCTGGTGATGCTCGGCGTGCTGATCCTCGCCGTGCTCGCCTTTCTGGCCTACATGGCGGTCTGGCAGAGCACGACGCTGCTCGAGTCGCGCCGGCAGTCGAAGGAGCTGCACGAGCAGCGCCTGCTCGCCGACCAGGCCGAGGCGTCGCGCTTCACCGAGCTGCGCGGCGTGATCCAGGTCGAGATCGAGCGCCTGGCGGCGCAGATGGCAGCGACGCAGTCGGCCGTGCAGACCGAGGTGCGCGAGCAGGCGAACAGCCTCGCCGCGACGATCGCGGAGATCGACGACCGCCTGCGCCGGTCGGCGGCGGGTCTCTGACGCACCGCCTGGTGTTCGTCGACGCGTTCAGCGCGCCAGCGCGAGCTTCACGCCGAAGCCGATCATGAAACTGCCTGCGAGACGCCCGAGCCATCGTGAGGCCCGCGGGCTGGCGCGCAGCCGCTCCGCGAAGCGGCGGGTCAGCAAGGTGACGACGAAACCGTAGACGAAGGTCAGCAGGGCGATCGTCGCCGCCATCATGGCGAACGTCGAAAGACGCGCGTGCTGCGTCGGGTCGACGAACAGCGGGAAGAACGCCATGTAGAAGACGATCGCCTTCGGGTTGAGCAGGGTGACGGCCAGCGCCTGGCCGAAGTAGTGGCCGGCGCGGAAACTCAACAAGGGACCGCTGCCCGGCCGGGCCACGATGAGGCGCAGGCCGAGCCACGCGAGATAGGCCGCGCCCAGCCACTGCACGGCCGCGAAGGCGAGCGGAAATGCCGTCAACAGCGCTGCCACGCCGACCACGGCGAGCCACATCAGGATCTGGTCACCGGCGATCAGGCCGAGCGTGGCCGCGAGTCCGCCGCGAACGCCGCCCTTGCCCGTCGACGTGATGAGCGCCAGGTTGCCGGGCCCCGGGATCATCAGGAAGACGATGACGGCGACGACGAACGACGCGTAGCTCGCGGAGGTCATGTCGCGCGGCCCTCTTCGAACTGCACCGGATCAGTGGCCATCGGGTTTGCTTCCGCCGATCGCCTTCTGGATCACCCGGCCGAGCGTGAGCCCCTGGCCGAGGATCGAGAAGACGACGATGCAGTAGGTGAGCGACAGGATGATGTCGCGCTCGGCGCCGAGCGGCAGCGACAGTGCCAGCGCGACCGAGATGCCGCCGCGAAGCCCCCCCCAGGTCAGCACCCAGCCGCTGCCGCGCGGCAACCTGAAAGCCGACTCGAGCAGCGTCACCGGCACGCCGACCGTGAGGCCGCGCGCCGCGAGCGTCACCGTCAACGCCACCGCTGCGGCCACCAGCAAATTGACGGAGAACGCGACGACGAGCACCTCCATGCCGATCAGCACGAACAGCACGGCGTTGAGGATCTCGTCGACCAGCTCCCAGAAGAGGTCGATGTAGCGACGCGTCAGGTCGGACATGGCGAGCGCGCGACCGCCGTTGCCGATCATCAGGCCGGCGACGACCATCGCCAGCGGCCCCGACACGTGCAACCGGCTGGCGAGCGCGTAGCCGCCGGTGACGGCCGCGAGCGTGAGCATCACCTCGACCTGGTAGTTGTCGATGCTGCGAAGGAGGCCGAAGGTGAGGTAGCCCAGCACGGCGCCGAACAGCAGGCCGCCGCCGGCTTCGCGCAGCAGGAGCATCAGACCGCCACCGATCGTCGGCACCGTGCCGCTCGCGGCGATGCCGAGCAGGATCGAGAAGACGACGACGCCGACGCCGTCGTTGAACAGCGACTCGCCGGCAATCACGAGCTCGAGGTCTTCCGGCGCACCGGCGGTCTTGATCACGCCCATCACCGCGATCGGGTCCGTCGGCGAGATGAGCGCACCGAACAGCAGGCAATAGATCAGCGGCAACTCGATGCCGGCGAACGGCAGCAGCCACCACGAGCCGAAGCCGACCAGCAACGTCGACAGCAGCGTCGAGACGACGGCGAGCGCGCCGACCTGCCAGCGGTAGGCCTTGAGCCGGCTCAGGTCGACGTGCAGGGCGCCGGCGAAGAGGAGCAGCGACAGCATGCCCTGCATCAGCACGGTCGAGAAGTCGATCGACTTCAGCAGCGACTCCTCGGCGCTGTGCAGGCCCAGGTCGATGCCGACGATGTTGAGCCCGACGAGCGCGAGCGACAGCAGCAGCGCCGAGACCATCACGCCGATGGTGCTCGGCAGGCCGATGAAGCGCGCGTTGACGTACGCGAGCAGCGCCGTGATGACGAGGAAGATGGCGGCGATCTCGAGCATGGTGGGCTTTCAGCCGATCGTCATGAGGCTGGCGTTGCCGCCGGCGGCCGCGGTGTTGATGCTGATCGAGCGCTCGACCAGCAGGCGCTCGAGCGGAATGCGCGTGTCGCCCGGCTCCAGGCAGACGAGGCCGATGATGGGCCCGGCGCGGCGCGCCAGCTGCTGCGCGAGCGGCAGTCGCGTCGCTGCGTCGCCATGGTGCAGCACGGTGTCGAAGCGAACCGCCTCGCTCGTCCAGTCGCCGGCCAGCGCGATCCGGTCGCGCACCCCGTCCGGGAGCGTCTCGCGCAACTTCAGGTGACCGGCCGGCCAGACCGCGCGGCCGCCGACCGCGAGTACGGCGGCGAGTTGCAGCAGCACGTCGGCGTCTGCGTCGGCGAGGCAGAGGACGGCCTCGCGCGGGCAGAGCGCATAAAGATCGGCCTCGCCGGTCGGCCCGGTCAGGGCCTGCCAGCCGCGCGACGGCGATCGGGCGGCGAGTTCGTCGCATTGCACCGCGAGTTCGAGCCAGCCCGCGGTCTGTGCCCATCGACGCAGCGCAGGCAGCGCGCGGTTCTGCAGGGTCGCGTCGGTCGCCGTGACGATGGCCTGCGTGCCCGACGGCAGGGCGGGCATCGCCGCGGCCGCGACCGCGCGCGACATCGCGTCGACGGGCCGTTCGACGAGGAGCCGCAACAGGTAGAGCGGCCCGCCCGCCTTCGGGCCCGTGCCCGACAGGCCCTCGCCGCCGAACGGCTGCACGCCGACCACCGCGCCGACGACGTTGCGGTTCACGTAGACGTTGCCGACACGCGCGGTGGCGACGACTCGCGCGACCGTCTCGTCGATCCGGCTGTGCACGCCCAGCGTCAGGCCGTAGCCGGTGGCGTCGATGTCACGGAGCAGCTCGGGCAGCGCGTCGCGGTCGTAGCGCAGCATGTGCAGCACCGGGCCGAAAACCTCGCGCTCGAGCTCGCCGATCGAGTCGATCTCGATCAGCGTCGGCGCGACGAAGGTGCCGCCGTTCTGGCGCTCTACCGCTGCATCGGCGGCACCGACGGTCGGCTGCGTCACGCGTCGCCCCATCGTGCGCATCGCAGACACGTGGCGCTCGATGCCGTGCTGCGCCTCAGCGTCGATCACGGGACCGATGTCCGTGGCCAGACGCCGCGTGTCACCGACGGCGAGCTCGCGCACGGCGCCTTCGAGCATCGGCACCAGCCGGTCGGCGAGGTCGCGCTGCACGCACAGCACGCGCAGCGCGGAGCAACGCTGGCCGGCGCTGTCGAACGCCGATGCGATCACGTCGGCGGTGACCTGCTCGGCGAGCGCCGACGAGTCGACGACCATCGCGTTCTGCCCGCCCGTCTCGGCGACGAGCACGACCGGCTCGCCGCGCCGGTCGAGGCGCTCCGCGAGCGAGCGCTGCAGGATGCGCGCGACGTCGGTCGAGCCGGTGAAGAGCACGCCCTGCACGCGTGCGTCGGCCACCAGCGCGGCGCCGACGGTCGTGCCGTCGCCCGGCAGCAGCTGCACCGCGGACCGTGGAACGCCGGCCGCCCAAAGCGCCCGCACGGCCTCCGCGGCGACGAGCGGCGTCTGCTCCGCCGGCTTGGCGAGCACGACGTTGCCGGCGGCGAGCGCCGCCGACACCTGACCCACGAAGATCGCGAGCGGGAAGTTCCATGGGCTGATGCAGACGACGGGGCCGAGCGCGACGTGCGTGGCGTTGTCGAAGTCGCGCCGCACCTCGGCGGCGTAGTAGCGAAGGAAGTCGATCGCCTCGCGGATCTCGGATGCAGCGTTGGCGCAGGTCTTGCCAGACTCGCGGACCAGCAGCGGCACGAGGCGCCCGGTGGCGTCGTCGAGTCGGTCGGCGGCGCCTTCGAGGCACGAGGCGCGATCGCCAGGGGACGTCGCGGCCCACGCGCCGGCGCCGGCCGCGGCACCGGCGAGGGCAGCATCGACGTCGGCGGCGTTCGCCTCGACGACCTCGCCGACGATGTCCTCGTGGTTCGCCGGGTTGCGCACCACGCGAGGACCGCCGCTCGGCGCGAGGTCGAGGCCGAGCATCGGCGCCGCTCGCCAGTCGGTCTCGGCCGCGTCGCGAAAGCTGCTTTCGAGCGCAGTCAGCGTCGTCTCGCTCGCGAGATCGAGACCGCGCGAATTGCGCCGAGCGGCGCCGTAGAGGTCGCGCGGCAGCGGGATCGACGGGTGCGGCACGCCGACCGCGCCGTCGGCCACGGCCATCGCGTCGACCGTCGCCGTCGGGTCCTCCACGAGCGTCTCGAGCGGCACGTCGTCGCTCGCGACGCGGTTGACGAACGAGGTGTTGGCACCGTTCTCGAGCAGCCGTCGCACGAGGTAGGCGAGCAGCGTGTCGTGCATGCCGACCGGCGCGTAGATGCGACACGGCCGGCCGAGCTTGCCGTCCTTCGGCGAGCCGACGACCTGCTCGTACAGCGGCTCGCCCATGCCGTGCAGACACTGGAACTCGTACTGCCCGGCCCCATACCGCTCGGGCCCGGCCATCGTGTGGATCGCGGCGAGCGTGTGCGCGTTGTGCGTGGCGAACTGCGGGTAGATCTGCCCGGGCGCCGCGAGCAGCCGCTTCGCGCAGGCGAGGTACGCCACGTCGGTGTAGGCCTTGCGCGTGTAGACCGGGTAGCCGTCGTGGCCGTCCTGCTGCGCGCGCTTGATCTCGCTGTCCCAGTAGGCGCCCTTGACGAGGCGCACCATGAGGCGCCGGTCGCTGCGCAGCGCGAGGTCGACGAGCCAGTCGACCACGGCCGGGCAGCGCTTCTGGTAGGCCTGGATGACGAAGCCGATGCCGTTCCAGCCGGCGAGATCGGGCTCGAAGCAGAGCCGCTCGAGCAGGTCGAGCGAGAGCTCGAGCCGGTCGGCCTCCTCGGCGTCGATGTTGAGGCCGATGTCGTGGCGCTTCGCGAGCGTGGCGAGGCAGAGCAGCCGCGGGTACAGCTCGTGTCGCACCCGCTCGACTTGGGCGCGCGAGTAGCGCGGGTGCAGCGCCGAGAGCTTGACCGAGATGCCGGGCCCTTCGATCACGCCGCGGCCCGCGGAGGCACGACCGATCGCCTCGATCGCGCTCTCGTAGGAGGCGAGATAGGCGGCGGCGTCGTCTGCC
Organism: Burkholderiales bacterium; assembly: GCA_038234975.1. Lineage (GTDB taxonomy): Bacteria > Pseudomonadota > Gammaproteobacteria > Burkholderiales > Burkholderiaceae_C > Schlegelella_A. The sequence continues at coordinate 14,415 of JBBSUK010000041.1, forward strand.
GTCATCGCCGCTTCGCCGAGCATGTCGTACGAGTAGCGGAAGCCCTCGGCTTCGCGCCGTCTGGCGGTGGCGAGTGCGTCGCCGATCGTCTCGCCGGTCACGAACTGCTCGCCCATGAGGCGCATCGCCATGTCGACGCTCCTTCGGATCAGCGGCTCGCCGCCGCGGCCGACGATGCGGGCCAGTGCCGACCCGAGGCCGCGCTCGCTGTGTGTCGCGATCAGTCGCCCGGTCACGAGCAGGCCCCACGTCGCGGCGTTGACGAACAGCGAGGGGCTCTGTCCGAGGTGCTGCTGCCAGTTGCCGCGGGCGATCTTGTCGCGGATCAAGGCGTCGCGCGTTGCCACGTCGGGGATGCGCAGCAGCGCTTCGGCCAGGCACATGAGCGCCACGCCTTCCTGCGAGCTGAGCGCGAATTCCTGCAGCAGGCCCTGCACGAGGCCGGCTCGACCACTGCCGAGCGAGCGTTCGCGAACGCCGCGTGCGAGGCGCAGCGCCAGCGCGTCGGTGGCCGCGGCGTCGGCGGGCCGCAAACGGGCCGAGTCGAGCAGGGCCGGGACGACGTCGGCCTCGGGTGGGCGAGTGGCGGCGCTGATCGCGGCGCGCAGCGGCGAGCCGGTCAACGGCGGCGTGAGCGCGCGTGCGGGCTCGGCGCGAGGCGCGCAGGAGCGGGCACGAGGGTCGTCGCGCACGCCCCCGCCCACGCTCATGTCGCCGGGCCTGCCGTCGCCAGCTGGTCGACGTCGATCGCCGCCAATGCCTGCAGGAAGCGCTCGCAATCGGCGAGTTGGGCCAGGCTCACGTACTCGTCGGCCTGATGCGCCTGCGCGATGTGGCCCGGCCCGCACACGACGGTCGGGATGCCGGCGCGCTGGAAGAGCCCGGCCTCGGTGCCGAAGGCGACGAGCGTCGTCGCCTCGCCCGCGGCGAGGCGGCGCGCCAGCAGCACCGCCGGGTCGTCGTCGCGCGCCAGGAACGACGGCACGGCGCAGATCGGCTCGAAGCCGATGCCGGTCTCGGCGGCAACCGCGCGCATCCGCGGCTCGAGCGACGCGGCGAAGGCCGTCAGCTCGGCCTGCATCTGCTCGGCGTCGGTGCCGGGCAGGTTGCGGATCTCGTAGCGGAACGCGCAATCGGCCGGCACGACGTTGTCGGCGATGCCGCCTTCGATCATGCCGACCGAGCCGGTCGTGAAGGGAACGTCGAAGCCGTCGTAGTGAGGGTCGCGGTCGCGCCAGCGCGCGGCCATGTCGCCGAGCTTGCCGATGACGCGGGCGCCGACCTCGATGGCGTTGACCGACTGCGGCGTCAGCGACGAATGCGCCGCGTGTCCCTTGACGCAGCAGCGCCAGCGGTAGACGCCCTTGTGCGCGAGCGCGGGCACCATGCCGGTCGGCTCGCCGACGATGCAGGCCAGCGGCGCGATGCCGCGCTCGCGCAGGTCGGCGAGCAGGCGCGGCGCGCCGAAGGCGCCGGTTTCCTCGTCGTAGCTGAACGCGAGGTGGACCGCGAACGGAAGATCGGCTTCGAGCCAGGCCGGCACCTGCGCCACCGCAAGACCGATGAACGACTTCATGTCGGCGCTGCCACGGCCATACAGGCGCCCGTCGCGCAAGTCGGCACCGAGCGGGTCGAGCGACCAGTCCTGCCCGTCCCAAGGCACGGTGTCGGTGTGGCCCGAAAGCACGACGCCGGCCCGCTTGCCGTCGCCGACGGTGGCGAACAGGTTGGCCTTGCGGCGCTCGTCGTCCCACGTGAGGGTGCTGGAGACGCCGTGCCGCGACAGTTCGTCGCGCACGAAGTGGATCAACTCGAGATTCGACTCGCGGCTGACGGTGTTCATGCGCACCAGCGTGCGGGCGAGCTCGAGGGCGCGGGCGGAAGGCTGAGCGGGCATGTCCATCGGCGACATGTTGCCAGCAAGACCGAGGCGCGGCGCAGGGTAGCCTTGTCGACCATGAACGACATCACCCGCGACGAGATCGCCGAGGCCTGTACCCGCATCCGCGCCGACGTGCGGCGCACGCCGCTGATGCGCCTGCGCGGCGAGCAGCTCGGCCTGGCCGGCGGCGAGCTGTGGCTCAAGCTCGAACACCTTCAGGCCGGCGGCAGCTTCAAGGCGCGCGGCATGTTCAACCGCATGCGCTCGAATCCGGTGCCCGATGCCGGCGTCGTCATCGCATCGGGCGGCAACGCCGGCATTGCCGTCGCCGTCGCGGCGAAGGCGATGGGCGCGCGCTGCGAGGTGTTCGTCCCGGAGACGACGGGTCAGGCCAAGCGGTCGAAGCTGCTCGCGCTCGGGGCCGTGCTGACGGTCGGCGGCGCGGGCTATGCCGATGCGCTGGCCGCCAGCCTGGCGCGGCAGGCCGAGACCGGTGCGCTGCTGATGCACGCCTACGACCAGCGCGAGGTCGTCGTCGGCGCCGGCACGCTCGCCGCGGAGGTGGAGGCCGACGCCGGGGTTCCGGACCATGCGCTCGTGAGCGTCGGCGGCGGCGGGTTGATCGCCGGCGTCGCGGCCTGGTTCCAGGGTCGCTGCGCCGTGCACGCGCTCGAGCCCGAGCTGGCGCCGACGCTGTTCAGGGCCCGCGAGGCCGGCAGCCCGGTCGATGTAGCCGTCTCCGGCATCGCCGCCGATTCGCTCGGCGCGCGTCGCATCGGCGACATCGCCTGGGGCGTGGCGCAGCGCCACGTCGCTGCGGTGCATCTGCTCACGGACGACGCGATCCGCAAGGCGCAGAACGCGATGTGGAGCGAGCTTCGCCTTGCCGTCGAGCCGGCGGCGGCGCTGCCGCTCGCAGCGCTGCAGACCGGCAAGGTTCCGGTCGGCGGCGACGAGCGTGTGCTGCTGGTGATCTGCGGCGCCAACGTCGACCCCGTTTCGATCGCCGGCCCGCGCTGAGGCGAAGACGCCGGCCCGTTATCGTCGCCGCCCGAAACCACGATCGACAGGAGCATCCCGTGAGCATGACCGTCCGACGCCTGCATCCCGCCAAGCGCTACAGCGAAGCGTCCATCCACCGCGGCGTCGTCTACCTCGCCGGGCAGGTCGCCGACGACGCCAAGGCCGACATCCGCGGCCAGACCACCCAGGTCCTGGCCGCCGTCGACCGCTTGCTCGAAGAGGCCGGCAGCGACAAGTCGCGGATCCTCTCGGTGCAGGTCTTCCTCGCCGACATCGCCGACTACAACGGCATGAACGCGGTGTGGGACGGCTGGGTCTCGCCCGAGAGCCCACCGTCGCGCGCGACCGTCGAGGCGCCGCTGGCGAGGCCGGGCTGGCGGGTCGAGGTCGTCGTGACGGCGGCGTGCGACGATCCGGGCTGACCTGCCCGAGCGGACTCCATGACACACCGCCTCCTCGCCTCCTGCCTTGCCGCCGTCGCGGCCGCCACCTGCGTGTCGGGCGCGAAGGTCCTGGTCGTGGCGCAGATGCGCGACGGCAAGCCGACCGCCGTGCGCGCGCTCGCCGGGCGCGACGGTTTCACGCCGCCGATGTGACGAGGGGCGCGAGCGGCGGCGCAGGCCGCGACGGGGTCGTCATCACCTGCGAGCACGCCGGCAACGCCGTGCCCGCACGCTACGCGCCGCTCTTCGCCGGCCACGCGCATCTGCTGCCCACGCATCGCGGCTGGGACCCGGGTGCGTTGATCCTGGCCCGCGAGATGGCGGCGCGCCTCGACGCGCCGCTGTACTTCGAGACGACGACGCGCCTGCTCGTCGACCTCAACCGCTCGGTCGGCAACCCGGGCCTGCATTCGGAGGCGACGCGCGACCTGCCGATCGACGAGCGCCGCGCCATCCTCGACCGCCACTATCGCCCGCACCGCGCCAAGGTCGACGCGGCGATCGTCGCCGCTGCCAGGCGAGGGCGCGTCGTCCACATCGCGTCGCACAGCTTCACGCCGGTGCTGGGCGGCGTCGTGCGGAGCGCCGACGTCGGCATCCTCTACGACCCGAAGCGGTCCGGCGAGTCGGCGCTCGCGGCAGCCTGGATCGCAGCGCTGCGCCAGACCGACCCGACGCTGCGCCTGCGCCGCAACTACCCCTACCTCGGGGCGAGCGACGGCATCATGTCGCCGCTGCGCCGCAAGCTCGCGGCCGACCGCTACGTCGGCGTGGAGCTCGAGCTGAACCAGCGCTACGCGGAGGCCGGCGGCCGCGAGTTCACGCGAGTCCGTCGCGTGCTGGTCGAGACGCTGGCGACGGCGCTCGGGCGCGCCTGACGCATCGCGGCGGCGCGGACCGCCGTTGTCGGCGTCGCATCAACCGAGCGCCGGGTAATCCGTGTAGCCCTCCGCGCCGCCGCCGTAGAAGGTCGACTTGTCGGGCGCGTTGAGCGGGGAACCTTCCCTCAGTCGACGGACCAGGTCCGGGTTGGCGAGGAAGGGCTTTCCGAACGCGACCAGATCGGCGCCGCTCTCGATCGCCTGTTCGGCGAGCGCGCGGTCGTAGCCGTTGTTCACCATCCACGCGCCGTGCCCACCTGCAGCGCGCCAGGCTTCGCGCATCGCCGCGAAATCGAACGGCCGGTCGGCGATCTCGCGTGGTCCGCCGGTGGCGCCTTCGATGAGGTGCAGGTACGCGAGGCCGAGCGGCCCGAGGCCGCGCACGACGTGGTCGAAGAGGGGCTTCGGGTCGGCGTCGACGATGTCGTTGGCGGGGGTGACGGGCGACAGGCGGATGCCGGTGCGACCGCCGCCGACGGCGCCGGCCACCGCCGCGGCCACCTCGAGCATCAACCGTGCGCGGTTCTCGACCGAGCCGCCGTAGGCATCGTCGCGCGAGTTCGCGCCGGTCTTGAGGAACTGGTCGAGCAGGTAGCCGTTGGCGCCGTGGATCTCGACGCCGTCGAAGCCGGCGCTCTCGACGGCGGCGATCGCGGCGCGGCGGAAGTCGTCGACGATGCCGGGCAGCTCGTCGAGGCGGAGGGCCCGCGGCGTCGACGTTTCGACGAAGCTGCCCTTGCCACCTTCGACGACGTAGGTCTTGGTCTTCGCGGTGATCGCCGAGGGCGCCACCGGGGCGCCGCCGCCGGGCTGCAGCGACGTGTGCGAGACGCGGCCGACGTGCCAGAGCTGCACGACGATGCGGCCGCCGTCGGCATGCACCGCGTCGGTCACGCGGCGCCATGCGTCGAGCTGTTCGGTCGCGTAGAGGCCGGGCACGTCGGCGTAGCCCTGGCCCTGGTGGCTGACGGCCGTCGCCTCGGTGACGATCAGGCCGGCGGTCGCGCGCTGCCGGTAGTAGGTGACGGCGAGCTCGGTCGGCACCGCGTTCGGCGAGCGGTTGCGCGTGAGCGGCGCCATGACGATGCGGTTGGCCAGGCGCAGGTCGCCGGCGGAGACGGGGTCGAAGAGCGTGGGCATGCGGCTACCGGGATGCGAAAGCGGCGCAGCATAGATGCAAGCGCGGCCTCTTGCCGCGGGTGCCCGCTGGCGCGGCGACCTTCGACCTGGACGATTGTTTCCGCCCGCGAGCGGGATGCCGCGTCTCAGCCGTGCAGCCGGCTCGACTTCGGCACGCTGGCGAGCAGGAACTCCATCTGGTCGGCGAGGATGCGACGGCCGCGCAGGATCATGTCCTCGTGCAGGCTCGGCACGTAGGGCAGGTAGTGCAGCGACAGGCCGACTTCTTCGGGCAGGCGATTGCCCTTGTGGCCGTTGCAGGAGCGACACGCCGTGATGCAGTTCATCCACGAGTCGGCGCCTCCTCGCGAGGTCGGCACGACGTGCTCGCGGGTCAGCTCGTCGAGCGGGAAGTGGCCGGCGCAGTAGGCGCAGACCTGCCGGTCGCGCGCGAACAGCTTCGGGTTCGACAGCGCCGGAGTTCGCCGCCAGGCGCGGCTCGGCACCGCGCCGCGGACGGCGATGATGGGATGCACCTCGATCCGCGACTGCAGTCCGGTGCGCCGCTGGATGCCGCCGCGCAGCACGTGGAACGGGATGCCGAGCGTCCAGGCGACGCTGTCGCTGGCGTAGAGGATGGCGGCCTCCTTCGACGACACCCAGGCCTGCGGTCGGCCGGACAGATCGAGCTGGAGAACGTCCATGGAGCCGCTAGCGTAATGCATGGCGGCAGCGGACGGGAGGCCGTCAACCCGGCGGTGTTGCGGCCGGGTAGAGGCCGCGCACGCGCGCCATCAGCCTCGACAGGCCGAGCAGGGCGCCGATGTTGGGCGTGTCGACGCCGACGCGACCGCCGATCTCGTGCACCGCGGTGACGAGCGCGTCGAGCTCGAGCGGGCGGCCGGCGGCAATGTCCTGCAGCATCGAGGTGCGGAAGTCGCCGAGCTGTCGGGCGAGCTGCATCCGCTCGGCGCCCGACTGCTCGATGGCGCAGCCGAGCTTCGCGCCGATCGCCGCCGCCTCGGCCATCGCGCGGACCATGAAGCCGAAGACGAGCGGGTCGTCGAGGATCGGCGTGCTCGACGCGCCGGTCAGCGCCGACACCGGATTCATCGTCATGTTGCCCCAGAGCTTGTACCAGACGTCGCGGCGCACGTCGGCGCTCGCCTCGGCCTCGAAGCCGGCATCGGCGAGCGCGTCGCACACCGCGCGGGTGCGCGCCGAGTCGCCGCCGAGCGGCTCGCCGACGATGAGACGTTCGCCAAAGGCGTGGCGCACGACGCCGGGTTCCGGGCACGACGCCGACAGGTGCACGACGCAGCCGAGCACGCGCTCGAGCGGGAAGCGCGCGAGCAGACGGCCGCCCGGGTCGACGCTGTCGAGCGGCGGCTGCCCGGGCATCGCCGCCGGAAGGAACCACCAGGGCACGCCGTTCATCGCCGGAACGACGACGGTGCCCGGGCCGATGAGCGGCTCGAGCGTGGGCGCGACGGCTGCGAGCGCCGGCGCCTTGAGCGCGATCAGCACCACGTCCTGCACGCCTGCGGTCGAGGGATCGTCGGACGCGTCGACGCGCGCGGTCCTCCGTTCGCCTTTCGACTCGACGACGAGTCCGCGGTCGCGCACGTTGGCGAGGGTCTGCCCGCGGGCGAGCGCGAACACCTCATGCCTCGCCCCGGCCAGCCTCGCCGCGACGAGGCCGCCGACCGCACCGAGGCCGACCACGGCCACCTTCATGGGGCGATCGCCCCAGATTGCACTGTCGGGTCGTTCATGGCCTGCGTTTCCTGCAAAATAGCACGGTCGTTCTTTTTTCCGGGCGGCGCTCGCCGAACGGATCATGACTTTGGATTCTCTCGCCTCCGCCTCCGCCTCCGCCTCCGCCATCGACTCCGCCGAAGCCGATCCGTCGACTCCCGGCTCCATGCGCGTCCTGGCCAAAGGCCGACAGACGAGGGCCAACATCGTCGACGCGGCGCTCGGACTTGCGTCGCAGATCGGGCTCGAGGGACTGTCGATCGGCGCCCTCGCCGAGACGGCCGGCATGAGCAAGTCCGGCGTGTTCGCGCACTTCGGATCGCGCGAAGAGCTGCAGATCTCCGTGGTGCGCGAGTACCACGCTCGCTTCGAGGCCGAGATCTTCAGGCCGGCGATCGCCGAGCCGCGCGGTCTGCCGCGACTCGAGGCGTTGTTCGAGCGCTGGATCCGTCGTGTTTCCGTCGAAGTCGACTCGGGCTGCATCTACATCAGCGGCGCCGTCGAGTTCGACGACCGGCCGGGACCGGTGCGCGACGCCCTGGTCGACATGGTGCGGACCTGGCAGCGGGCGCTCGAGCGCGCGATGCGCGCCGCCGTCTCCGAAGGCCACCTGCGCGCCGACACCGACGTCGGCCAGCTCCTGTTCGAGATCCACGGCCTGATCCTGGCGCTGCACCACGATGCGCGCTTCCTTCGCCACGCCGGTGCCGAAGCGCGGGCGCGCCGTGGCTTCACCCGCGTTGTCGACGGCTGGCGGGCCGTTGCGGGCTGAGACGGCCGAGCCGACTTCATTCATCATCTTCAGAGGACGTCTCCCATGCCCACCTACACGCCGCCCCTGCGCGACATGCGATTCGTGCTCCACGAGCTGTTCGGCGTCGTCGACGTGCTCAAGGCGCTGCCGCGGCACGCCGACCTCGACGCCGACACCGTCGACGCCGTGCTCGAGGAGGCCGGCAAGTTCGCGGCAGCCGTCGTCGCACCGCTCAACGCGAAGGGCGACGAGGAAGGCTGCACGCTCGACAAGGCGACCCACGAGGTGCGCACGCCGACCGGCTTCAAGGATGCCTACGCAAAGTACGTCGAGGGCGGCTGGCCGGCGCTGAGTTGCGACCCGGCGCTCGGCGGCCAGGGTCTGCCGCATGTCGTCAACCAGTGCGTCTTCGAAATGCTCAACTCCGCGAACCAGGCGTGGACGATGTACCCGGGGCTGTCGCACGGCGCCTACGAATGCCTCGTCGAGCACGGGTCCGACGAGCAGAAGAAGACCTACCTCGAAAAGATCGTGAGCGGTCACTGGACGGGCACGATGTGCCTGACGGAGCCGCAGTGCGGCACCGACCTGGGCATGCTGCGGACGAAAGCCGAGCCACGGGCCGACGGGTCGTACAAGCTGACGGGCAACAAGATCTTCATCTCCGCCGGCGAGCACGACCTGGCGGAGAACATCATCCACCTCGTCCTCGCGCGGCTCCCGGACGCACCGGAGGGCTCCAAGGGCATCTCGCTGTTCATCGTGCCGAAGTTCAAGGTCGTGTCCGACGGCGACGGCGTCAAGCTCGGCGAGCGCAACGCGATCTTCTGCTCCGGGCTCGAGCACAAGATGGGCATCCACGGCAACGCGACGGCGCAGATCGTCCTCGACGGCGCCGAAGGGAGTCTCGTCGGCGAGCCGAACAAGGGCCTGCAGGCGATGTTCGTGATGATGAACGCGGCGCGCATCGGTGTCGGCATGCAGTCGCTGGGTCTCACGGAGGTCGCCTACCAGAACGCCGCGGCCTACGCGAAGGACCGGTTGCAGATGCGGTCGCTGTCGGGCCCGAAGGCGCCCGACAAGCCGGCCGACCCGATCATCGTCCACCCCGATGTGCGCAAGATGCTGCTGACGGCGCGCGCCTACGCCGAGGGCGGCCGGGCGCTCGCGATGTTCACGACGTTGCTGCTCGACCGCGAGCGCGGCAGCGACGACGCCGCCGAGCGCCAGGACTGCGCCGACCTGGTGGCGCTGCTGACGCCGATCGTCAAGGCCTTCTTCACCGACAACGCCTGGATCGCGACCTCGCACTGCATGCAGGTCTTCGGCGGCCACGGCTACATCCGCGAGTGGGGTATGGAGCAGTTCGTCCGCGATTCGCGGATCAACATGATCTACGAGGGCACGAACACGATCCAGTCGCTCGACCTGCTCGGGCGCAAGGTGCTCTCCGACAACGGCGCGAAGCTGAAGAAGTTCGGCGCGATGGTGCGCGAGTTCGTCGAGGAGGAGGGCACGAACGAGGCGATGCAGGAGTTCGTGAACCCCCTCGCCGACCTCGGCGAGAAGGTGACCAAGCTGACCACCGAGATCGGCATGAAGGCACTGAAGAACCCCGACGAGGTCGGCGCCGCGGCGGTCGACTACCTGCGCGTGTGCGGCCACCTGGTGTTCGCCTATCTGTGGGCGAGGATGGCGAAGCTCGCGCTCGACAAGCAGGACGCGGGCGACCCGTTCTACATCGCCAAGCTCGCCACCGCGCGGGTCTATTTCGCCAAGCTGCTGCCCGAGACGGCGGGCCTCATCCGCTCGGCCCGCGCCGGCGCGGAGCCTCTGCTCGCGCTCGACGCGGCCCTGTTCTGATCGACGACACATCAAGCAAGGAGACGACATGACGACCACCCTCGTTCGCATCACCGCCGTCGCACTGACGCTCGCCTCGGCCGCGGCGCTCGCCCAGTCGA
>JBBSUK010000042.1:0-23252 GCA_038234975.1 Burkholderiales bacterium
CCCTTCAGGATCGCCAAGGCCGACAACGGCGACGCATGGGTCGAGGTGCGCGGCGAGAAGCTCGCGCCGCAGCAGGTCTCGGCCGAGATCCTGCGCAAGATGAAGAAGACCGCCGAGGATTATCTCGGCGAGAAGGTCACCGAAGCCGTCATCACGGTTCCTGCTTATTTCAACGATTCGCAGCGCCAGGCAACGAAGGACGCAGGCCGGATCGCCGGCCTCGACGTCAAGCGCATCATCAACGAGCCGACGGCCGCAGCGCTGGCGTTCGGCCTCGACAAGGCGCACAAGGGCGATCGCAAGATCGCCGTCTACGACCTCGGCGGCGGCACCTTCGACGTCTCGATCATCGAAATCGCCGACGTCGACGGCGAGAAGCAGTTCGAGGTGCTGTCGACCAACGGCGACACCTTCCTCGGCGGCGAAGACTTCGACCAGCGCATCATCGACTACATCATCGCCGAGTTCAAGAAGGACCAGGGCGTCGACCTGTCGAAGGACGTGCTCGCACTGCAGCGCCTGAAGGAAGCGGCGGAGAAGGCGAAGATCGAGCTTTCGAGCAACACGCAGACCGACATCAACCTGCCCTACGTCACGGCTGACGCATCGGGCCCGAAGCACCTCAGCATCAAGCTCACCCGGGCCAAGCTCGAGGCGCTCGTCGAGGACCTGATCGCGCGCACGATCGAGCCGTGCAAGGTGGCGATCAAGGATGCCGGCGTGTCGACCAGCCAGATCGACGACGTCATCCTCGTCGGCGGCATGACGCGCATGCCCAAGGTGCAGGACAAGGTCAAGGAGTTCTTCGGCAAGGAGCCGAGGAAGGACGTCAACCCTGACGAGGCGGTGGCCGTCGGCGCCGCCATCCAGGGCCAGGTGCTGACCGGTGACCGCAAGGACGTGCTGTTGCTCGACGTCACCCCGCTCAGCCTCGGCATCGAAACGCTCGGCGGCGTGATGACGAAGATGATCCAGAAGAACACGACCATCCCGACCAAGCATGCCCAGGTCTACTCGACCGCCGACGACAACCAGCCGGCGGTGACGATCAAGGTCTACCAGGGCGAGCGCGAAATGGCGAGCGGCAACAAGTCGCTCGGCGAGTTCAACCTCGAGGGCATCGCCCCGGCTCCGCGCGGCATGCCGCAGATCGAGGTCACGTTCGACATCGACGCCAACGGCATCCTGCACGTCACCGCGAAGGACAAGGCGACCGGCAAGGAGAACAAGATCACCATCAAGGCGAACTCGGGTCTCTCCGAAGCGGAGATCCAGCAGATGGTCAAGGACGCCGAGGTCAACGCCGCCGACGACAAGAAGAAGCTCGAGGTCATCCAGGCACGCAACCAGGCCGATGCGATGGTCCACAGCGTGAAGAAGAGCCTCGCCGAGCATGGCGAGAAGCTCGATGCGGGCGAGAAGGAAAAGATCGAGACGGCAGTGAAGGAAGCCGAGGAGGCGCTGAAGTCGGACGACAAGGCGACCATCGAGGCCAAGACCGAGGCGCTGATGACGGCGAGCCAGAAGCTCGGCGAGAAGGTGTATGCCGATGCGCAGGCGGCCCAGGCCGCAGCAGGAGGCGCCGGTGAAGCGCCACCGGAAGAAGCGGCGCGACCGGCCAAGGCCGACGACGAGAACGTCGTCGATGCGGAGTTCAAGGAAGTGAAGAAAGGTTAGTTCAACGGCTTTGCCGTCGAAATAGCTCGCCGCGTTCGAGGGATCAGGCCGTTGGCCTGTCCCTCAACGCGGCGTTCGCGCGACAGAAGAACATGGGAGCCGGTGGATGGCCAAACGCGACTACTACGAGGTGCTCGGCGTCGCGAAGAACGCAAGCGACGACGACATCAAGAAGGCCTATCGCAAGCTGGCGATGAAGCATCACCCGGATCGCAACCAGGGTGAGGCGTCGAAGGGCTCGGAGGAGCAGTTCAAGGAGGCGAAGGAAGCCTACGAGATGCTGTCGGAGCCGCAGAAGCGCGCCGCCTACGACCAGTTCGGGCACGCCGGCGTCGACCCGAGCATGCGCGGCGGTGCCGAGGGCTTCGGCGGATTCGCCGAGGCGTTCGGCGACATCTTCGGCGACATCTTCGGCAACGGCCGCCGCGGCGGGGCCGGTGGCCAGCAGGTCTACCGCGGTGGTGACCTGAGCTACGCGATGGAGATCACGCTCGAGGAGGCAGCGCACGGCAAGGACACGCAGATCCGCATCCCCTCGTGGGAGACCTGCGAGACGTGCACGGGGTCGGGAGCGAAACCGGGCACGTCGCCGATCTCGTGCACCACCTGCCACGGCGCCGGACAGGTGCAGATGCGTCAGGGCTTCTTCAGCATCCAGCAGACGTGCCCGACCTGCCGCGGCACCGGCAAGATCATCCCGGAGCCTTGCCTGACCTGCCACGGACAGGGACGATTGAAGAAGAACAAGACGCTGGAGGTGAAGATCCCGCCCGGCATCAACGAGGGCATGCGGATCCGATCGAGCGGCAACGGCGAGCCCGGGCCCAACGGCGGCCCGGCTGGCGATCTCTACATCGAGATCCGCATCAAGCAGCACGAGATCTTCGAGCGCGACGGCGACGACCTGCACTGCAAGGTGCCGGTCGGCATGACGAGCGCTGCCCTCGGCGCGACCGTCGAGGTGCCGACCATCGGCGGCCGTGCCGAGATCGACTTGCCGGAAGGCACGCAGCACGGCAAGACGTTTCGCCTGCGCGGCAAGGGCATCAAGGGAGTGCGATCGAGCTATCCCGGCGATCTGTACTGCCACGTGACGGTCGAGACGCCGATCAAGCTCACCGAGCACCAGAAGAAGCTGATGAAGGAGCTCGACGAAAGCCTGACCAAGGCAGGCGACCGGCACTCGCCGAACGCGAAGACCTGGAGCGACCGGGTGAAGGACTTGTTCAAGGCCTGAGGCGGCGTCAGGCGAACAGGCTGGCTTGCCCGGTGCGGTCGGGCGGCGCGGGCTTGCGGAACCGGGTGATGTCGAGGTCCGGGCGCTCGCGGTCGAGGCCATGGCGCACTTTCGCCTTCTGCAGGCGCTGTGCGATGAGTTGCGCCCAGACCCCCGTGCCTTTCATCCGCGTCTTGAAGTTCGCGTCGTAGTCCTTGCCGCCGCGCATGTCGCGGATGCGGGCCATCACGCGTGCGGCGCGGTCGGGGAAGTGCTGCTCGAGCCAGCGCTGGAACAGCGGGTTCACCTCCCACGGCAGCCTCAGGACGATGCCGAACGCCGATGTCGCGCCAGCCGAAGCGGCCGACGCGAGGATGCGCTCGATGTCGGGCTCGTTGAGAAACGGGATGATCGGCGAGACGCTGACGCCGACCGGCACGCCCGCCTTCGCCAGCGCCTCGATCGTCTTCAGCCGCCGATGCGGCGCCGCTGCACGCGGCTCCATGATGCGGGCGAGAGTCGGGTCGAGCGAGGTCACCGAGACGAACACCTGCACGAGCCGCTTGGCCGCCATCGGTGCGACGAGGTCGAGGTCGCGTTCGATGCCCGACGACTTGGTGACCACCGTGAACGGGTGGTCGCACGCGGACAGCACCTCGATCACGGAGCGGGTGATCCGGAGCGTTCGTTCGACCGGCTGGTAGGCGTCGGTCGAGGCGCCGATGTTGATCGGCGTCGGCTCGTACGCCCGGCTGGCCAGGGCTTCGCGCAGCTTCTCGGCGGCGTTGACCTTGGCGACGATGCGCGTCTCGAAGTCCAGCCCCGGAGAGAGGTTGAGGTAGCTGTGCGTCGGCCGGGCGAAGCAGTAGATGCAACCGTGTTCGCAGCCCCGGTAGGGGTTGATCGCGAGGTCGAACGACAGGTCGGGCGAATCGTTGCTCGACAGGATCGATTTCGCCTGCTGCTCGATCACCGTCGTCTCGGGACCGACGCGCTCCTCGGTCGCGTTCTGGTCGGCGGTGCCCCAGCCGTCGTCGAACGCCTCCGTCGACGTCGAGTGGAAACGGTGGTCGATGGCCCAGATCGTTCCGCGACCCTTGTACGGGCCGCGCGCCGAGAACTCGGGTCGCGGGGCTTCGGCGGCGTCGATCCGGCGTGCGGGCGTGTTCATACTGTCTATTTAGATAGGGTATCCGCTTAGCTCCAGTCAAGCTAGGATCGGCGGATGGATGTTCAGGTAGCCGGGCCGATCGCGGGCACCGACTATCCGCGCAACTGGACCGAGTTCTTGGACTGGTTCGGCAGCGAAGAGGCCTGCTCGTCGTATCTGGAAGGACTGCGCTGGCCTGGCGGATTCGTCTGCCCGGCGTGCGGCAGTGCAGGCGAGCCATACCGTTCGAGCCGCAGCCGACTGATGTGCCGGGACTGCGGCCGGCAGAGCACCGTGACGGCCGGCACCATCTTCGACAAGACCCGCACGCCGCTGCGCGTGTGGCTGGCCGCGGCGTGGTACCTGACCAACCAGAAGCAGGGAGTGAGCGCTCTCGGGCTGCAGCGCGTGCTCGGTCTTGGCAGCTACCAGACGGCCTGGACCATGCTGCACCGCTTCCGCCGTGCCATGGTGCGGCCCGGCCGCGAGCGCCTCAAAGGCCAGGTCGAAGTCGATGAGACCTTCCTCGCCCTCACCGACCGGCAGGAGCCGATCAGCCGCGCAGGGCGCAAGAGCAACACGGACAAGGTGCTGGTGGTCATTGCGGTGGAGATGCTCGAGCCCAAGGGGTTCGGGCGAATCCGGCTGCGCCGCATCGCCGATGACTCTGCGTCCTGCGTGATCCCGTTCGTGCAGGAAGCCGTCGAGCCCGGTGCCGAGGTGCGCACCGACGGCTCGGCCGCCTACCGGTCGCTTGACGAGCTGGGCTATGAGCACCGGCGCACCGTCATGCTCGGCTCGGACGTGCCCGCGCACGTGTCGATGGCCGGCGTGCACCGGGTGGCCTCGCTCATCAAGCGCTGGATCCTGGGCACCCACCACGGATCGGTTCAACCAGAGCATCTCGACGCCTATCTCAATGAGTTCGTGTTCCGCTTCAACCGCCGCACCTCGGCCTCGCGCGGCATGCTGTTCTATCGCTTGCTGCAGCAGGCCGTCGTCACGGAACCGGTGACGTATGAGGACGTCGTGCGCAAGAAACCGACACCAGCAAGACGCAAGCATATACTGGATGGACATCCAGTAGTATTGGGGTGACTGGAGCTAAGCGGATACCCCATCTATTTATACAGTATTCACGCCCCCTTGATCAATCGTTCGACCTCCTTCGCGATCGCCAGCGACGCGGTCAGCCCGGGTGACTCGATGCCGAACAGCTGGATCACGCGCGCACGCCCCGAGCCGGCGTCGCGGACGATGCGGAAGTCCGCTGCGCGAATCGAGCCCGGCTCGACGAGCTTCGGCCTCAGGCCCGTGTAGCCGCGCTGCAGTGCACCGTCTGCGAGCGCCGGGTGATAGCGCCGGATCGCGGCGTAGAAGGCGGCCTCGCGGTCGTTGTCGAACCGGTAGTCGATCTCGCGCGACCAGCTCGCGACATCGGGACCGAAGCGCGCCTGGCCGGTCAGGTCGAGCGTGACGTGGACACCGAGGCCCGCCGCGTTCGGCATCGGGTAGACGAGGTGGCGAAACGGCGAGCGGCCGCTCAACGAGAAGTAGTGACCCTTCGCGAGCCAGAGCGGTTCGACACCGTCGGCGACGCTGCCGCCCGATGCGATCGCCAGCGCGTTCGCGCCGAGGCCGCAGGCGTTGATGAAGAGTCGGCAGCGCAGCGTGGTCGCGTCTGCGCCGGCGGTGGAGACCGTGACGGCGCCGTCTTCTCTGGCGTCCACGTCGATGGATGCGACACGCGTCCGGAACGCGAAGGTCGCGCCCGCTGATTCGGCATCGCCTTGCAGCGCAAGCATGAGCGCGTGGCTGTCGACGATGCCGGTGAGCGGAGACCACAGCCCCGCGACGGCCACCACCGAAGGCTCGAGCGCAGCGACCTGCGCGGCGTCGAGCGACTCGACGGGCACAGCGTTGGCGGCGGCTTGCCTGCGAATCGCCTCCAGCGCCGGACGCTCGCTGTCGTCGGTCGCGATGAGCACCTTGCCGATGCGTCGGTGCGGGATGCCGCGCTCGCCGCAGAACGCGTAGAGCAGGTCGCGACCCGCCACGCACAGCCGTGCCTTCAACGAGCCGGTCGGGTAGTAGAGGCCGGCATGGACGACCTCGGAATTGCGCGACGACGTGTGCTCGCCGATGCCGCCTTCGGCCTCGAGCACGATCACCTCGCGACCGCTCAGCGCCAGTGACCGCGCCACGGCGATGCCGATGACGCCCGCGCCGGCGACGACCACGTCGGCGTCGACGGGCGACCGTCGGTGGGCACGAAGTCATGCATGGCGTCGTCGCGCAGACCATAGCCGAGGTTCGTCGTGCTGCAACCTCCGGGCCCTTGGAAGCCGACCGTAGACTCGAAGGCATGGGTTGGCCCGCTGTTGCGGATGACGTCACCGTGTCACATTCGCGGCTCACGCTGTAATCCATTACATCGACGAGTACCCCATGTCCGGATCCACCCGTTCTGCCGTGACGCTGTGCGCGCTTTCGCTCGCGCTCCTCGTTCCGGCGGCCGCCCTGGCCCAGACCTTTCCGAGCAAGCCCGTCCACATCGTCGTTCCGTTCGCCGCCGGCGGTGGCGTCGACATCCTCACCCGGGTGCTCGCGCAGCAGCTCGCCGAGCGCCTCGGCCAGCCGGTGGTGGTCGACGACAAGCCGGGCGCCGGTGGCAATCTCGGCGTCGACGCCGTCGCCAAGGCACCGGCCGACGGCTACACGCTGGTGATGGCCACCACCGGCACGCACACCATCAACCCCGGCCTCTATGCCAAGCTGCCGTTCGATGCCGAGCGCGACTTCAGGCCGATCACGCCGGTCGCCTCGGTGCCCAACCTGCTGGTCGTCCATCCGTCGCTCGGCGTGAACAGCGTCGCCGAGCTCGTGGCCCTGGCGCGCAGCAAGCCCGGCCAGCTGAGCTATGCGTCTTTCGGCAACGGTGCATCCAACCACCTCTCCGGCGAGATGCTCAATGCCCTGGCGGGCATCAAGGCGACGCACGTTCCGTACAAGAGCGCGCCGCAGGCCGTCACCGACCTGATCGCCGGACAGACGTCGTTCGCCTTCGTCAACATGCCGCTGGCCCTGCCGCACGTTCGCGCCGGCAAGCTGAAGGGACTGGCCGTGACGGGTGCGAAGCGCTCGGCTGCAGCGCCCGACTTCCCGACGATGCAGGAAGGCGGCGTGCCCGGCTTCGTCGTCGAGTCCTGGTACGGGCTCATGGCGCCCGCCGGCACGCCCGATGCCGTCGTCGCCCGTCTGCACAAGGAAACGCTCGCCGCGCTGGCGATGCCGGAGGTGCGCGAATCCTTCGCCAAGCAGGGAGCCGACGTCCTCAGCAGCAGCCCGGAAGCCTTCGCCGCCATGGTCAAGGGCGAGCGCGCACGCTGGACCGAGGTGATCCGCACGTCCGGCGCGCGAATCGAATGAGCCTGCTGCGTTGACCACCGCCTGCCCCGGGGTCGCCACCGCCGTGACGCAGCCGAACATCCTCTTCGTGATGGCCGACCAGATGGCGGCGGCGCCGCTGCCCTGCTACGGCGGCGCGGTGGTGAAGGCGCCGCACCTGCAGGCGCTGGCAGACGGCGGCGTCGTGTTCGACGCGGCGTACTGCAACTCGCCGATCTGCGCGCCGTCGCGCTTCTCGATGCTGGCCGGGCGGCTCCCCACCACGATCGGTGCCTACGACAACGCGAGCGAGCTGCCGGCCTCGGTGCCCACGCTCGCGCACGCGCTCGACTCCGCGGGCTACCTCACGATCCTCTGCGGCAAGATGCATTTCATCGGCCCCGACCAGCTGCACGGCTTCGCGGAGCGCCTCACCACCGACATCTACCCGGCCGACTTCTCCTGGACGCCGAACTGGGCCGCCGGCCCGCGCGACAAGCCGTCGGGCATCAGCATGAACAACGTGCTGCAGGCCGGGCCCTGCGTGCGCAGCCTGCAGATCGACTACGACGACGAGGTCGAGCACTTCGCCACGCAGCGTCTGTTCGATCTGGCACGCGAGCCGGCCGAGTCGCGCAAGCCGTTTTTCCTCACCGTCTCGTTCAGCCATCCGCACCCGCCCTACACCGCCGGCCAGGAGCACTGGGATCGCTACCGCGACGACGAGATCGACGAGCCCGCGGTCGCGCTCATTCCGGTCGAGCTGCGCGACACGCAAAGCCGGTGGCTTCACGTCTCGCACGATGCCGACCGCCAGCCGGTGAGCGCGCTGCAGGTGCGCTCGGCACGTCGGGCCTACTACGCCATGGTCTCCTGTGTCGACGACAAGGTCGGCCGCCTGCTCGGCACGCTGCGCGAGTGCGGCTTCGCCGACGACACCGTGGTCGTCTTCACCTCCGACCACGGCGAGATGCTCGGCGAGCGCGGCATGTTCTACAAGCAGTGCTTCTTCGAGATGTCGGCGCGCGTGCCGCTGATCGTCCACGCACCGCAGCGCTTCGCCTCGCGCCGGGTGGCGTCGCCCGTGTCGCTGGTCGACCTCCTTCCGACGCTGATCGACCTCGCCGGCGGCGACGTCGGCTGGCCCGAGCCGCTCGACGGTGCGTCCCTGCTGCCGTGGTTGGCCGGCGGCGACGCGCCGCCCCGGCAGGTGATCTGCGAGTACACCGACATGGGCGTCGTCGCACCTTGCCGCATGGTGCGCGAGGGCCGCTACAAGTACATCTACACCCATGGCCATCCAGCGCAGCTGTTCGACCTCGTGAACGATCCGCACGAGCTGCACGATCGCTCGGGCGACGCTGCCCTCGCCGATGTCGAGGCGGCACTTCACGGCGCGGTGCTCGACGACTGGTACGCCGACACCGTGCACCGCGACGTGCTCGCCAGCCAGCGCCGCCGCCTCTTCCTCAGGCAGGCCGAAGCCGCGGCCGGCGTGCGCAACGAGTGGAGCTTCCAGGCGACGCGCGACGACCGGAACCGATTCGTGCGCGCCGGCGGAGCGGCGGGCGCCAAGGCACGGGCGCGTTTCCCGTTCGTGTCGTGACGATCCCTTCGCGATGAGCATCCTGCTCGTGGCCCGTGAAGCCGGCGTGTCGGTGGCCACGGTCTCGCGCACCTTCAACCGGCCGCAGAGCGTTCGCGAGGAGACGCGCCGTCGTGTCGCGTCGGCTGCACGGCGCGTCGACTACCGCCCCAACGCCAGCGCCCGGACCCTGCGCACGCGCCGGAGCCGCGTGCTCGGCGTCGTGTTGCCGACGTTGCTCAACCCGGTGTTCGCCGAATGCCTGCAGGGCATCGCCGAAGCGGCTGCGGCAGCCGGCTACGCCATCGTGCCGATGACGACCGAGTACCGGCTCGAGGGCGAGCTCCATGCCGTCGCAGCGCTGCGCGCGGCCGGGGTCGACGGCTTCGTGCTCGTCGTGACCAACCCTGCGACCTCGCTCGCCTTGCGCGAACTCGAGGCCGAAGGCGTTCGCTACGTGCTCGCCTACAACCGGCACGCCCGGCACCCGTGCGTGTCGGTCGACAGCGTCGATGCACTCGCCACCGTCGTCACGCGGCTGGTCGCACTCGGCCATCGACGCATCGCGATGGTGAGCGGGCAGCACGCTGCCAGCGACCGCGCGCAGCAGCGGCACGATGGTTTCGTGCGTGCCATGCACATCGCCGGCTTGGAGCCGCTGCCGCTGATCGAAGTGTCGTTCGTCGAGACGGCCGTCGAGCAGGTCGCCCGGGCGCTGCGTCGTCCGCCTCGCGCGACCGCCCTCTTCTGCTCGAACGACCTGCTCGCGATCCGGGCCCTGCGCGCTGCGCACCGCTGCGGCCTCGCGGTGCCGGCCGATCTCAGCGTCGTCGGCTTCGACGGCATCGCGCTCGGCGAGGACCTCACGCCGGCGCTCAGCACGGTGACCCAGCCCAATCACGAGATCGGGCGCCGAAGCGTCAAGCTGCTGCTCGGTGGCCTCGTCGCCGGCGGGACGCTCGGCGCGAACAGCAGCGTCGTCCTGCCGCACGGATTTCGCATCGGCGAGTCGTGCGCCGCCGCACCGTCGTGACCGGTTCGCCACCTGCCGGCACCCCGACGCCTGTGGCCAGCGACCCGGCGACGGTTCCCGTCATCCTCGTGCAACTCACGGACCTGCACATCCGGGAGCCCGGCCGGCTCGCCTATCGGCGCATCGACACGTCGAGCTACCTCCGCACGCTGATCGCGTCGGTGCTGGCGCTGCGGCAGCGTCCCCGTGCCGTGGTCGCCACGGGCGATCTGACCGACTTCGGCCGGCCGGCGGAGTACGCCTCGCTGCGCGATCAGCTCGCCCCGCTCGATGCTGCGGGCATTCCCGTCTACCTCATGCCAGGCAACCACGACGACCGCGGCGAGCTTCGCCGCAGCTTCCCGTCGCACCGCTACCTCGGCGACGGCACGTTCATCCAGTTCGCCGTCGACGTCGGGCCGCTGCGGCTGCTCGCGCTCGACACCTGCGTGCCCGGCAGCAGCGCCGGCGCCCTCGACGCGGAGCGCCTGTCATGGCTCGAAGCCGAGCTCGACGCCAGCAAGGGACGGCCGGTGGTCATCGCCATGCACCATCCGCCGTTCCAGACGCTGATCGGTCACATGGACGAGATGGGTCTCCTGCAAGGCGCGGACGAGCTGGAGGCGATCGTCGCGAAGCACCGCAACGTCGAGCGCGTGATCTGCGGCCACCTGCACCGCGCCATCGACGTGCGATTCGGCGGCACCATCGCCTCGACCGCACCCGGGCCGGCGCACCAGGTCTGCCTCGACCTCGATGCCGATGCCGTGTCGGCATGGACCCTGGAGCCGCCGTCGTTCCGCGTGCACGCGTGGAACCCGGCGCAAGGGCGGCTCGTCACCCATCTTGCGGCGAACGGCACCTTCGAAGGCCCGTACCCGTTCTTCGAAGGCGGGAAGCTCATCGACTGACGTGGTCTGCGGGATCATCCAGGTGCTGGCCTGGCGGAGCCGGAGGGATTCGAACCCTCGATGCAGGTTTTGCCCACATACTCCCTTAGCAGGGGAGCACCTTCGGCCACTCGGTCACAGCTCCGTGGGAGGCGATTCTAGTCGTCGCCTCCGCGATCCTCGAAGCGCTCAGGCAGGCGGCGGCTGATCGAGGTCGAACGCCTTGTGCAGCGCGCGCACCGCGAGCTCCATGTACTTCTCGTCGATCACGACCGAGGTCTTGATCTCGCTGGTGGTGATCATCTGGATGTTGATGCCCTCGGCCGAGAGCACCGCGAACATCTTGCTCGCCACTCCGACGTGCGAGCGCATGCCGATGCCGACGATCGAGACCTTGCAGATCCTGTCGTCGCCCATCAGGTCGGTCGCGCCGACCTGTGGCAGCACGACGGCGCGAAGCAGGTCCATCGTGCGCGTGTACTCGCCGCGCGGCACGGTGAAGGAGAAGTCGGTGCGGCCGTCGTGCGAGACGTTCTGGATGATGACGTCGACGTCGATGTTGGCCTCGGCCACCGGGCCGAGGATGAGGTGGGCGATGCCCGGCTTGTCGGTCACGCCGAGCAGGCTGATCTTCGCCTCGTCGCGATTGAATGCGATTCCCGATACCACGGCCTGTTCCATCTTTTCGTCTTCCTCGAAGGTGATGAGGGTGCCCGAGCGGGCCTCCTCGTCGATCGGAATGTCCCACGGCGTGAAGCTCGACAGCACGCGCAGCGGCACCCGGTACTTGCCGGCGAACTCGACCGAGCGGATCTGCAGCACCTTCGATCCGAGGCTCGCCATCTCGAGCATCTCCTCGAAGCTCACGGTGGACAGGCGCCTGGCGGTATCGACGATGCGCGGGTCGGTGGTGTAGACCCCGTCGACGTCGGTGTAGATCAGGCACTCGTCGGCCTTGAGCGCCGCCGCCACGGCGACGGCCGAAGTGTCGGAGCCGCCGCGGCCGAGCGTCGTCACATGGCCTTGCGGGTCGACGCCCTGGAAGCCCGTGATGACGACCACCCTGCCCTCGTCGAGGTCGCGCCGCACGCGCGCATCGGCGATCCTGCGGATGCGCGCTTTCGTGTACGACACGTCGGTCTCGATCGGCACCTGCCATCCGGCGTAGCTGATCGCCGGCACACCCTCGGCCTGCAGCGCGATCGCCAGCAGGCCGACCGAAACCTGCTCGCCGGTCGACGCGATCATGTCGAACTCGCGCATCAGCGAGGCCGTCGACTTCTCGGGCGAGAGCTGCCTCGCCAGGCCGAGCAGGCGGTTCGTCTCGCCGCTCATGGCCGATGGCACGACGACGAGCTGGTGGCCGGCACGAACCCATTTGGCGACCCGCCTGGCCACGCTCTGGATGCGCTCCGTCGAGCCCATCGAGGTGCCGCCGTACTTGTGGACGAAGAGAGCCATGAAGGGGCGCGCGCGCCGGGTCAAACCCGAAATTCTATCGGCGTGCGACGTTGCTGCCAGCCTCGTACGAGAGCAGGTGGCGCCGCCTGCGCAGGGCGCCACCCGGCGCCGGCCAGCACGTGGCGTCGGGCTGGCCGAGCTCGACGGCGAGGCGGTCGACCAGCGTGCGGGGCGCCGGCCGGCCGATGCAGACGCGCAACCAGGCGACGAGGACGAGGCGGCGGCGCGCCGGCGTGAGCGCGCGCCAGACGGTGAGGTCGAGCGTTCGGCTCGTCGCGTCGGCAACACCGCGGAGATCGTCCGCGGTCGTGGCCTCGAGCACCGAGCGCGCGTCGCCTGCGAGCCGCGCCGCGGTGGCCAGGGTCGCCTCGGCGTCCGGGAAGGCGGTTTCGAGCGCGGGCCAGACGTCGATGCGCAGGCGATTGCGGGCGTAGCGCGGATCGTCGTTGCTGTCGTCCTCGACGTGGGCCAGCCGGTGCCGGCGCGCGTATCCGACGATCGCGCTGCGAGGAGCGTCGAGCCATGGCCGGGCCCACGTCACGCCCTCGCTCACCGCCGATCTCGGCATGGCGGCGAGGCCGCTCGGACCCGCACCGCGCAGCGCCTGCAGCAGGAAGGTCTCGGCCTGGTCGCGCCGGTGATGGGCCAGCAGCACGAGATCCGACCCCGCTTCGACCGCCATGTCGCGCAGCGCGGCGTAGCGGCCGGCGCGAGCCCATGCCTCGACGCTTTCCCCGGCGGCGGGGCGGCCGCACAGCCGTTGCATCCGGAACGAAACGGGTCGACCTCGCGCCGCCCACCGTTCGCACAGTGCCTGCGCGTGCTGCGCCCACGCATCGGCGTTCGCGTTCAAGCCGTGGTGCACGTGGAGCGCGACCGTCCGGATGCCAAGCGTTGCCGCCCGCGCGACGGTGGCGCGCAGGAGCGCCGTCGAGTCGAGCCCGCCGCTGAACGCGACGCCGACCACCGGACCCGTGGCCCGCGCCGGCTCAGCGCTCGGTCGTGTCGCTGAACCGGCCGTAGGCCTGCAGCCGTTCGTAGCGGCGCTGCACGAGCTGTCGCTTCGGCAGGTCGCTCACCTGCCGGAAGGCGTCGTTGAGCGCGCGCTTGAGGAAGGCCGCCATCTGCTTGGCATCGCGATGGGCACCGCCGACCGGCTCGTTGACGATCTTGTCGACCAGGCCGAGCGCCTTCAGGCGATGCGCCGTGATGCCGAGCTGCTCCGCCGCGTCGGCGGCGCGTTCGGCCGTCTTCCACAGGATCGACGCGCAGCCTTCCGGAGAGATCACGGAATAGATCGAGTGTTGCAGCATCAGGAGCTGATCGCCGACGCTGATCGCGAGCGCGCCGCCCGAGCCCCCTTCGCCGATGATGGTCACGATGATCGGCACCTCGAGCTGTGCCATCTCGAAGATGTTGCGACCGATCGCCTCGCTCTGGCCGCGCTCCTCCGCACCGATGCCCGGGTAGGCGCCCGGCGTGTCGACGAAGGTGAACACCGGCAGGCCGAACTTCTCGGCGAGCTTCATCAGCCGCAGCGCCTTGCGATAGCCCTCCGGGCGCGACATGCCGAAATTGCGCTGCGCGCGTTCCTTGGTGTCGCGCCCCTTCTGGTGTCCGAGGACGACGCACGCCTGGCCGTTGAAGCGTGCGAGCCCGCCGACGATGGACTGGTCGTCGGCGTAGTGGCGATCGCCGTGCAGCTCCTGGAAGTCGGTGAAGACCTCGCCGACGTAATCGAGCGTGTAGGGACGCTGCGGATGGCGGGCGATCTGCGTCACCTGCCATGGGCTCAGGCCCGAGTAGATGTCCTTGGTGAGGATCTGGCTCTTCTTGCTGAGCCGGTCGATCTCCTCGGAGATGTCGACCGCCGATTCGTTCTGCACGTAGCGCAGCTCGTCGATCTTGGCTTCGAGGTCGGCGACGGGCTGCTCGAACTCGAGGAAATGGCGCTTCGTCATCAGTAGCTCACCGGAAGCGGGTCGAGGCTGCGCCAAATGTACCAAGTGGCGACCGACCGGTACGGCGCCCAGGCCTCGCCGACCTCGCGCGCCTCGGCGCGTGACACCGGCTCGCCGCTGAAGTAGTTGACGCTGATGCCCTTGATGAGGCCGACGTCGTCGAGCGGGAGAACGTTGGGCCGCAGCAGATGGAAGATGAGGAACATCTCGGCAGTCCAGCGCCCGATGCCGCGGATCGCGATCAGCTCCTCGATGATCGCCTCGTCGTCCATGGCCTGCCACTGGCCGACGTGGACGGCGCCCGATTCGAAGTGCTGGGCCAGGTCGCAGAGGTACTCGACCTTTCGGGCCGACAAGCCGGCAGCGCGAATCAGCGGCGCGTCGAGGCCCAGCACCGCCGACGGCAGGAGACGCTGCGACGGCATGCTCATGAGGGCGACGAAACGGTTCCACACCGCTTGCGCAGCTTTCACCGAGATCTGCTGGCCGACGATCGAGCGTGCGAGCGTGGTGAAGGCGTCGCCACGGCATTCGAGGCGGCCATCGCCGAGGCGGGGAATGAGCTTCTTCATCACCCGGTCGCGGCGGGACAGGTGCTTGCAGGCGTCGTCCCAGAAGTCGGCGGCGAAGACGGCGTCTTCCGGTGCCGCTGCCTTGGCCTTGCCGGTTGTCTGGATCATGCCCGCACCCAGGTCGTTCCCCGGGCCGTGTCCTTGAGGACGATTCCCTCGTCGGCGAGTTCGCGCCGGATGGCGTCTGCGCGCGCGAAGTCGCGCGCAGCCTTGGCGGTGGCGCGCTCGGCGATCAGCGCCTCGATGGCGGCCGCCGCGTCGCCGGAGCCGGAGCCCTGGAGGAAGGCGCGCGCCGGCTGCTGCAGGATGCCGAGCGTGGCGCCAAGCCCGCGCAGCAACTGCGCGTGCCTCGCCTCGCCGGTCCGGTTCAGCTCGCCGGCGAGCTCGAACAGCACCGACACGGCGATCGGCGTGTTGAAGTCGTCGTCCATCGCGTCGCGAAACGCCGAGGCCCGCGCGTCGGCCCAGTCGACGGTCGCCGCCGCATCGTAGGCCCCGGGCGGTCTCCCGCCTTCCTGCCCGTCGAGCGCCGTGTAGAGCCTGCGAAGCGAAGCCTTCGCGTCGTCGAGGCCGGCATCGCTGAAGTTGAACGGGCTGCGGTAGTGCGTGCGCAGCATGTAGAAGCGGATCGTCTCGCCGTCGTAGCGCGCGAGCACGTCACGGATGGTGAAGAAGTTGCCGACCGATTTCGACATCTTCTCGTTGTCGACGTTGAGCAAGCCGTTGTGCAGCCAGACGTCGGCGAACACGCCGCCCGACGCGCCTTCGCTCTGCGCGATCTCGTTCTCGTGGTGCGGAAACTGCAGGTCCTGGCCTCCGCCGTGAATGTCGAAGCGCTCTCCCAACAGCGCCTTGCACATCGCCGAGCACTCGATGTGCCAACCGGGTCGGCCGGGACCGTACTCGCTCGGCCACTTCGCGTCGTCGGGCTCCCCGGCCTTGGCCGACTTCCACATCACGAAGTCGAGCGGGTCCTGCTTGCCGTCGAGCACCGCGACGCGCTCGCCGGCGCGCAGCTGGTCGATCGACTTGCCGGACAGCTTGCCGTAGTCCGGGAACTTGCGAACGGCGTAGTTCACGTCGCCGTTCGCAGAGCGGTAGCCCAGGCCCTTGCGCTCCAGCGTCGCGATCATGTCGAGCATCTGCGGCACGTACTGCGTCGCCCGTGGCTCGTGGGTCGGCCGCTCGAGGCCGAGTGCATCGGTGTCCTCGTGAAAGGCGACGATCATCTCGTCGACGAGCGCGCGGATCGTCATGCCCCGCTCGAGCGCGCGGCGGATGATCTTGTCGTCGACGTCGGTGATGTTGCGCACGTAAGTGACGCGCAGGCCGCTGGCCTTGAGCCAGCGTTGCACGATGTCGAACGCGATCAGGAAGCGCGCATGACCCATGTGGCACAGGTCGTACATCGTGATGCCGCAGACGTAGAGCCGGACATGACCCGGCTCGATCGGCGTCAGGGTTTCGGTCGCCCGCGACAGCGTGTTGTGGATTTGAATGGGCATCGGCGGGAGCCGGCGAGAAGGGCCGGCGAAGGGCTTGCGCGAACGGCACGCCCACTACAATCGACGGTTCAGTATAGCGGCCGACCGCAGCGGCAAACGCCCGCGCGACGGTTCCGATCACCTCCCCGCTCCACTCCCTTTGACGCCGACGTCGTTGCCACTGCTGTCGTCTCTCCTGTTGCGAGGGCCTCGCCTTCGGCGCGCGTCGTGGTGCCTCTGCGTCGCGCTCCTGTGCATCCAGTCGGCGACCGCGGCCCTCGATGACGACCTGCGCGAGGCAACGCGGCTGCATCATGCCGGCCAGGGGCCCGCGGCGCTGCAGCGCGTCGACGCCTATCTCGCCGCCAAGCCCAAAGACGCGCAGATGCGCTTCCTCAAGTCGGTGATCCTCGCCGACACCGGGCGCTACCGGGACGCGTCGGCGATCCTCGAACAGCTCGCCCAGGACTACCCGGAGCTTCCCGAGCCACACAACAACCTCGCGGCGATGCGGGCCGCCGAGGGCGACTGGCCCGGTGCAAGGCGCGAGCTGGAGGAGACCCTGCGCCTGCGGCCGAACTACGCGCCCGCGCACGAGAACCTCGGCGACGTGTACGTCATGCTCGCGGCCGACTCGTATCGTCGCGCCTTGTCGGCCGAGCCGGCGAGTGCAAGCCTTCCGCGCAAGCTCGCGCTCGTCCGCCAGCTCGCCACGCCGATGGTGGCTCAGGCCGTGAGCCCGCCACGATAGTCAGTCAACCCAGCGGAGAAACTCGCCATGTCAGCACCCACCCTTTCAAGGCTCGTCGCCATCGGCGTCGCGGCGATCGGCATCGCCGCAGCGCTGCCCGCATGGGCCCAGAAAGCGCGCATCTCGACAAGCGTTGGCGACGTCGTCGTCGAGCTCGACGCTGCCAAGGCACCCAAGACGGTCGAAAACTTCGTCCAGTACGTCAAGTCAGGCCACTACAACGGCACCATCTTCCACCGCGTCATCTCGAACTTCATGGTTCAGGGCGGTGGCATGACAGCCGACCTGAAGGAGAAGCCGACCCGTCCGCCGATTGCGCTCGAGAGTCGCAACGGCCTGAAGAACGAACGCGGCACGATCGCGATGGCGCGCACGCAGGCGCCGGACTCGGCGACGGCGCAGTTCTTCATCAACGTGAAGGACAATGCCTTCCTCGATCAGCCCAACGCGCGCGACGGCAACGGCTACACGGTGTTCGGCAAGGTGATCGAAGGCATGGACACGGTCGAGAAGATCCGCACCGTCCAGACCGGCCCCGGCGACGTGCCGACCACGCCGGTTCTCATCAAGAAGATCTCCCTGGAGAAATGACATGACCAAGCGAGTCGAACTGGAAACCACCAAGGGCACCATCACGCTCGAGCTCGACGACGAGAAAGCACCGAAGACGGTGAAGAACTTCATCGAGAACGTCGAGAACGGCCACTTCGACGGCACCGTGTTCCACCGAGTCATCAAGGGCTTCATGGTGCAGGGCGGCGGTTTCGAGCCCGGCATGAAGCAGAAGCCCACCGGATCGCCGATCGAGAACGAGGCGTCCAACGGCTTGAAGAACACCCGCTACACCGTGGCGATGGCACGCACGTCGGCGCCGCATTCGGCCACTGCCCAGTTCTTCATCAATGCCGCCGACAACGCCTTCCTCGACCACAAGTCGCCCACGCCGGACGGCTGGGGCTATGCGGTGTTCGGCAAGGTCGTCGAGGGCGAGGACGTGGTCGACGAGATCGAGGGCGTCAAGACCGGCAGCAAGTCCGGCCACGGCGACGTTCCGATGGACGACGTGAGCATCACCCGGGCGACCGTCGTCGCCTGAGGTCACCGAGGAAACGGGCGGTGACGCCCGAGATCGTCGCGCCGGCCGGCTGGCGGGCGATCGACTTCATCAGCGACCTGCACCTCGCCGAGCACACGCCGCGCGCCTTCGACGCTTGGGCAGCGCACCTGCGCTCGACCGACGCCGACGCGGTCTACATCCTCGGTGACCTGTTCGAGGCGTGGGTCGGCGACGACATGGCCGCTCACGGCTTCGAGGCGCGGTGCATGTCCGTGCTGAGCGACGCGGCGCGCCGGATCGAGGTCGGCTTCATGGCCGGCAACCGCGACTTCCTCGTCGGAGATGCGCTGCTCGAGTCGGCCGGCGTCACGCGGCTCGTCGATCCGACGCTGATCGATGCGTTCGGAGTCCGCGTGCTGGTGTCGCACGGCGACGCGCTGTGTCTCGACGACGTCGCCTACCAGCGGTTCCGTTCGGTGGCGCGTCGACCCGTCGTGCAGCGCGCCTTTCTCGGCCTGCCCCTGTCATGGCGCACCTCCGCCGCGCGGCGCATCCGGCTGCGCAGCGCGGCCAAACCGCGAACGCCGCGGCGCTCGTCGCCGATCGACCTGGACCGCGACGCCACGCTCGCGTCGGCGCGCGCGAGCGACGCCACGACCGTAGTGCACGGGCACACGCATGCGCCGGGCGAGCACGAGATCGCGCCAGGCGTGCGCCGCCTGGTGCTGACCGACTGGGAGCTCGACGCCGCCGAACCCGTTCGGGCTGAAGTGTTGCGCTGGACCCGCGCCGGATTCGACCGGATGGCGCCCAGCGCCGTTGCGACGGCCTGAGGCGGGTCGCGGTGGCGTCGCTCTGGGCCCGTTGGCGCCGTCGGCGTGCCGTCATCGCCCGCCCGGTGCCCGACGCCCTCTGGGCCGCGACGCTGTCGCGCTACCCGTTCCTCGCCCTGCGCGACGCTGCCCAGCTCGCTGCGCTGCGCGACATGACCGCCGCGTTCCTCGCCGAGAAGGAATTCACCGGCGCCGGCGGGCTGCAGGTCGACGACACGATCGCCGTGGCCATCGCCGCGCAGGCCTGCCTGCCGGCGCTCGCCCTCGGCATCGAATGGCTCGACGGCTTCGTCGGCATCGTCGTCCACCCCGATGCGGTCGTCGCCGCGCGTGAGGTGGAGGACGAGGACGGCGTCGTCCACGCGTTCGACGAGGAGCTCTCCGGCGAGGCGATGCAGGGCGGCCCTGTGATGCTCGCGTGGCGCGACGTCGCCGAGGCCGGTTTGTCGGCGGTCGACGGCTACAACGTCGTGGTGCACGAGTTCGCGCACGTGATGGACATGCGGGGCGGCCTCACGGCAGGTGCGCAGGAGGCCGATGCATCGAAGCCGCGCGGCGTCTGGCAATCGTCGCTGCTCGATGCGTGGAGCCGCTTCGCCGACGCCGTGGAGGACGGCGCCAGCACCTTCCTCGACCCCTACGGCGCCGAGTCTGCACAAGAGTTCTTCGCCGTCGCCGCCGAGGCGTTCTTCGTTGCGCCGCTCGAGCTGCGCAACGAACAGCCCGCTGCCTACGACTTGCTCGTCGAGTTCTTCCGACAGGACCCTGCCGCGGCTGCAGCAGGATCCTGATCGAAGCTCACGCGGTCGCCGGTTCGGCCTTTGGCTTGTCGCTCTTCTTCGGCGGAGCGATGTCGAGCACCGGCTTGCCGTCGGCATCGACGTCGACCGTCAACCTGCCTCCGTCGACCAGTCGTCCGAACAACAGCTCGTCGGCGAGCGCGCGCCGGATCGTGTCCTGGATCAGCCGCTGCATCGGTCGTGCGCCCATCAGCGGATCGAAGCCCTTCTTGGCGAGCTGCTGGCGCAGCGCGTCGGTGAAAGCAACCTCGACCTTCTTCTCGGCGAGCTGGCCCTCGAGCTGCAGCAGGAACTTGTCGACCACCCTAAGGATGATCTCCTCGTCGAGCGCCTTGAAGCTCACCGTCGCGTCGAGGCGATTGCGGAACTCCGGCGTGAACAGGCGCTTGATGTCGGCCATTTCATCGCCGGCCTCGCGCGAATTGGTGAAACCGATCGTCGCCTTGTTCATCGTCTCCGCGCCGGCGTTGGTCGTCATGATGATGATGACGCTGCGGAAGTCGGCCTTGCGCCCGTTGTTGTCGGTCAGCGTGCCGTGGTCCATGACCTGGAGCAGCACGTTGAAGACATCGGGATGCGCCTTCTCGATCTCGTCGAGCAGCAGCACGGCGTGCGGCTTCTTCGAGACCGCCTCGGTCAGCAACCCACCCTGGTCGAAGCCGACGTAGCCCGGCGGCGCGCCGATCAGGCGGCTGACCGCGTGGCGCTCCATGTATTCGCTCATGTCGAAGCGGATCAACTCCACGCCGAGGATGAACGCGAGCTGCTTGGCGACCTCGGTCTTGCCGACGCCGGTCGGGCCGCTGAACAGGAACGAGCCGATCGGCTTGTCGGGTCGGCCGAGGCCCGAGCGTGCCATCTTGATGGCCGCGGCGAGCGCGTCGATCGCCGGCTCCTGGCCGAACACCACGCTCTTCAGGTCGCGATCGAGCGTCTTCAGCTTGCCGCGGTCGTCACTCGACATGGATGCCGGCGGGATGCGGGCGATCTTCGCCACGATCTCCTCGACCTCGTTGCGTGTGATCGTCTTCTTCTGCTTGTTCTTGGGCAGGATGCGCTGGGCTGCGCCGGCCTCGTCGATCACGTCGATCGCCTTGTCGGGCAGGTGCCGGTCGTTGATGTATTTCGCCGACAGTTCCGCGGCGGCCTGGAGCGCAGCCGGCGCGTACTTGACGCTGTGGTGCTCCTCGAAGCGCGACTTCAGGCCCTTCAGGATCTCGACCGTCTGCTCGATCGACGGCTCCACGACATCGATCTTCTGGAAGCGCCGCGACAGCGCCGCGTCCTTCTCGAAGATGCCGCGGTATTCGGTGAAGGTGGTCGCGCCGATGCACTTCATGGCGCCGGAGCTGAGCGCGGGCTTGAGCAGGTTGCTCGCGTCCAGCGTGCCGCCCGACGCGGCGCCCGCGCCGATCAGCGTATGGATCTCGTCGATGAAGAGGATCGCGTTCGGCTGGTCTTTCAGGTGCTTGAGCACCCCCTTGAGGCGCTGCTCGAAGTCGCCGCGGTACTTGGTGCCGGCGAGCAGCGCGCCCATGTCGAGGGAGTAGACGATCGACTCGCCCAGGATGTCGGGCACTTCGCCCTGCGTGATGCGCCAGGCCAGGCCTTCGGCAATCGCCGTCTTGCCGACGCCGGCCTCGCCGACGAGGAGCGGGTTGTTCTTGCGTCGACGGCACAGGATCTGGACGACCCGCTCCACCTCGTGCTCGCGACCGATCAGCGGGTCGATCTTGCCGTCCTTGGCGAGCTGGTTCAGGTTCTGCGTGAACTGGTCGAGCGGCGAACCCTTGCCTTCGCCCTCCTCCTTCTCGCTCTCGCCACCCGAAGGGCCGCTCTCGCCCGGCTTGCCCTGCTCCGGCGGATCGGACTTCTTGATGCCGTGGGCGATGAAGTTGACGACGTCGAGCCGGGTCACGCCCTGCTGGTGCAGGTAGTAGACGGCGTGCGAGTCCTTCTCGCCGAAGATCGCGACGAGCACGTTGGCGCCTGTCACTTCCTTCTTGCCCGAGCCGGTCGACTGGACGTGCATGATCGCGCGCTGGATGACGCGCTGGAAGCCCAGCGTCGGCTGCGTGTCGACCTCGTCTGCGCCGCCGACGGTCGGAGTGTTCTCCTTGATGAAGCCGACCAGGCTCTTCCTCAGGTCGTCGAGGTTGGCGGAGCAGGCGCGAAGCACCTCGGCCGCCGACGGGTTGTCGAGCAGCGCCATCAGCAGGTGCTCGACGGTGATGAATTCGTGGCGTTGCTGGCGCGCTTCGACGAACGCCATGTGCAACGAGACTTCGAGCTCTTGGGCGATCATGCTGACTCCATCGTACATTGCAGCGGATGCCCGCCGCGCCTCGCCGCGGCCAGCACCAGTTCGACCTTGGTCGCGGCGACGTCCTTCGTGTACACACCGCATACGCCGCGGCCGTCGTGGTGGATCTTGAGCATGATCTGCGTCGCCGTCTCGAGATCTCGGTTGAAGTATTCCTGCAGGACCATCACCACGAACTCCATCGGCGTGTAGTCGTCGTTGAGCAGGACGACCTGGTACATCTTCGGCGGCTCGGTGCGCTGCTCCTTGCGTTCGACGACCACCGCGCCCTGACCGTCGTCCGGCATGGGCCGGGTGACGGGCGGCGCCGGAGGAAACGGCGGGTCTGAGGGCATGATTTCATTCTATCGAGTCGGCTGCATTCAGCGGGTCTGTGCGGCATATTGGCACCCGGCACGAATTCACAAGCGAGCGTGCCGACTGCTGGCGTGGGCCGACACCAGCATCGGACAACACCCCGTCCGTTCGGGCCCGAAGGCGGGCACCATCGGCTCCCGAACCACCAAGGAGCGACCGCCATGAATCCGATTCGCCTCGCCGCTGCCGCGCTCGCGGTGCCGCTCCTGCTCGCTGCGACGCCGGCGCTGGCCAACGACGGCCGCCGCGATGCCGAGGACGCCTGTCGTGACCGCATTGCCGCACAGGGGCGACACGATCCCAAGCTCGATCGCACCCGTTACGACACGCGAGGGCCGGGCGCGACGCTCGTTGGCGAGGTGCGCAGCGGCAAGGACGACCGACACAGCTTCCAGTGCACGCTGGACCGCAATGGCCGGGTGCGTGGGGTCTCGCTGACCCGGATCGGCAGCGGCGACGACCGGAATCGGGACCGTAGTGGGGACCGTGACCGGGACAGGGACCACGGCCGGGATCAGGATCGGGGCCGAGATCACGATCGGGGCCGAGACCGGGATCGTGATCGCGGCCGTTCCGGCCTCCACGGCGAACTGGTCGGCAGGGACACCGGCGATGCCCAGAGCCAGCTGCGCACCATGGGCTACGAACGGACCCGTGGCGACCACTGGTTCCTCGGCGCGACCGGCGAATGCATCGTCGTGCGCAACGCCGGCAGCCGCATCGCCGACGTCAGGAA
>JBBSUK010000043.1:0-23081 GCA_038234975.1 Burkholderiales bacterium
ACTACCTCGGCATCGACCTGACGAGCTTCGCGCTGATCGGCGGCGCGGTCGGCGTCGGCATCGGCTTCGGCCTGCAGAACATCTTCAGCAACTTCTTCTCCGGGATCATCCTGTTGCTGGAGAAGACGCTGAAGGAGGGCGATTTCGTCGACCTGCCGTCGGGCCCGCGCGGCCAGGTGCGGGAGATCGGCCTGCGCTTCACGCGCGTCACCACGAACGACGAGGTCGACGTCATCGTGCCGAACTCGGAGTTCATCAACGGGCGCGTCGTCAACTGGACGTTCGGCAGCAACTACCGGCGCATCCACATTCCGTTCGGCGTCGCCTACGGCAGCGACAAGGCGCTGGTGAAGGAAGCGGCGCTGCGAGCGGCGAAAGCGGTCACGTACACCGTCAGTGACGGCGCGCGCCGGCCCGACGTGTGGATGAAGAAGATGAACGACTCGTCGCTCGACTTCGAGCTCGTCGTCTGGGTCGGCCCCGACGCAATCGCCCGCCCGGGACGGGTCGAGGCGGAGTACACGTGGAAGCTGCACGACGAGATCGTCGCCGCCGGCCTCGAGATCCCGTTCCCGCAGCGCGACCTCAACATCCGCACCGGCGAGCTTTCCGTTCGGCTCAGTCGCGCGAAGGCGGAGTCGTCGTCGCCGCAGGAGGAGCAAGGGGCGGCGAAGGAGGCGGGTTCGCGCGCGACGCCAGACGCATGAGCTGCGACTTCGCGAGCGACGGATAGAGCGGCGGACCGATGAGCCGCGAGACGAGGCTCGCGATCAGCGCCGACGCCATCAGGCTGAGCACCATCTCGTGGCCGTCGATCATCTCCATGACGATGATGAAGGCGGTCAACGGCGACTGCGTCGTCGCGGCGAGAAAGCTCGCCATGCCCAGGCCAATCAGGGCGGCGTGCTCCGGGTGGCGGGTGAGGACCGCGACATCGTTGCCGAGGCCGGCGCCGATCGCCAGCGACGGCGCGAACAGGCCGCCGGGGACACCGCTCCACAGGCTCAGCCACGTCGCCAGCAGCTTGCCGCCGGCGTAGACCACCGGCGCGGTGTGCGTGCCGTCGAGCATCGCCCGCGTCGTCTCGTAGCCCCCGCCCCAGGTCATGCCCGCGCTGGCGATGCCGATCAGCGCCACCGCGGCACCGCAGCAGCCAGCGAAGGCGACCGGATGGCGGGCTCGCCAGGCGCTGATGCGGTCGGCGCTGCCCGCCATCGAGCGCAGCAGCAGGCGCGAGAAGACGCCGCCGACGACGCCGCACAGCAGCGTCACCAGCAGGCCCGGGCCGAGCAGGTCCGAACCCAACCCGGCGACCTTGATGACGCCGAAGTAGGTCGCGTTGCCGTAGACCGACACCCCCATCAGGCCGGCCAGCACGATGGCGGCGATGAGCAGGCCGCTCGAGCGCTGCTCGGGCTTGCGCGACAGCTCCTCGATCGCGAACATGACCCCGGCCAGCGGCGCGTTGAACGTCGCGGCGATGCCGGCAGCGCCCCCGGCGACGAGGAGCCCGTGCTCGGTCACGCCGCTGCGCGCCGGCAGCCAGCGGCGCACGCTGTGCAGCACGCCGGCGGCGATCTGCACCGACGGGCCTTCGCGGCCGAGCGACAGGCCGCCGAGCAGACCGGCAGCGGTCAGCAGCATCTTCGTCGCCGACAGGCGCAGCGACACGAAGAGCCTGCGCTCGTCGGCCGTCACTTCGGTCTCGAGCGTCGCCATCACCTGCGGGATGCCGGAGCCTGCGGTGGCGGGTGCATAGCGCCGTGTCACCCAGACGATGCCGGCCGTGAGCGCCGGCACGAACAGCAGCGGCCGCCACCAGGCGCGCGCTTCGATCTGCCGGAACGCATGGAAGGCGACATCGGTGAGCCACGTGAAGGCGACCACGGTGAGCCCGGCCAGCGCGGCGAAGGCGACGACGAGGGCCCGGGTGAGCCAGGCGCGCCAGTCGCCGAGTTCGCGCCGGACCGCGCGCAGGGCGTCGTGCTCGGTGTGCGGCGGTGGCCCGGGCGGCTGCATTGCGGCTACGCGCGGATCACTTCGCGACCGACCGCGCCGCATCGGCGAGTTGCTTGCGACGTGCGCCGCCCTGGCGCTCGAGCATCCAGCCTGGGTACTCGCCGGGCAACGCGCTCACCGCATCGAGCGTGGCGAGCTCGTCGGCCGTCAGCGAGATGTCGGCCGCGCCGATGTTGTCGGCGAGCTGCTCGGCCTTCCTGGCGCCGACGATGACGCTGGTGACCGCCGGCTGGTGCAGCAGCCAGGCGAGCGCGATCCGCGCCACCGAGACGCCACGCGCGTCGGCGACCGTCCGCATCGCGTCGATGCAGTCGTAGGCGCGCTCCCGGTCGACCGGCGGGAAATCGAAGGCGTCGCGTCGGTTCCCGCTCTCGCTCGCGCCCTTGGCCGCGCCGTCGCGCGAGAACTTGCCGCTCAGCAGCCCGCCGGCGAGCGGGCTCCAGCACATCAGGCCCAGGCCCTCGCTCTGCAGCATCGGGACCAGCTCGCGCTCGAGGTCGCGGCCGGCGATGGTGTAGTACGCCTGAAGGCTCTCGAAGCGCGCCAGGCCGAGGCGCTCCGAGATGCCGAGAGCCTTGACGATCTGCCAGGCCGCCCAGTTCGACACGCCGACGTAGCGCACGTGACCGTGCTGCACCATCGTGTCGAGCGCGCGCACCGTCTCCTCGATCGGCGTGGCGGGGTCGAAGCCGTGGATCTGGTAGAGATCGACGTGGTCGAGCTGCAGCCGCTGCAGGCTCGCCTTCAGCGCGGCGACGATGTGGCTGCGCGTCGCGCCGCGCGTGTTTGCCGCCGGCCCGGTCTCGCCGAACACCTTGGTCGCGACGACGACGTGCTCGCGCGGCACCTTGAGGTTCTTCAGCGCCTGCCCGGTGATCTCCTCCGAGCGACCGCCGGCATACACGTCGGCGGTGTCGATGAAGTTGATGCCGGCATCGATCGCCGAGCCGACGATGGCCTCGGCGTCGCCCTGCTGCAGCTGGCCGATCTTGGCCCATATGCCGTCGCTGCCACCGAAGGTCATGGTGCCGAGGCAGAGTTCGGAAACGAAAAGGCCGGTGCGGCCGAGTGGTTTGTGTTTCATCGGGCGAGGATACGTCGCTGTGTCATCCTCGGCTCGTCACCCACTCGCCGCGACCGTCCATGCCGCACCTCGAACCGCTCCCCTGGGAAGCCAACCCGCAACTCCGCGACCGCTTCCTGCACTACCAGAACACGCGCGGTTTCGTGCCGAACAGCATCCTCACGATGTCGCGCCGACCGGCCGTCGCCGAGGCCTTCATGGCGCTGAACAAGGCGGTGCTCTACGAAGGCACGGTGAGCGAGGAGCTCAAGATGCTGGTGAGCCTCGTCACCAGCCAGGCGAGCGGCTGCCGCTACTGCCAGGCGCACATGACCAACCTGGCGAGCATCTACAAGGCGTCGGACGACAAGATCCGCGCCGTCTGGGACTTCGAGACGAGCGCGCTGTTCAGCGATGCCGAGCGTGCCGCGATCCGCCTCGGCTTCCACGCCGCGCTCGTCCCGAACGAGGCGAGCGAAGCCGACTTCGACGAGCTGAAACGCCATTTCGACGAAGGCCAGATCGTCGAGATCGTGGCGACGATCGCGCTGTTCGGCTATCTCAACCGCTGGAACGACACGATGGCGACGGCGCTCGAGCCCCTCGCGGTCGAGGTGGCGGAGCGCGCGATCGGCGACGTGGGATGGAGCGCGGGCAAGCACGCGGGCTGACGGTTCTGCCGGTTCGCCGGAGTCACTCGTAGTGCGTCCACATCCTCAGGACGCGAACGATCCGTTCGCGTTCGAACACCTCGTAGACGAGCCGATGCTGGATGTTGATCCGCCGCGAGTACGCACCGGCGAGGTCGCCCACCAGCTTCTCGCACGGAGGCGGCGTCATGTAAGGGTCTTGCGCGAGCAACGCCAGCAGTTGTTCGGCCTTCGGCTTCAATCCGGCGGTCTTGAGCTTGAGCGCATCCTTGACGGCGTGTCGGGCGAAGACGACCCGCCAAGGGCTCACAGGTTCTTACCAGTCGAGCGTCTTGCGGCTCTTTGACAGGTTCTCGGACATGCCTTCCCGAATCGATTCGCGCATGCCGGGCACCGACAGCAGGTGCAGCGTTTCCTGAATCGCTTCCCAGTCTTCGCTGGCGACGAGCACGGCGCTGGCTCGCTTGCCGGCGATGCGAACCGGTCGGTGCGAGTCGGCGACCTCGTCCATCAGCCGGAACAGGTTGGCCCGCGCTTCGCTGGCGGTGAGGGTCGTCATGGCGCCATTCTGTACGCAAAAGCGTACGACTGTCAAGCCGGCGGATCAGTGCCGCTCGAGCCGCCGGTACGAGCTGAAGTGGCGCAGCGCCTTCTGCTTGTCGCCGGCGAGCTCGTAGAGAAGGGCGGCGTTGAAGTGAGCGTCGGCCATCTCCGGCGCGAGCGCGATGCAGCGCTCGTAGCTGCGCAGCGCCTCGACGTTGCGGCCGGCGTCTTCGAGGGCGATGGCGCGGTTGAAGTGCAGGAGCGCTTCGCCCGGGTGGCGTGAGACGGCGATGTCGTAGAGGCCGATGGCCTCGCCGCACCGATCGCTGTCGCACAGCAGCGCGCCGAGGTTGAGCGCGGCGCGAACGTGCCCGGGGTCGGCAGCGAGCGCGGCGCGGTAGGCCGTCTCGGCGGCGCCGGCATCACGCGGTTCGTCGGCCTCGCCGCGCTCGAACCAGGCGTCGGCCGACGGCCCGGTGTCCGGCCGCGGCGCGACCCTCGGGCGGGCCCGCGTCGCCACCGCGCTCGGCGTCGAGCGGCGGCCGGCGCGCGCGGCGTGCTTCGTGGCGTCGATGAAGGAGACGTCGGCGTCGCCGCGAGCGGGTGCGGCGACGTCGAAGGCCATGAGCAGCTGGCCCGAATCGGCGGCCCAGCGCGCGCCGCCCTCGATCACCGCGACGTCGTTGCCGACGGCGGCGATGCGCAGCCCGCTGAGCGGCAGCGATTCGGGCAGCGCCCCGCGCAGGCGCTTGAGCGACGCGACGACGCGGCGCAGCGGAATGTCGGCGCGCAGCAGGCCCCACGCGGTTCGCAACAGGACGACGTCCTGGAAGGTGAAGCGCCACTCGCTGCGGGCGCCGCGTTGCGGCGTGACAAAGCCGGCTTCGACGAGCCCGGCGACCTCGCGCCGCGTGAGCTTCAACATCTGCTGGACGCTGCGCAGCGAGTGCGTCGCGTCGTCCTGGCTCACGGCGGGCTCGCAGGCCGTCGGCAGGCCGTCACTTGCGGGCTCGGGCCCTGGCCGGCGGTGCAGCCGCCTCGCCGCTCTCCTTGTCGCCTGCAGACGCGGCCGCGCGGCGTGCGCCCTTGCGAGCCTTCGCCGGCGCCGCTGCGGCCTTGGTGTCGGCCACCGACGCCTTCGCCTTGCCCTTGGCGGCCGGCTTCGATCCGCCCAGGCTCGCGCGCAGCGCCTCGACCAGGTCGATCACCTGCGCGCCTGCCGGTTGCTCGGCGTGCTCGGCGGCGACGATCTCCTTGCCGGCGATCTTCTCGTCGATCGCGGCGAGGATGCGCTTCTTCTCCTCGTCCTCGAACATCGTCGGGTCGTAGCTGTCCTGGGCGATCTGGTCGATGAGCTGCATCGCCAGCTTCAGCTCGGCGTCGGACACCTTCACGTGCTCGATGTCGAGGTCCTTGATCGAGCGCACCTCGTCGGCGTAGAGGAGCTGCTGCAGCACGAGGCCGTCGTCGGCGGGTCGCACCTGCACCACGTACTGCTTCGACTTCCACGCCCACTTCGCCAGCGCGCAGCGCCCGCTCTTCTTCATCGCCTCCATGAGCAGGTCGTAGGGCTTGCCGCCGCGCTTGTCGGGGGCGAGGAAGTAGGCCTTGTCGTAGTAGATCGGGTCGATGGCGTCGCCCGGGATGAAGGCGACGATGTCGACGGTGTGGCTCGCGCCTTCCTCGAGCGCCTTCAGCTCGTCGGGGCTGAAGAGGACGAAACGGTCCTTCTCGAACTCGTAGCCCTTGATCATCTCGCTGCGCGGCACGACGGTCTGGTCGGCCTCGGAGATGTATTGCTGGCGCACGCGCGAGCCGTCCTTGGCGAGCAGCTTGAAGCTCACGGTCGCCGAGTTCTCGGTGGCCGAATACAGTTTGACCGGGATCGAGACCAGACCGAAGCTGAGCGAGAGGGAGGCGATCGAGCGCGCTGCCATGGCAAGCCCTTCATCGAAAAGAGGAACCGGCAAGGATGCCACGCGGCCCGCGCCGGCGGAAGACCGCGACCGGCCGACTGTGGCGGAGAAGCGCCAGCCGCTGGCCGACTATCGCGCCAGACGGGACTTCGCGCTCACGCCGGAGCCCGCCGATGCAAGACCGAAGGCAGCGTCGCGAAAGGGCGGCGGAGCGGCGCCCGGGTCGCTCTCGTTCGTCGTGCAGAAGCATGCCGCGACGCGGCTGCACTACGACCTGCGCCTGGAGTGGAACGGCGTCCTGCTGAGCTGGGCCGTTCCCAAGGGTCCGAGTTTCGACCCGGCGGAAAAGCGGATCGCCGTTCGCACCGAGGACCACCCGCTGTCGTACGCGACCTTCGAGGGCACGATCCCGGCCCGGCAGTACGGCGCCGGCGAGATGATCGTGTGGGACCGCGGCACGTGGCGGCCGGAGGTCGACGTGGACCGAGGCCTCGTCGATGGCAAGCTCGTCTTCTCGCTCGACGGCGAGAAGTTGGCCGGACTCTGGGAGCTGGTCCGGATCCGCAAGCCCGGCGAGAAGCAGGAGCCGTGGATCCTCTTCAAGAAGCGCGACGCGTGGGCGCAGCCGTTGGCGGCCTACGACGTCGTTCGCGCCTTGCCCGACAGCGTGATCGCGCGGCCGCTCGGGCCGCTGCGCACGCGCGATCCGCGTGCGGGCGGCAACGAGGCGAAGGCGAAGGCGACGCCGGCAACGGCCGTGCTCGACGCCGTCGCCGTCGCAGCCGCGCTCGCGTCGGCGCCGCTCGCCGAGGCGCCGGCGCGCCTCTCGCCGCAGCTCGCGACGC
Organism: Burkholderiales bacterium; assembly: GCA_038234975.1. Taxonomy (GTDB): domain Bacteria; phylum Pseudomonadota; class Gammaproteobacteria; order Burkholderiales; family Burkholderiaceae_C; genus Schlegelella_A. The sequence goes on from JBBSUK010000043.1 coordinate 7,037, forward strand.
TCGCGGCGTCGCCGGCGGCGGTGCGCGGCGAAGGCTGGCTGCACGAGATCAAGTTCGACGGATACCGCGTGCTGGCGCACTACGGCGCCGGCAAGGTGAGGCTGCACACGCGCCAGGGCCACGACTGGACGGCGAAGATGAAGAGCCTCGCCGCGGTGTTCGAGACGCTGGAGATCGAGAGCGGATGGCTCGACGGCGAGCTCGTCGTCCTCGGCGCCGACGGCACGCCGAACTTCAATGCGCTGCAGAACGCGTTCGACGGCGCCGCCACCGGAGGCATCGTCTGCTTCCTCTTCGACGTGCCGTTCCTCGACGGCCGCGACCTGCGTGCCTTGCCGCTCGACACCCGCCGCGCCATCCTGCAGGCCAGGCTCGAAGGCCACGAGACCGAACGGCTTCGTCTCTCGGCCGCCTTCGAGGGCGACGCGGCGAGCGTGCTCGCGTCGGCGTGCCGGATGCGGCTCGAGGGCATCGTCTGCAAGCGGCGCGACAGCGCGTACGCGTCGAAGCGCACCGGGTCGTGGCTGAAGCTCAAGTGCCAGCGGCGCGAGCGCTTCGTCGTCGGCGGCTGGACCGACCGCGAAGCGGCCGTCGGCGAGGTCGGCAGCCTGCTGCTCGGCACGCGCGAGGCTGGATCGGGACCGCTGCGCTGGGTGGGCAACGTCGGCACCGGATGGGACGCGAGGGCGGCGGCGTCGATGCGCAGGACGCTGGCGGCGTTCGAGACCGACCGATCGCCGTTCGACGCCGACCATGCACCCGAGCGCGGTCGCTGGTCGCGCAAGGCCGGCGGCGGCGAGCACTGGGTGCGGCCCGTGGTCGAAGTCGAGGTCGGCTTCGCCGAATGGACGCCCGACGGCCACATCCGCCACCCCGTCTTCCACGCGCTGCACGGGCCCGACGCTGCCGTCGCGAAGCCGCTGTCCGTCGCCATCAGCCACCCGACTCGCGTGATCGACGCGTCGACCGGCCTCACCAAGCTCGACCTGGTGCGCTGGTACGAGAGCGTCGCCGACCGCATCCTGCCGCACCTCGCCGGGCGCCCGGTGTCGCTGGTGCGGGGCCCGAGCGGCGTCGGCGGCACGCTGTTCTTCCAGAAGCACGGCGAGAAGCTCGGCATTCCCGGCATCGTCGAACTCGACCCGGCGCTCTGGCCCGGGCACCCGGCGATGCTCGAGGTCGGCAACGTCGAGGCGCTGATCGGCTGCGCGCAGATGAACGTCATCGAGTTCCACACCTGGAACTCGATCGTCGGGCGCATCGATCGGCCCGACCGCGTGATCTTCGATCTCGATCCCGGCGAGGGCGTCGCCTGGGCGCAGGTGCAGGAAGCGGCGCTGCTGGTGCGCGCGCTGCTCGACGAACTCGGCCTCGCGAGCTGGCTGAAGACGAGCGGCGGCAAGGGGCTGCACGTCGTCGTGCCGATCGACGCGACGAAACGGTCCTCGCTCGACTACGACGCCGTCAAGGCGTTCTCTCGACGCGCCGTTCAGCACCTCGCGAAGACGATTCCGCAGCGCTTCGTCGCCAGGAGCGGTGGCGCCAACCGGGTCGGCCGGATCTTCGTCGACTGGATCCGCAACGGCCGGGGGGCGACCACGGCCGCGGCATTCTCGGCGCGAGCCCGGCCCGGGCTCGGCGTGTCGATGCCGGTCTCGTGGGAGGCGCTGCCCTCGCTCACGGGAGGCGCCCAGTGGAGCATCGCCGACGCGCGCGAGCACCTGTCGTTCGAGGCCGTCGATCCGTGGGCCGGCTATCGCGCGTGTCGGCAGACGCTCGCCGCGGCGATCAGGCGGCTCGACGCCTGACGGCTCGCCGCTGCGTCGTCAGGGGGCGAGGAAGATTTCGCGACAGCGCGAGGTCGTCGTGAAACCCGGCGGGTCGTACTCGATCTCGATGCTGCCCATCCGGCCCCGCTTGTCGGCGACGAGGCGCAGCCGGCAGACGCGCTCGTCCAGCCCGTCCGGGCCGGCGCGGGCGAAGCCGACGGCGGACTCCCAGCGGTAGTCGATGCTGCCGTCGGCGTTCGGCGAGCGCGACGTCGCCTTGCCGTAGCGGTCGAAGAAGTCGCCGCTCGACATGCCGATCACGCGCTGGTTGAGCGTCGCCTGCGCGTCTTCGTTGCGCTTGATGAGTTCGCAGCCGGGCAGGCTGAACGCAAGCACGGCGCAGATCGCCACGAGCCGAAGGTTCGACATGGGATTCGTGCCGGCGTCGAGGCCGGCGTCGAGGATGGTCCAGCCACGACTCTAGCCGCCGTCAGCGGCGTTCGTGCAGGGCACACCTCATCCGCCACCGGGTCGACCGTAGGCTAGCCTCCTGCGCTGGAGGCCGACGCGATGACCCAGGACGACTTGAACGAAACCGCGCGGCAGGCCGCCCTTGATCGACTCTCGATCGACCAGTTTGCCGACACCGCGCTCGACGACATCGCCCGCACCGCGGCCGACATGTTCCAGGCGCCGATCGCTTTCGTGTCGCTGGTCGACGGCGACCGGCAGCGGTTCAAGTCGGCGGTCGGCAGCGATCTGTCGCAGACGCCGCGCGGATGGGCCTTCTGCGACCACGCGATCCGCCGTGCCGGCGAGGTGATGGTCGTCGAAGACGCCACGCTCGATCCGCGCTTCGTCGACAACCCGCTTGTCACCGGCGACCCTCACGTCCGCTTCTACGCGGGCGCGCCGCTGGTCACGTCGTCGGGGCATGCGATCGGCACCGTGTGCGTTCTCGACGTGCGGCCAAGACAAGCCCCGACCGAACAGCTCGAGACGCTGCGCTTTCTCGCCCAGCAGGTGGTCAGCACGCTCGAGAAGCGGGGCGGCTGAGCCGCCGGCGGCTCAGGCGATCCGTGCCGCGATCGCCTCGCCCATCTCGGTCGTCGTCGCGCTGCCGCCGAGGTCGGCGGTGCGCGGACCCTCCGCGAGCACCTGCTCGATCGCCGTGACGATCGCGTCGTGGGCGGCGCGCTCGCCGAGGAAGTCGAGCATCAGCGCCCCGGACCAGATCATCGCCACCGGGTTGGCGATGTTCTGCCCGTAGATGTCGGGCGCCGATCCGTGCACCGGCTCGAACAGCGACGGGAACACGCGCTCGGGGTTGAGATTGGCCGACGGGGCGATGCCGATCGTGCCGGTGCAAGCCGGGCCGAGGTCGGACAGGATGTCGCCGAACAGGTTGCTCGCGACGACAACGTCGAAGCGATCGGGCTGAAGCACGAAGCGCGCCGACAGGATGTCGATGTGCTGCTTGTCGACGGCGATCTCGGGGTAGTCGGCGTGGATCGCGTCGGCGCGCGAGTCCCACCACGGCATGCTGATGGCGATGCCGTTGCTCTTGGTCGCGACGGTGAGTCGCTTGCGCTCGCGCGATTTCGCGAGCTCGAATGCGTAGCGCAGCACCCGGTCGGTGCCGTGGCGCGAGAAGACTGACTCCTGGATGACGATCTCGCGGTCGGTCCCGGCGAACAGGACGCCGCCGGCGTTGGTGTACTCGCCTTCGGTGTTCTCCCGGACGACGAAGAAGTCGATGTCGCCGGGGCCGCGCGGCTTGCCGTTGCGGTCTACCAGGGGGCAGGGCACGCCTTCGAAGAGGCGCACCGGCCGCAGGTTCACATACTGGTCGAACTCGCGGCGGAACTTGAGCAGCGACCCCCACAGCGACACGTGGTCGGGCACCACGGCGGGCCAGCCGACGGCGCCGAAGTAGATCGCATCCATCGGCGCGAGCTGGCCCTTCCAGTCGGCCGGCAACATGCTGCCGGTGGCCTGGTGGTAGTCGCAGCTGGCCCACTCGATCGGGTCGACCCGGAGCGTGAAACCGAAGCGGCGCGACGCGGCATGGAGCGCGCGCAGGCCTTCGGGCATCACCTCCTTGCCGATGCCGTCGCCGGGAATCGCGGCGATGCGATAGGTCTTGCTGGATCGTTCGGTCATCGAGGGCTCGCGGCGGCTGGTGTTCGACTTGCGCGCGGCGCACGTGGAACGGAGCGCCGAAGCGCTCCGAGTATCGCTCGCGGTTTCGCAGAGGCCTAGATGACGATCAGTCCGTCATGCGATCCCAGGCGTCCTTCACCGCGTGCCTCGCGCGTTCCGACGTCAGCCTGGAGGCGCCGTCTCGCGAACCGGCATGCCTTCGCTCGCGACGGCGGCAAACAGCGCGGCCACCGTCGATGCCGGGTCGTCGCCCCTGCGGAATGCGACCATCGCCGCCGGCTCGCCGGGCGGCGTTGCGGCAACCGTCAGCGCCTTCTTCGGGCAGGCGCCGAGGCAGCTCGTGTAGACGACCCGCACCTTGCCCAGTCGGCTGTCTCGAGCGGCGCGGGCGATGGCCTTGCCGACGTCCTTGGCCTTGACCTTGCGTGGCCCGCTGCGCCGCTTCTCGCACGCCTTGCAGACGAGGATCGCGGTTCGCCAGCCAGGTCGGATCCGCTTCGGCGCTGCGGCACCGGATTCGTGAGGGTCTGCCATGAGCCGAGCATGTGCCGGGTGCGGTCCGCTACCGGTCTTCGTCGTCGTCGTCTTCCTCGGCCGCCAGCGACTCGATCGTGTCCTCGTCGCCCGTGATCGAGCGTGCCGAGTCCATCGCGTCCTTCGAGCGGGCGATACGGTCGGGGGCGATGTCGGCGCCGTCGCGGGCGCCTTCCGGAACGGCCTCGGCGCGCTCGCCGGTGCCCATCGAATCGCTGTCGGAGTCGAGCTCGATCGGCGTCGCGCCGCCGAGTTCGCCTTCTTCGGCATCGGTCTTCAAACGCGTCGCGCCGACGATGTCGCTGCCGCTGTCGGACGTGTCGCTGGGCCCGAGGTATTCGGCATCGGTGCCTTTGGCGTGTTGCGGGGCACGCTCGCCGCCGAGGAAGTTGCTCTGGGACATGGTGCGTCTCTCGTCTGGGTTCGACCTTGCAATCTACTCTGCGTCGACCGCGCCGACGCTCCGACGATGGCACGTCGGCCCGTCGGCCCGCACCTACAAGGCCGCCCGCGAGCGGCGGCGCGCTACACCCGCTCCAGGACCATGGCGATGCCCTGGCCGACGCCGATGCACATCGTGCAAAGCGCGTAGCGGCCGCCACCGGCGTGGAGCTGGTTCACGGCGGTCGTGACCAGCCGCGCGCCGCTCGCGCCGAGCGGGTGGCCGAGGGCGATCGCGCCGCCGTTCGGGTTGACGCGCGGGGCGTCGTCGGCGAGGCCGAGGTCGCGCAACACGGCCAGGCCCTGCGCGGCGAACGCCTCGTTGAGCTCGATCACGTCGATCTGCGGCAGCGACAGGCCGGCGCGCTCGAGCACGCGCTTGGTCGCCGGCGCCGGGCCGATGCCCATGATGCGCGGCGGCACGCCGGCGGTCGCCATCGCGACGACGCGCGCCCGCGGCGTCAGCCCGTGCCGTGCCGCGGCCTTCTCGCCGGCGACGAGCATCGCGCAGGCGCCGTCGTTGACGCCCGAGGCGTTGCCCGCGGTCACGGTGCCGTCGGGCCTGACGACACCCCTCAGTTTCGCGAGCGCCTCGAGGCTGGTCTCGCGCGGGTGCTCGTCCTTCGCGACGACGATCGGCTCGCCCTTCTTCTGCGCGATCGTCACCGGGACGATCTCGGCGTCGAAGAAGCCGCGCTGCTGCGCCGCGACGGCCTTCTGCTGCGACGCGAGGGCCATCCGGTCCTGCGCCGCGCGCTCGATGCCGAACTCGGCCGCGACGTTCTCCGCCGTCTCCGGCATCGAATCGACGCCGTAGCGTTCCTTCATCAGCTTGTTGACGAAGCGCCAGCCGATGGTGGTGTCGTGGACGATGTTGGCACGCGAGTACGCGCTCTCGGCCTTGGGCATCACGAACGGCGCCCGGCTCATGCTCTCGACGCCGCCGGCGATCATCAGTTCCGCCTCGCCGGCCTTGATCGCCCGCGCCGCGGTGCCGACCGCGTCCATGCCCGAGCCGCAGAGTCGGTTGATCGTTGCGCCGGGCACGTCGACCGGGAGTCCGGCGAGCAGGAGCGCCATCCGGGCGACGTTGCGGTTGTCCTCGCCGGCCTGGTTGGCGCAGCCGTAGAGCACGTCGGCGACGGCCGCCCAGTCGACCTTCGGGTTGCGTTCGACGAGCGCGCGGATGGGAACGGCGCCGAGGTCGTCGGTGCGCACCGAGGCGAGCGCGCCGCCGTAGCGGCCGAAGGGGGTGCGGACGGCGTCGCAGACGAAGGCGTCGGTCATGGTCGGTCCTGGAGGGTGGCGGCGGTGCGCCGCTGCAGTTCGTCGAAGGCGAGGCCGTCGACGATCTCGCGGACGACGAGGCCGATGGCCGTCACGTCGATCACCGCGAGGTCGGTGTAGATGCGCGACACGCACGCAACGCCGGTCAGCGGGTAGCTGCAGCGCTCGACGACCTTCGCCTCGCCCGACTTGGTGACGTGCTCCATCATCACCCACGTGCGCTTCGCGCCGATCGCCAGGTCCATCGCGCCGCCGACCGCGGGGATCGCCTCGGCCGCGCCCGTGTGCCAGTTGGCGAGGTCGCCATTGGCCGCGACCTGGAAGGCGCCGAGGACGCACACGTCGAGGTGCCCGCCGCGCATCATCGCGAAGCTGTCGGCGTGGTGGAAGAACGAGCCGCCCGCCAGCAAGGTCACGGGTTGCTTGCCGGCGTTGGTGAGGTCGTAGTCCTCTTCGCCGGCCGTCGGCGCCGGGCCCATGCCGATGACGCCGTTCTCGCTGTGCAGGACGATTTCGCGGTCGGCCGGAAGAAAGTTGGCGACGAGTGTCGGCAGGCCGATGCCGAGGTTGACGACCGAGCCGTCGGTGATGTCGGCGGCGACCTTCGCGGCCATCGCCTTGCGATCCCATCTCATGGCGCCCCCACGCTTGCGGCCGTCGCCGCTGCGCTGCCCCCCGAGGGGGCGCGGCCGGGCTTGGGAACGGCCCGGCGCCCGGCCGTCGCGATCATTTCGCTCATCGCGTGCCCCTCACGACCTGAACCCGCCGCCCGTCGTCGCGATGCGGTCGATCTTCACGATGCGCCGGACGAAGATCCCCGGCGTGACCACCGCCTCGGGATCGAGGCTGCCGAGCGGGACGATCTCGTGCACGGTGGCGATGGTGGTCTTCGCCGCCATCGCCATCACCGGGCCGAAGTTGCGTGCCGTCATCCGGTAGGTGAGGTTCCCCCAGCGGTCGCCGCGCTCGGCCCTGATGAACGCGTAGTCGGCGTGGATGGGCGATTCGAACACGTACATCCGGCCATCGATCTCGCGGGTCTCCTTGCCCTCGGCGAGCGCGGTGCCGTAGCCGGTGGGCGTGAAGAAGCCGCCGATGCCGGCGCCCGCGGCGCGGATGCGCTCGGCGAGGTTGCCCTGCGGCACGAGCTCGAGCTCGAGCTCGCCCGAGCGGTAGAGGCCGTCGAAGTGGTGGCTGTCGGTCTGGCGCGGGAACGAGCAGACTATTCTGCGAACACGGCGCGCCGCGATCAGCGCAGCGAGGCCGATGTCGCCATTGCCGGCGTTGTTGTTGACGACGACGAGGTCCTTCGCGCCCTGCTCGATGAGCGCGTGCACCAGCTCGTTGGGCAGCCCCGCCGTGCCGAAGCCGCCGATCATCACCGTCGCGCCGTCTGGAACGTCGGCGACGGCTTCGGCGAGCGAGGCGACCTGCTTGTCGATCATCGGGCGCCGATTGTCGCGCGTCGACCCACACGAAGGAAGGGCGCCTCGCGGCGCCCTTCGCTCATCGGGTCGGAACCCTTAGCGGGTGGTACCGCGGCGGAACAGGTTGACGATCGCCAGCAGGATGATCGCGCCGAGCAGCGACACGCCAAGGCCTGCGAGGCTGAAGTCGCCCGAGTTGACGGTGCCGGTGCCGAGCATCGGCGCCAGCAACCAGCCGCCGAGCAACGCGCCGACGATGCCGACGACGACGTTGAGGATGATCCCTTGCTGTCCGTCTGTCTTCATGATCATGCTCGCGACCCAGCCGATGAGACCGCCGACGACCAGCCAGATGATGAAATTCATGTTGAGCACTCCCGAATTCGCCCCGAGTCGGGGACAGTTGAAGAACGAACCTCGCTCGCGCCTTACGGCTTTAGAGCGTGCCGAAGGCTAAGGCTCGATCGATCGGGACGCGAACGGACGAGGGCCGGCGTGTCTGTGGGCGCGGTCCTACCTGTTCCGACGAACGGTGTCAGGCGATCGGGGAAAACGCGGAGATCGCGCCCTGGTAGACGCCGATCAGCATCGCCGCCACCGACAGGTACGCGATCGCGTGGCGCGTGCCGGCGTCGACGCGCAGCCCGAGCCGGGCGCCGAAGCACGCCCAGGCGATCACCACCAGCAGCGCGCCGGCGTCGACCCGGTCGAGTGCGTGGCCCGAGGCGTACGCGAGGCCGGTGACGGCGAGCCAGAGCCCCGCAGCCATCACGGCGGCGGCGGTGAGCTCGCCGGAGGCGGGCCTGCGAAGGTCGATTCCGAACAGCTTCATCATGGTCGAACGTTACGCGCTGCCGGCGCTGCGCGGTCGCACGAACAGGCGCCTCGCCGTGGCGCATTTCGCGGCGGCGCGGCCTTCACGCCGGCTTCGCACCGCCTTCGCAGGGAGCGTCGATCGTCCGTCCTGCCGCACGTGCGGCGCCGACGACGAGGCGATCTGCGATGACGACACCGACCCCCCGACGTTTCCCCCTCCTGGGCAAGACCGTGGCCATCGCCGCGGTGTTCATCGCTGTGACGCTCGCCTTGCAGGCGGTGAGCGGTATCGTCGCCGAGCGCGAATCGCGCCTGCGCGAGGCCGAACGCAGCGTCGCCGCGAGCCTGGCGGCGTCGCAGACGCTGGTCGGACCGATGCTGCTGCGCGAGTGCACCGAGCAGTGGGAAACGACGCAGGGCGAGGGCAAGGAGCGCAAGGTCGTCACCGAGGTGTCGCGCTGGTACCTGAGCGAGTCGCCCAAGACGCTCGACGTCACCGCCGCCGCGACGCTCGAGCCGCGCTACCGTGGCATCTTCAAGGTCAACGGCTACGTGCTCAAGGCCCGGCTCGCCGCCACCTGGGCCGACGGCTCGGGCCTGGCCGCCCAGGGTCGCCACCCCGGAGCCCTGCTCTCGTGCGATGCACCGGTGCTCTACGTCGCCCTCGGCGATTCGCGCGGCGTGCGCAGCGCGCAGGTGCGGATCGACGGCGCGTCGGCGCCGGTGCTGCCCGGAACGCGCCACGCTGCGCATCGCAACGGTTTCCACGTAGACGTGGCGGAGTCGTGGGCCGGCGCCCAGAAGCCGATGTCGGCCGACATCACCCTCGAACTCGTCGGCACCGGCGGCCTCGACATCGCGCCGGTCGGCGAGGCGACCCAGGTGTCGCTGGAGTCGGACTGGCCGCATCCGTCGTTCACCGGCCGCTTCCTGCCGGTCGAGCGCGTCGTCACCGCCGACGGCTTCTCGGCGACCTGGAAGCTCAACGCGCTGGCGACCACGGCGCCCGCCGAGGCGAGCCTTGGCGTGGCTGCGTGCGGCACCGAGTACGTCGACGAGCTGACGCCGAAGTCGGCACGCAGCGGCCGCTGCCTCGAGACCTTCGGCGTCGATTTCATCGACCCCGTCAGCCCCTACACGCTGTCCGACCGCGCCACCAAGTACGGCCTGCTCTTCATCGCGCTCACCTTCGTCGGCGTCGGCGCGGTCGAGGTGATGCGCCGGGTGCGCGTGCATCCGATCCAGTACCTGATGGTCGGCGCCGCGCTGTCGATCTTCTTCCTGCTGCTGGTGAGCCTGTCGGAGCACGTCGCGTTCGGCGTCGCCTACTCGGCGGCGTCGGCGGCGTGCACGTTGCTGATCACCTTCTACGGCATGTTCGTGCTCGGCGGCGCCCGGGCCGGGGCGCTGTTCGGCGTCGGCATCGCGGCGCTGTTCGGCGCGCTCTACCTGCTGCTGCAGCTCGAGCAGACCGCGCTCCTCATCGGCTCGGTGATGCTGTTCGGCGTGCTGGCGGCGGTGATGATCGCGACGCGGCGGGTCGACTGGTATGCGCTGTTCGCGTCGATGCGCAGCGACCGGCGCGAGCCGTCGGCCGTGCCGGGTGTTCCGGTGGCCGACGCCGGCGCGGTCGCCTGACCCGCCGGGTCGGCGCGAGGCTCAGCGGTACAGGCCGGCGGCCGCGGCGCGCAGTTCGCGCGCCAGGCGGGCCGCCGGCTCGCCGAGCGGCTGCTCGCGCCGCGTCGTCAGGCCGACGTGGCGCTGCCACGTCGAGCGAAGCGCCGACAGCGGACGCAGCAGTCCGGCTCGAACTTCCCAATGCACCATCTCCCGCGGCACGAAGGTCAGGAAGTCGCCCTGCAGCAGCATCGTCTTCATGAGGATCGCGGAGGTGGTCTCGAGGGCCGGCTCGATCGGCCTTGCGCCGGCGGCCGCGAACAGCTCGTCGAGGGCCTTGCGCTCGAGCTCCCAGCGCCTGGCGAGCACCCAGGGAAAGCGATGCAGGTCGCCGCCGCCCAGCGCCCTGCGGCGCGCCAGCGGATGCGCGGTTCGCGACACGACGACCGCGTCGTCGACGTGCAGCGTCTCGTGGAACAGGTCGGGGTCGCTCGCGGTGTGCGGAATCGACGACAGCGCGAAGGCGATCTCGCCGCGGCGCACGAGCGGCATCAGCACCTCGTTCAGCCCGTACTCCACGAACACGCGCAGCCTGGGCTCGGACGCGTGCAGGCGCAGCAGCGCGGCCGGCAGCAGACGCGACGCCTCCGACGGGCCGCAGCCGATCCGCACCGTCGCGGCGTCGGTGTCGCGCTGCCGGGCGATGCGCGACCAGGCGGCGTCGAGCTCCTGTTCGGCCGTTGCGGCATGGGCGATCAGCGGCTCGGCGTACCGGGTCGCCGAAACGCCGTGGCGATGGCGCAGCAGCAAGGGCACGCCGAGATCGCGCTCGAGCGTCTTGATGCTGGCGCTGAGCGCCGGCTGCGTCAGCCCGAGCAGCGTCGCGGCGCCCGTGAGGCTGCCTTCCTCGACGGCGGCTCGAAGGTGCCGCAGCCGCCGGAGATCGAGCGGATTCGCGGTCGGCGTGGGGGTCGCGCCGGTTGTCTGGCGAAGGCGACACATTCGCCCAGTTTATGGGAGACGTCGAGCAATTGATGGGTGACGCACGCCCCTCGCACTAGACTTTTTTCGCCTTCGCGGCTCAGGAGACCTTTCGATGATCGACGTCAACGCCCTGGTGGAGCCTGACCGGGTTCACCGCACGGTCTACACCGACCCGGCCATCTTCGATTCGGAGATGGAGAAGATCTGGGAGCGCATCTGGGTCTACTGCGGTCACGAGTCGCAGGTTCCGAAGGCAGGCGACTACTACGCGCTGACGATCGGTCGCCAGCCGATGATGATGGTGCGCGCCGGCGACGGAACGATCCACGTGCTGCACAACCGCTGCCCGCATCGCGGCGTGCAGCTCGTCGGCAACATCAAGGGCAACACCGGCGGCGCCTTCGTCTGCTCGTATCACGCGTGGAGCTTCCACCTCGACGGGAAGATCCGGGCGATCCCGCTGGCGCGCGGCTACGAAGGCACGGCGATGTCGAAGGACAACCCCGACTGCAGCGTCAAGCCGGCGGCGCGGGTGGAGAGCTACCGAGGCTTCGTCTTCGCCAGCCTCGCTGCCGACGGCGAGCCGCTGCTCGACTTCCTCGGCGACGCGAAGATCGCCTTCGACGACATGTGCGACCGCTCGCCGGTCGGCGAGGTCGAGGTCGTGCCGTACTGCCACCGCGTCGTCCAGCAGTCGAACTGGAAGTTCTTCATGGAGAACCAGCTCGACTCGCTGCACCCCTCGGTCACCCACCAGTCGACCGGGATCTCGGCCGGCCGTGTCGAGCGCCGCATCAAGGACGAGCAGGGCAGCGCGCCGCTGCACTACCACTACCTGTCGACGTTCGCGTCGAACTTCGAGCAGTGGGACCAGGTGCAGACGATCAACTTCCGGCACGGCCACGGCATCCTCAAGGCCTACATGGGCCTGCGTCCGAAGGACCCCGACACGCTCGAATACGAGGAAACGCTGCGCCAGTCGTATGGCGCCGAGAAGACCGAGGAGCACCTGTCGCGCAGCATCCACCACGTACTGGTGTATCCCTACCTCTCGGTGCAGTCGCCGTTGCAGCAGCTGCGGTGCCTCAGGCCCATCTCGGCCGACAAGACGCTCTCGGAGATCTGGCACTTCAGGCTCAAGGGCGCGCCGGAGGCGATCTACCGGCGCAGCATGCAGTACTTCAACCTGGTCAATTCGCCGGCCACCATGATCAACGCCGACGACCTCGAGAACTGGACCAAGGCGCAGTGGGGACTTCAGTCGAAAGGCGGCGAGTGGGTGAGCTTTCACCGCAACTACGGCGCCGACCGCATCGAAGGCGACGTGGCGTACTCGAACCAGGGCACCTCGGAAGTCGTGATGCGCAACCAGTTCCGCGCCTGGCGCGACTACATGCAGGAGGCTGCATGAGCAGCAAGGCCAAGGGCGGTGGCGAGGCGATCCCGAGCGCCGGCGCCGACATGCGCCACCTACTCGACCAGGCCGTCGTCATCGACGGCGATGCGGCCGGCCCTGCCACTGGCGCGCAGTCGATCGAGCCTACGCATTCGCCGCGCGCACGACCGGGTGGGCAGGTTGCGTCGGAGCGGCGCATGCCGCGCCGCGAGGCGGTCTCCACGGTGTCGGCCGAGCTGCACCGCGAGGTCGAGCAGCTGCTGTGGCTGCAGGCTGAGCTGCTCGACGCGAAGCACTGGCAGTCGTGGATCGACCTGTTCGCGCCCGACGGCATCTACTGGATGCCGGTCGCTCCCGAGCAGACCGAATGGGAGAGCACGCCGTCGATCTTCGTCGAGGACCGGGCGATGATGGAGATCCGCCAGGGTCGCATCTCGCATCCGAACGCCTGGTCGCAGGCGCCGCAGTGGGAGACGAGCCACCTGGTGAGCCACGTCGCGGTCGAGTCCCTGGAGGGCGACATCCTCGAGGTGCGTTCACGGTTTCACATGATGGAGTTGCGGCGCGATGCGGTGCGCCACTTCGGAGGCACCTATCGCCACACGCTGGTGCGCGGCAACGACGGCGAACTCGCGATCCGGCTACAGCGCGTCGACCTGTTCAACGGCCAGGCGACGTTCGACTACGTGCTGCAGATCTGGGTCTGACCGCATGCGCCGTACGCGCCTCGCCCGGGTAATCGCCAGCGCCGCGCCGCCTTCGTTCGCGTTAGCCTGAACCCCTGCCGCCCGCTCGCTGGCGCCGATCCTGCTCGACCACCGAATTCTCCCGAAAGTGTTGCCATGACGACATCGACTTCGTATCCCTTCGCCGCCTTCGCCTCGCGTTGCGCCACCGTTGCGATCGCGGCAGCCTGCGTCGTCGCCGCCCCTTCGGCGAGTGCCGCCGACAAGGTCAAGATCGGCTTCGTCAGCACGCTGTCGGGCCCGTCGGCCGCGCTCGGCGTCGACATCCGCGACGGCTTCATGCTCGCTGTCAAGCTCGGCGGCGGCAAGCTCGGCGGGCTGCCGGCCGACGTGAACATCAGCGACGACCAGTTCAAGCCGGCCGTCGCCAAGCAGCTGTTCGAGAAGGACATCAAGCGCGACAAGGTCGACTTCATGACCGGCGTCGTGTTCTCCAACATCATGCTCGCCGCGCTGCCCGAGGCCGTCGACTCCAACACGTTCTACATCAGCCCGAACGCGGCGCCCTCGTCGATCGCCGGCAAGGACTGCAACCCGCTGTTCTTCGCGGTGGCATGGCCGAACGATGCCTACCACGAGGCGGCGGGCCAGTACGCGACGCAGCGCGGCCTCAAGTCGGCCTACCTCATCGCTCCCAACTACCAGGCCGGCAAGGACTCGCTCACCGGCTTCAAGCGCTACTACAAGGGCAACCTGGTCGGCGAGACCTACACCAAGCTCGGCCAGCTCGACTACGCCGCCGAACTCGCCGAGATCCGCGCCGCCAAGCCGGAAGTGCTCTATGCGTTCCTGCCTGGCGGCATGGGCATCAACTTCATCAAGCAGTTCGTCGGCGCCGGCCTCGGCAAGGACATCACCCTGGTGCTGCCCGGTTTCGGCGCCGACCAGGACGTGATCGACCCGGTCGGCAGCGCCATGTCGGGCATCTTCAACACCGCGCACTGGGCACCCGACTTCACCAACCCGGCGAACCAGAAGTTCGTCGCCGAGTTCCGCAAGGCCTACAACCGCACGCCGACGGTGTTCGCGGCTCAGGGCTACGACAGCGCGCTGCTCATCGGCGCCGCGGTGCGCGACGTGAAGGGCAACCTCGCCGATCACGAGGCGGTGCGCAAGGCGCTCAAGGCGGCCCGCTTTGATTCCGTGCGCGGTGCGTTTCGCTTCGGCAACAACCAGTACCCGATCCAGAACTACTACCTGCGCAGCATCGGCAGCGACGGCAAGGGCGGCCTCATCAACAAGTCGTTCAGCGAGCCGATCCTGAAGGACCACGGCGATGCCTACGCCAAGGACTGCAAGATGAAGTCCTGAGTTCGCCCGCGGCACTCGCGTGTCCGGCGTTCTCGTACTCGAGCAGGCCCTCAACGGCCTGCAGTTCGGCCTGATGCTGTTCCTGCTCGCCGCCGGGCTCACGCTCGTGTTCGGCGTCATGGACATGATCAACCTCGCGCACGGCTCGCTCTACATGGTCGGCGCGTTCCTCGGTGCCTGGCTGGTGGCGCTGAGCGGGTCGTTCGTCGTCGGCCTGGCCGGCGCGGTCGTCGGCACCGCGATCTTCGGCATGCTGCTGGAGTCGTCGCTGCTGCGGCCGCTCTACGCACGCGATCACCTGTCGCAGGTGCTCGCCACCTTCGCCCTCATCATGATCATCAACGAGGGGACTCGCATGGTCTTCGGCAACGACCTGCCGCTGTCCGCGCCTGCCATGCTCTCAGGTCCCGTCGAGCTGATGCCGGGCCTCTACTACCCGGCCTACCGGCTGGTCATCATCGGCGCCGGTCTGCTGCTGGCGGCGCTGCTCTACCTCCTCGTGACGAAGACGCGGATGGGCGCGCTGGTGCGCGCCGGCGCGTCCAACCGCGATATGGCGACCGCGATGGGCGTCGACATCAAGCGCCTCTTCACCGTCGTCTTCGGCATCGGCGCTGCGTTGTGCGCCGTCGCAGGCGTGCTGATGGGGCCGCTGCTCGCGGTCCAGGTCGGCATGGGCGAGAGCATCCTCATCCTGGCCTTCGTCGTCATCGTCATCGGCGGCATCGGCTCGATCCGCGGCGCGCTCGTCGGCTCGCTGCTCGTCGGCCTGGTCGACACGTTCGGCCGCACCTTCATGCAGCAGCTCTTCCGCGAGTTCCTGCCGGTGCAGGTGGCGAGCGCCGCCGGCCCGGCGGTCGCGTCGGTGGCGATCTACGTCTTCATGGCGGCGGTGCTGGCGTTCAAGCCGCAAGGCCTGTTCCCGGCGCGCGGCTGACGTGGGCCGCAAAGCCGCGGCGATCGCCGCGCAGCTCGTGCTGCTGGCCGCGGTGCTCGCCGTGCCGCCGGCGATGCAGGCGTTGGGCTGGGGCTACTACGTCAGCACCGCCGACCGCATCGTCGTCTACGCGATCGCCGCGACGAGCCTGAACCTGGTGCTCGGCTACGGCGGCATGGTCTCGTTCGGCCACGCCGCGTTCTTCGGCCTGGGCGCCTACGTGACCGCGGTGCTGATCAGCGAGGGCGTGCTCAACGGCGCCGTCCACCTCGTGGCGACGGCGGGCATCACGGCGGTCGTGGCACTCGTCATCGGTGCCATTTCGCTGCGCACGCGCGGCGTCTACTTCATCATGATCACGCTCGCCTTCGGGCAGATGCTGTTCTTCCTCGCCAACTCGATCAAGGGCTGGGGTGGCGACGAGGGGCTCAACGTCGCCGAGCGTTCACTGATCGGCTTCGGACTCGACCTGAAAGACACGACGACCTTCTACTACGTGGCGATCGCGGTGCTCGCGGTCACGCTGTGGGGCCTGCATCGCTTCGTGCGCTCCGACTTCGGGCGGTCGGTCATCGCCACCCGCGACGACGAGCAGCGCGCCGAGGCGCTCGGCTTCG
>JBBSUK010000044.1:0-22845 GCA_038234975.1 Burkholderiales bacterium
GCCGGCGTCCTGTTCGGCATGACGATGATGGCGCAGCAGTTCGCCAAGGGCTTCCGCGAGGACGTCGGCCGCAGGATGCTGTGCTTCAGCCTCTTCTGGCACACGCTCGACATCATCTGGGTGGCGCTGTTCAGCCTCGTCTACCTCGTGGGACTGTCGCGATGAGCGACACGGGGGACCCGCGCGCCCAGGAGGGCGGCGGCCACGGCGACGTCGCGCCGGGCGACGAGACCGCCGACCGCGAAGGCTTCGCCCGCGGGCTGCTCGGCTACTCGATCGGCTTCGTGCTGGCGATCGTGCTGACCGGCATCTCGTTCTTCATCGCCGAAAGCTCGCTCGTCTGGGCGCCGAGCATCCCGATCGCCCTGTCGGTGCTCGCGATCGCGCAGATGGGCGTGCACCTCGTCTTCTTCCTCCACATCACGACCGGCAAGGACAGCGTCAACAACGTCATGGCGCTCGCCTTCGGCCTGCTCATCGTCATGCTGGTCGTGTTCGGGTCGCTCTGGATCATGGCGAACCTGAACACCAACATGATGCCGATGGACAAGGCGATGCAGATGCAGCGCTGAGGCGGCGTTGGCGAAGCCGCCCTCGCTCGACGACCTGCGCCGCCACGCCGTCGCGCGCACGCTCTTCAGGCCGACCACGCTGCCGCGGGCGATCGACAAGCTCGGCTTCGTGCAGGCCGATCCGATCCGCGCGCCGGCCCGGGCGCAGGACCTGACGCTGCGCCACCGCGTCGTCGACTACCGTGCCGGCGACCTCGAGCGCCGCTACCCGCGCCTCGCCATCGACGAGGACTTCCTCGTCAACTACGGCTTTCTGCCGCGGCACCGGCTGGCGCTGCTGCATCCGCGCATCGCGCGGCACGCGTGGACGGCCGACGTCGAGCGCAAGGCAGCCGACGTGCTCGCCTTCGTGCGCGAGCGCGGTCGCGTGCACCCGCGCGACGTCGAGGCGCGCTTCGCGCACGGCCGCGTCACCAACTGGTTCGGCGGCACGGGCAACGCTGCGACGCAGCTGCTCGACGGCATGCACCACCGCGGGCTGCTGCGCGTGGTACGGCGCGAAGGTGGCACGCGCGTCTACGAGGCGATCGACCATCCGGCGCCCGACCCGTCGCCGGCGGCAGAGGCGGCGCGTGCTGCGGCGCTGGTCGCGCTCGTCGTCCACGCCTACGCGCCTTTGCCATCGGCCAGCCTGGGCAGTCTCGTGTCGCTGTTGCTCAACGGCGGCGCGCCGCACCTCGCGCCGGAATTGCGGGTGGCGCTCGCCACCGCCCGCAGGACGTTGCCGGGCATTCGGATCGACGGCACGACCTGGCTCTGGCCCGAAGGCGAGAACCCGCGCTCGACGCGCCACGCACCCGACGACGCCGTGCGCCTGCTCGCGCCGTTCGACCCGATCGTCTGGGACCGGCGGCGCTTCGAGCTGCTGTGGGGCTGGGCCTACCGTTTCGAGGCCTACACGCCGCCCGCGAAGCGCAAGCTCGGCTACTACGCGCTGCCGATGCTGTGGGGCGACCGGGTCGTCGGCTGGGCCAACGTGTCGCGTGCCGATGGGCGGATGACGCTCGACTGCGGCTTCGCGGCCGAGCGGCCGAACGAACGCGGCTTTCGCGCCGCGCTGGCGCAGGAGCGCCAGCGGCTGGAAGCGTTTCTCGGCGAAGGAAAGGTCGTGGTCCGCCTCTAGGCGTGACTCACCGCGCGACCGAGCGCGTCGAGCTCGTCGGCGTCGAGCTTGGGGCCGTCGAGGGTGACGCGCTGCGCCTGCGTCTCGCCGCGGCGGAAGCGGGCGATCACGGGCTTGAGCTCTTCCTTGACGTGCGACTCGTCGTAGCCGTTGAACAGATGGCCCAGCAGGCCCCGCTTCAGGTCGCTCGTGTTCATCGCCCAGTCGGCGATCGGGAACGTGAGGTTCATGTTGACGTGCATCATGATCCCCATGTTGTGATGCGCGCAGTGATGCCGGCGGATGGTGTTGATGAACGGCATGTTGCGCACGAACGCGTTCTCGCGCACGTGGCAGCAGACGTGGAACGTCTCGTACAGGAGGTACTGGCCGATCATCGTCAGGAAGACGACGTAGCCGGCGTTCGAGTTGATCAGCACCGATGCGATCCAGCCGAACAGCAGCCCCATCACCGCCAGTGCCGTGAGGACGCGCCACGGGAAGAAGACGATGCGGAACTCCTTGACCGTCGAGATGGTCGGCTCGCCGTCGGTGAAGTACTGGTGGTGCTGGCGCGTGTGCCGGTCGTAGATGGCGCGCAGCGCGTAGACGTCGATCAGGCGGTGCATCACGTACTTGTGCATCGCCCACTCGGCGAAATTGCCGGCGATCGCGACCGGCAGGATCAGCGCCCATTCCCACGTCGCCCCGTGGATGCGCGAGACGCACCAGGCGATCGCCGCGATGCCGACCGCGTACATCACGCCGATGTGGACGAAGCCGTTGTACCAGGGGCTGATGTCGGCGACGTACTGGTCCCGGAACTTGCGCTGTCGCTCGGTCATCATGGTTTGCCCCCGGTTCGAACGGATCGGTGACTGATATATTAATTGCCGATCAGATGGATTGTCAATGGCGCACCCGAACGCCCGAGCTACCACCAAGGCCAAGGCCACGGCAGCAACCGTGCCGGCCGCGCCGAGTCTGACCGACCGTGCCTATGCCGAGATCGAGGAGATGATCGTCACGCTCAAGCTCGCTCCCGGCAGCGCCATTTCAGAGGCCGATCTGTCCGCGCACCTCGGCATCGGCCGCACGCCGATCCGCGAGGCGCTGCAGCGCCTGGCGCGCGAAAGCCTCGTGTCGATCTTTCCGCGGCGTGGCATGCTCGTCTCGGCCATCGACGTCGCCAGCCAGTTGCGGCTGATCGAGGTCCGGCGGGAGCTCGAGCGGCTGATCGCGCGCGCCGCCGCACGCCGCGCCACCGAGGAGGAGCGCGCTGCGTTCCGTGCCATGGCAGGCAGCTTCGAGGCGAGCGCCCGCGCAAACGACGACGTCACATTCATGCGCATCGACCGTGACTTCAACGTGCTGTGCTCGCGGGCGTCGCACAACGAGTTCGCCTCCGGCACGATGAGCCTGCTGCACTCGCTGTCGCGCCGCTTCTTCTATCGCCACTACAAGAAGGCCGCCAGCCTCCCGCAGACCGCCAAGCTGCATGCCGACATCGCCCGCGCGATCGCGGCCGGCGACGAGGACCGCGCCGGCAAGGCGAGCGATCGCCTGATCGCGCAGATCGAGAAGTTCACCCGCAACACGGTGAGCGCCTGACCCGCTTTTCACGGGGCGACGACCCCACGACCCAAGGAGACCCCTCATGAACACGCATCGCAGAAAGATCCTGCGCGGCCTCGGCGCCGCCGGCACCGCGGCCGCCGTGCAGCCGTTCCTCGCCTTCCCGGCGATCGCGCAGAACAAGCCGGTGCGCATCGGCATCATCGCGCCGAAGGCCGGAATCGCCGGCACCATCGGCGAATGCGGCCTGCGCGGCACCCTCTTCGCGGTCGAGCGCATCAATGCCGCCGGCGGCATCGCCGGGCGCAAGGTCGAGCTCATCGTCGAGGAGGAGACCAACCCGAAGGACTCGATCGAGCGGCTGAGGAAGCTCGTCCTCCAGGACAAGGTCGACTGCGTTCAGGGCATCGTCTCGTCCGGCGTCAGCCTGGCGATGGGCGCGGTCGCGGAGGAGATGAAGGCCACGCTCATCTTCTGGGACGGCACCACCCAGGACGGCGTCAAGGAGACGATGGCGAATCCGCGGTACGTCTTCCGCAGCACCGACAACGAGTGCGAGGCGGTGATGGCGTCGCTCCTGGCGATCAAGCACTGGAAGGGCAAGTTCGCGACGATCGCCGGCATCAACCCCGACTATTCCTACGGCCGCAACAACTTCGCCGCCTTCCAGGGCCTGCTGAAGAAGTTCGGCGTCGAGCACAAGGTGGTCGCCGAGCAGTGGCCCAAGGTCGGCACGCTCGACCTCACCTCGCACGTCGCCGCGCTCAAGGCCGCCAAGCCCGACCTGGTGTTCTCCTCGCTGCTGTTCGCCGACCTGCCGGTGTTCATGAAGACTGCGCACGGCGCCGGCCTGATGGACGGCAAGACGAAGTTCGTGTTCCCCGCCGCCGGCTTCCAGCACACGCTGCTGAAGAAGGAGTTCACGCCCGAAGGCATGATCTTCGGCCACAACACGCTCTACTTCGACCTCGCCAACCCGTCGCCGCTGCAGAAGCAGTTCGTCCAGGAATACGAGGCCAAGTACAAGGACTACCCGCACTGGGAGGCCGACCGCGCCTACTTCGCGATGCAGATCTACCGCGCCGGCGTCGAGGCGGCCTACAAGGCGAAGAACGCATGGCCAGGGCAGGAAGACGTGATCAACGCCATGGAAGGGCTCAAGATCGAGTCGCTCGGCGGGCCGGGTTCGATGCGCAAGGACCACATCGCCGACCAGACCTTCTACCAGGGCCTGACGACGCACAAGAACCGCTACGACTTCGCGACGATCAGCGACGTGACGACGATGTACTCCGACCAGTTGCAGAAGCCGCCGGGCATGGACTTCTGGAAGTGGATCGAGACGGCGCAGATCAAGCTTTGACGGTGCGCCCACGCTCCCTTCGGCCGCGACCCCCCGGGGGGTCGCGGCCGGGCTCGGGAGCGACCCGGCGCCCGGCCGGCCGCTGACGATGACCTCGTTCTTCGACATCCTGCTCGGCGGGCTCTTCCACGCCTCCGTGCTCTTCCTGGTCGCGGCCGGGCTTCAGCTCGTGTTCGGCGTGCAGCGCATCGTCAACCTCGCCTGCGGCTCGTTCTACGCGCTCGGCGCCTACTTCGGCATCACCGCCGTCAACTGGACGACCGCGCTCGGCGCGCCCGCGTGGTCGTTCCTGCCGGTGCTGATCCTCTCGGGCATCCTGCTCGGGGTGATCGGCCCGTTCATCGAGCGGCTGCTGCGAACCGTCTACGACCGCGACGAGGCGTTCCAGCTCTTGCTCACGTTCGCTCTCGTCCTCATGTTCCAGGACGTGCTGCGCTTCTTCTGGGGCGCCAACCCGCAGCAGCTCGGCAACCTGTCGATGGACTACGGCAAGGTGTCGATCGGCGCCGTCTCCTTCCCGACGTACAACGTGCTGGTGATGGTCGCGAGCGTGGCCATCGCCGCCGGCCTCGGCCTGTTCCTGCAGCGCACGCGATACGGCCGCATCCTGCGCGCCACCGCCGAGAACCGCGAAATGGCCGAGGCGCTCGGCGCCGACGTGCGCGTCATCTACGCCAGCGTCTTCACGCTCGGCACCGTGCTCGGCACCGTCGGCGGTGCCCTGGTCGTGCCGACCGCCGCGGCTTCGCTCGACATGCCGGTCGAGCTGGTCGTCGAAGCCTTCGCGGTCGTCGTCATCGGCGGCCTGGGCAGCATGCGCGGTGCGCTGGCCGGCGCCGTCGTCGTCGGCCTGACGCGAGCCTTGGCGATTCGCTACTACGCCGAGTTCGAGGTGCTGGCAATCTACGTGATCGTCATCGTCGTGCTGGTCGCACGGCCGGCCGGCCTGTTCGGAAAGCCGGTCGAATGAGCGCGAGCGGCCGCAAGAGAGCGCTGCTCGTCGCTGTCGCGGTGGTGATCCTCGCGCTCGGCCTCGTGCCGCGCTTTGCCTCGGCCTACCATGTGACGCTGGTGCTGCCGGCGTTCGCTTACGCCATCGCCCTGCTCGGCTTCAACCTGCTGTTCGGCACCACCGGTCTGCTCTCGTTCGGCCATGCGTTGTTCGTTGCGCTCGGCGCCTACGCCGCGGCGGTGCTGACGAGCAAGCTCGGCGTCGCCAGCTTCGAGCTGATCGCGCTCGCGGCGGGCGCCGTGGCCGTCGTCGTGGCGGTGCCGGTGGCGCTGCTCTCGGTGCGCTACGTGCGCATCTTCTTCGGCATCCTGACGCTCGCCTTCGGCATGCTCTTCCACTCGTTCCTGTTCAAGTTCTACGACCTCACCGGCGGCGACACCGGCATCCGCGTGCTCAGGCCGACGCTGCTCGGCATGGACTTCAAGTCGCTCGACAAGACGTCGTTCCTGATCGGCCCGTTCTACTACGCCTGCCTGCTGCTCGCCGTCGTGCTCGGCCTCGTGATGTGGCGCATCGTCCGCTCGCCGTTCGGCCTGCACCTCTCCGCGATCCGCGAGAACCCGCGCAAGGCCGAATACCTCGGCGTGCGGGTGCGCTTCTTCCGCTTTCTCGCCTTCCTGATCTCGGCGTTCTACTGCGGCATCGGCGGTGCGATCCTGGCGATCAACACCGGCCAGGCCGACCCGGAGCTCGCCTACTGGACGCACTCGGGCGAGCTCGTCTTCATGACCGTGCTGGGCGGCTTCGCGAGCTTCTTCGGGCCCGTCCTCGGCGCATTCACGTTCGTGTTCCTGAAGTCCTGGCTGATGGGCGTGACCGAGTACTGGCGCTTCTTCCTCGGCCTGACGCTGGCGGTCATCGTCGTCGCGTTCCCGCGCGGGCTGATCGGCGTGGCGCGCGACGCGTGGCAGCGGCTGTCCCGGAAGAACGCAGCGCCATGAGCGGCGACGCCCTGCTCGAGACCAGCGGCGTCCGCAAGGCCTACGGCGACTTCGTCGCCCTCGACGACGTGACGCTGTCGGTCGGCGGCGGCGAGACGCTGGCCATCGTCGGCCCGAACGGCGCCGGCAAGACGACGCTCGTCAACGTGCTCACCGGGCTGCTCAAGCCGACCGCGGGCGTGGTGCGCTTCAAGGGCCGCGACATCGCCGGCATCGGTCCCGTCAAGCTCGCGCGGCGCGGCATGGCGCGGGCGTTCCAGCTCGTGCACGTGTTTCCGGCGTTGACGGTGGGCGAAACGATCGCGGTCGCCGTCGTGTCGCACAAGGGCACGAGCCTCAACCCGTTCGCGGCACTGTCGGCCGAGCGCGCCGTCTGGGAGCGCGTTCGCGAGGTGGCCGCCATCTTCGGCCTCGACGGCAAGCTCGATTCGCCTTCGCGGCTGCTCTCGCAGGGCGAGAAGAAGCTGCTCGACATCGCCAGCGCGTTCGCCCTCGTCCCCGAGGTGATCCTGCTCGACGAGCCCACCAGCGGCGTCTCGAGCGGCGACAAGCACGGCATCATGAGGACGCTGGTGGCCGCGGCGCGGCAGGCCGGCGTGAAGGCGATCCTGCTGGTCGAGCACGACATGGATCTCGTCGCCGAATACGCGACGCGGATCGTCGCGCTCCAGGGCGGCAAGGTGCTCGCCGACCGCGCCCCGCACGACTTCTTCGCCGACCCGGAGCTGATCGCCTCGGTGATCGGCAAGCGGCACGGCCGGACGGCGAAAGCGCCATGACCACCGCCGGCCAGGCCCCCGCCCGCGACGCCTTGCTCGACATCGACGGGCTCGTCGTCGACATCGAATCGAGCCGCATCCTGCAGGGCATCTCGCTGCGCGTCGCCGCAGGCCAGCTGATCTGCCTGATCGGCCGTAACGGCGCCGGCAAGACGACGACGTTTCGCGCCGTCATGGGCATGCTTCGAGCGGTGGCAGGCGAGGTGCGCTTCGAGGGCAAGCCGATCACCGGCCTGGCCACGCACCGCATCGCCCAGCTCGGCGTCGGCTACTCGCCCGAGGAGAGCCAGGTCTTCGGCGATCTGAGCGTCGCCGAGAACATCGAGCTGCCGACCTGGACACGGCCGCAGGGCGGCGACGCCGCCAAACGCATCGCGCTGGCGTACGAGGTCTTCCCGAAGCTGCGCCAGTACGCCTCACGAGGCGGCAATCAGCTCTCGGGCGGCGAGCGCAAGATGGTCTCGGTGGCGCGCGCCCTCGCCCTCGCGCCGAAGCTGCTGCTGCTCGACGAGCCGTTCGAGGGCCTCTCGCCGGCGATCATCCCGACGATCGCCGAAGGCATCGCCGCGATCAGGCGGCTGGGGCATGGCGTGCTGATGGCCGAGTCGAATGTCCACCACATCCCGGACGAGGCCGACGGCCTGTACGTGATCGAGCGAGGCGAGATCATCTGGCACGGCAAGCCGGGCGACGACTACCCGTCCGAGGTCGTTCGCGTGATCGGCAGCGAGGCCTGACGTCTGCCGCCCCCTTCAGGAGAAGCCCATGCCCAAGATCCTCACCCAGGAGCAGATCGACACGTTCTGGCGCGACGGCTGCGTGTTCCCGATCCGCGTGATGCCCGCCGACGAGGCGCTCGCCATTCGCGCCCGCCTCGAAGCGTTCGAGGCCGCCTCCGGCGGACCGCTGAAAGGCGACCTGCGCCACAAGTCGCACCTGCTGTTCCCGTGGCTCGACGGCATCGTCCACCACCCGCGCGTCGTCGATGCGATCGAGGACCTCTACGGTCCCGACCTGCTGTGCTGGTCGACGAACTTCTTCATCAAGGAGAAGCAGAACCCCGCCTTCGTCTCGTGGCACCAGGACTCGACCTACTGGGGCCTCAGCAAGCCCGATGTCGTCACCGCGTGGGTGGCGCTGACGCCGAGCAACGCGCACAACGGCGCGATGGCGTTCATTCCCGCCACCCACACCGCCGACCAGATCCCGCACCGCGACACCTTCGCCAAGGACAACCTGCTGACCCGCGGCCAGGAGGTCGCGGTCGACGTCGACGACAGCCAGGCCGTCACGGTCGTGCTCGAGCCGGGCGAGATCTCGCTGCACCACGTGCGCCTGGTGCACGGCTCGCCGGCCAACCCGTCGCCCGACCGCCGCATCGGCTTCGCGGTGCGTTACATCCCGACCAGCGTGGCACAGATCGCCGGCGACGACAGCGCCTCGCTCGTGCGCGGCGAGGACCGACACGGCCACTTCACCCTCGAGCCGAGGCCGACGCGCGAAATGGACCCGGCGTTCGTCGAGCTGCATCGTGAGATCACCGAGCGCAACGCCCGGATCCTCTACCGTGGCACCGACGTGAAGACCTACAACGACCCGGCCGCGCTCGCCGGTGACCGCGGCGGCGCGCCGCGCGCAGGCGGGATGTAGGCATGAAGTTTCGTGCGGCGGTGCTCAACCGCACCGGCGAACCGCTGACGATCGACACGGTGGAGATGGCGCCGCTGCGGGGCGGCGACGTTCTCGTGCGCGTGCGCGCGAGCGGCCTGTGCCACACCGACCTCGAGGTGATCCAGGGCGCCTTGGCGTACCCGCTGCCGATCGTGCTCGGCCACGAGGGTGCCGGCATCGTCGAGGCGGTCGGCGCGGACGTGACGAGCGTCAAGCCCGGCGACCACGTCGTCTGCTCGTGGAACCCGTATTGCGGGCATTGCTTCTACTGCGACCGCGGCGTGACGATCCTGTGCGAGCCCTACAAGCGGCACGAACCGCAGGGCCGGCTGATCGACGGCTCGGCTCGCCTGTCGCGCGACGGCGAGCCGGTGCACCACTTCTTCACCACCTCCACGCACGCCGAGTACACCGTCGTCTCCGAATCGGGCGCGATCAAGGTGCCCAGGGAAATCCCCTTCGACCGCGCCTGCATCATCGGCTGCGGCGTCATGACGGGCATCGGCGCGGCGGTGCGCAAGGCCAAGGTGGCGCCGGGATCGAGCGTGCTCGTCATCGGCTGCGGCGCGGTCGGCCTGAACGTGCTGCAGGGCGCGCGCCTGGCCGGCGCGGCGCGGATCATCGCCGGCGACGTCGGCGACGAGCGCCTCGAGCGGGCGCGGCGGTTCGGCGCAACCGACACGCTCGACGTGTCGGGCGAAGGCGTCGTCGAAGCGGTGCGGGCGATGACCGACGGCCGCGGCGCCGACTACGTCTTCGAGGCGGCCGGCCACGAGTCGGCGTTCCGGCTCGCCGTCGAGGCGGTGCGGCCGGCCGGCCACGTGATCTGGCTCGGCAAGATCAACGTCGACCGCGAGGTCACGTTCCGCTGGGGTTCGCTGATGGGCGAAAAGCAGATCGTGCGATCGAGCTACGGCGAGGCCCTTCCCAAGCGCGACTTCCCGTGGATCGCCGAGCAGTACCTGCTGGGCAACGTCATGCTCGACGAGATGATCACCCGGCGCATCTCGCTCGACGAGATCAACGACGGCTTCGCCGACCTCGCCGCCGGCATCGGCACGCGCACCGTCATCAAGATGCCCTGACGGCGGGGCGCCAACCATGCATCCGCCACTGTCGCCGGACCACATCGACGCGCCGCATCGCGAAGTCGCGCTCGGTGACCTGGCGCTCGAGTCGGGCGAGGCGATCGTCGACTACCGGCAGTCCTTCGTCACCCACGGCTCGCTCGACGCCGACCGCACGAACGCGATCCTCGTCTGTCCGGCGCTCACCGCCACGCACCACCGGCTCGACTTCCTGATCGGCGCCGGTCGGGCGCTCGACCCGACGCGCTGGTTCGTCGTCGTCGCCGACCCGATCGGAAACGGTCTTTCGACCTCGCCCTCGAACAGCGCCGCGCAGCCCGGCATGCGCTTCCCGCGCTTCGGCCTGCGCGACATGGTCGAAGCGCAGCGGCGACTGCTCGTCGAGCACCTCGGCATCGAACGGCTGCACGCCGTCGTCGGTGCATCGATGGGCGGCATGCAGGCGCTGCAATGGGCGGTGCGCCATCCGGGCCTCATGGAACGGCTCGTCGCCATGACGCCGATGGCGAAGACCTCGCCCTGGGCGGTGGTCGTCACCGAGACGGCACGCGCCTGCCTCACCGCCGACCCCGCCTGGCACGAGGAGCGCGGCTTCACCGCCCGGCCCGAGCGCGGCTGGCGCGCCTACGCCGGCCTCATGAACGCGCTTCTCATGCGCACGCCCGATGCGATCGACGCCCTGGCCCTGGACAACGCGCGCTCGGTGCATCGCTGGTTCGACGGCATCGTCGCCGGCCTTCATGCGACCGGCTTCGACGCCCACGACTACCTCTACCAGTCGTGGGCCTATGAATCGCATGACGTCGGCATGACGCCAGGCCGTGCCGGCGACACCGGCGCAGCGCTGGCGACGATCCGCGCGCGCTCGCTGCTGCTGGCGCCGCCGCTCGACCTGTTCAACCCCGTCAGTGCTGCACGCGACGCTGCCGCCGCGATCCCTTCGGCACGCTTCGTCGAGATCCCGTCGCGCCAGGGCCACCTCGCCGCGACGAGCACCGATGCCGGCGACGCCCGTTTCCTGAACGAGACGATCGCGGCCTTCCTGGCCTGAAGGCGCGATCGACGCGGTGGCGGCGGGCGGGTCAGCCGGCGCTGGCCGACGGTCGCTGGCGCGAGGCCGCGAGCGCGCCGAGCGCGAGCGCGAAAGCCGAGACCGCGAGGCCCGGTCTCAGGCCGCCGAACCGGTCGGCGAGCATGCCGACCAGAGCGGGTCCGACGATCTGGCCCGCTGCGAACACGACGGTGAACGCAGCGATGCCCGTCGCCCACTGGTGCGACGGCAGGTTGTGCCGCACGAGCGCCGTCGTCGAGGTGACGAGCGACAGGAACACGGCGCCGAACAGCAGCCCCGATGCGAACACCGCGAGCGGTGCGGCGGTCGCCACCGGAACGACGGTGGCGGCGGCGAGCAGCGCGTTCAGGATCGCCATCGACTCACCGCCGCGAAAGCGCTGCAGCATGCGGGCCCAGATCCACGACGAGGCGACGACGGCGACGCCGAGCATGGCGAAGAACGCGTCGACCGCCGTCGACGACAGGCGCTGCTCTCGCAGCAGGGTGACCACGAACGTCATGTAGCCGATGTAGCCGACGCCGAACATCGCATAGGCGACGAGAGCGGGCAGGAACGGCCGCAAGGCGAGGCGCTCGCCGTTGCGGCCGGAAGCATCGGAGCTCGAGTCGCGTGCCTCGCCGCCGTTCTCGCGCACGACCCACGCCACCACCAACGAAGCGACGAGTGCGACGGCACCGATGCCGATCCAGGGCGGCTGCCACGGGTGCGTGCCGGCCCGGCCGAGCAGCAGCGGCACGATTGCGGCGGTCGCGACGATGCCGAGCCCCGTCCCCCCGTAGTAGAGGCCGAGCGCGAGACCGGGCGGTACCGCGCGGACGCCCTGCGGCGGCACGCGGCCCGCGACCCGCGCCGCGACGACCGCGCCCGACACCAGCGACAGTGCGCTCACCGCTCCGGCGACGGCGCGCAGGATGTAGAGCGCCGCATCGCTGGCGACGAGCCCGTGCAGGGTGAGCGTCAGCGCGGTCGCCGCCGTGCTGGACACGAGCACGCTCGCGGCGGGCCGCCGCCTCATCGCAGCCGGAGCGGCGAGCGCCCCGACGAGATAACCGGCGGCGTTGACCGTGTTCATCGCGCCGGCGGTGAAGTAGCTCCAGTCGAGGTCGGCGCGCATGGAAGGAAGCAGCAGCCCGTAGGCGAAGCGGGCGAATCCGAGCGAGACGGCCGATGCCAGCGCGAGCGCCGCCGCCGCGAGCAGTGGCGAGGCACGCGGCCGCGTCATGGCCATGCAGGGCCGGTCGCCACGTTCATCTGCCGTGCGCAGCGAGCAACGACTCGGCGACCTCGACGAATCCCCGCCCGCGGTCGTGCCGCGTGATGAAGGCAGGCCACGTCTGGAGCCGCGACGCGAAGTCGAGCAGGTTGGCGACGCCGACCGAGAGCGGGAACGCGGCGAACATGAGCTGGTCGTTGGTCGAATCGCCGACGTAGACCCAGCGGTCGCGCTCGGCATCGAGGTCGCGGCCGAAGATGCGCTCGACGATCCATCGCGCACCGAACAGCTTGTCGTGCGCCCCGAACCAGCCGTTGACGTGGATCGAGCTCACGGTCGCGCACATGCCTTCGGCTTCCATGATCGCGATGACCCGGGCGATCGCATCGGCGTCCAGCGACGCATGCTCGGCGTGATCGACGGCGATGTCGGTGACGCGGCCGGCGCTGTCGCGGGCCAGCGTCGCGCCGGGCACTTCGCGCCGAACGCGTGCTGCCACGGCCGCGAGTCGCATCGCGTTGGCAGCGCGGGTCGGCTCGTCCTGCACGTAGTCGACGCTGACGCGGTCGTCGGCGGCAGCGTCTCGCCGAAGTGCCACGGCGCCGTTCTCGGCGACGATCGCGTGCAGCGGCAGCGTCGCGGCGAGCGGTACGCTCCAGCCCATCGGTCGACCCGTGATCGCGATCACGGGGATGCCCGCCTCGCGCAATGCAGCGAGCGCGGCGACGACGCCCATCGGCACCTGGCCTTCGGTCGTGAGCGTGTCGTCGATGTCGGTGAGAACGCCGTGCACGCGGGCGAGTCGTTGCGGCTCGCAGCGCTCCCACGGCTGCACGTGCGCAGGGGTCACGCGGCAATCATACGAGCGGCGTTCGCCGCCTGATGGGCGCGATCAGCGGGCGGTGATCCCGTTCGCGGCCCCTTTGAGCGCCGTGACGTGGCGATCGGCCGCAGCCGGCGGGCAGATCCGCTTCGACCGTAGAATCACGTTTTCCGAGGAGCGTTGCAAGGCGGCCGACCCATGGCGCGCCCCAGGCTCGGAAGGCTGCAAAGCCGCGGTTCGCCGGGGCGCCGCTTGCAACCGCGCTCACCCGCACGACGGCGTCGGGGGTGGGCCTTGATCTACAGGCTTCCAGTTCCGTGTTGCGCCGGTCGTGCGGGTTTGCCCGTCAACGACAGGAATCCGACACGCCATGAACGCCGTTCTCAAGCCCGAAGCCGCCGCTCCCTACATCGTCGCCGACCTCGGCCTCGCCGCGTGGGGCCGCAAGGAAATCCGCATCGCCGAGACCGAAATGCCTGGCCTGATGGCGATCCGCGACGAGTTCTCCAAGTCGCAGGCGCTCAAGGGCGCACGGATCGCCGGCTCGCTGCACATGACGATCCAGACCGCCGTGCTCGTCGAGACGCTGCAGGCGCTCGGCGCCGAGGTGCGCTGGGCCTCGTGCAACATCTTCTCGACCCAGGACCACGCCGCCGCCGCGCTCGCCGAGCAGGGCACGCCGGTGTTCGCCTACAAGGGCGAGTCGCTCGCCGACTACTGGGACTACACGCACCGCATCTTCGAGTTCGGTTCGAAAGGATCGAAGGGCGAAGGCCCGAACCTGATCCTCGACGACGGCGGCGACGCAACGCTGCTCATGCACCTCGGCAAGCGCGCCGAGAAAGACGCATCGGTGCTGGCCAAGCCGACGAGCGAGGAAGAGACCTGCCTCTACGCCGCGATCAAGGCCAAGCTCGCCGAGGACGCCACCTGGTACTCGCGCAAGGCCGCCGAGATCATCGGCGTCACGGAGGAGACGACGACCGGTGTGCACCGCCTCAAGGAGATGAGCGCCAAGGGCACGTTGCTGTTCCGTGCCATCAACGTCAACGACTCGGTGACCAAGAGCAAGTTCGACAACCTCTATGGCTGCCGCGAGTCGCTGGTCGACGGCATCAAGCGCGCGACCGACGTGATGATCGCAGGCAAGGTCGCCTGCGTCGCCGGCTACGGCGACGTCGGCAAGGGCTCGGCGCAGGCGCTGCGGGCGCTCTCGGCGCAGGTCTGGGTGACCGAGATCGACCCGATCAACGCGCTGCAGGCGGCGATGGAAGGCTACAAGGTCGTGACGATGGAATACGCGGCCGACAAGGCCGACATCTTCGTGACGACCACCGGCAACAAGGGCGTCATCCGCCACGAGCACATGGCGGCCATGAAGGACCAGGCCATCGTCTGCAACATCGGGCACTTCGACAACGAGATCGACATCGCCGCCCTCGAGGAGCACTGCGAGTGGGAGGAGATCAAGCCGCAGGTCGACCACGTCACGTTCCCCGATGGCAAGCAGATCATCCTGCTGGCCAAGGGCCGGCTCGTGAACCTCGGCTGCGGCACCGGCCATCCGAGCTTCGTCATGAGCTCGAGCTTCGCCAACCAGACGATCGCCCAGATCGAGCTGTTCACGCAGGGCCAGAAGTACGAGAACGGCAAGGTCTACGTGCTGCCCAAGCACCTCGACGAGAAGGTGGCGCGGCTGCACCTGAAGAAGGTCGGCGCGATGCTCACCGAGCTCACGGACGAGCAGGCCGCGTACATCGGCGTGAAGAAGGAAGGGCCCTACAAGCCGGACACCTACCGGTACTGAGGCAGATCGGCCCGGGTTGACGCCGCCCGCGAAAGGCCTCCAAAATGGAGCCGGTTCCGAGATGGAGGCGTTCGCATGAGCATCAACCTGTCGATCAAGGGTGTCCCGGAAGACGTGGCGGCGCGTTTGCGCGCTCGCGCAGCGCGCAACCATCGCTCGCTTCAGGGCGAGCTGATGGCCATCGTGAGCGAGGCTGCCGCCGGACAACCGGCCTCCGGCGCTCCTGCGCGCGCGCAGCATCGCGGCGTGGCACACGGCACGCGGGTCGGCTGGCGGACGACGGAAGACATCGCCGCGGAGCTGAAGCGGCGTTTTCCGAATCCGGTCGACAGCGGGCCGCTGGGCGTCGACATCATCCGCGCCGACCGCGATTCCCGATGACGTCGAAGGCGCCGGTCGCGCTCTACGTGGCCGAGCCACCTGCCGCGTACCTGACCCGCTCGCCGATCGTCATCGACTGCTCCGTGCTCGTGGCCGTGCTGTTCGACGAGACCCTGAGGCCCACGGCGGATCAGCTCATCAGCGGCAGGGCGTTGCATGCGCCCTGGCTGCTGGACCACGAAGTGGCCAACGTCGCCGACAAGAAGCGGCGGGCCGGGATATCGGCCGACGTCCTGGACGCCGGCGTCGCGCTGTACGACGGGTACGACATCACCATGCACCGCACGATGCCGGGCGACGTGCTCGACCTCGCGATGGCGTACTCCCTCTCTGCCTACGACGCCTCCTACCTGGCCGTGGCGTCCGCGCTGCGCGTGCCGCTGGTCACCTTCGATCACAAGCTCGGCAAGGCCGCCGTCCACCACCTCGGCTCCCTCGAATGACCACCATCCGGGCCGACGTGTGCGCCGTCGCGCGCGGCCTCGCCCCGACACGCTCTGCCGCCGCACGGCTGATCGGGCACGGCGGCCTGCGCGTTCGACAGCGCGACGTCTGGCGCGTGGTCTCCAAGGCGGGGGAACCGCTCTCGGAGGGTTGCCAGCTCGAGGTGACCGACGACGCCGAGCTGCGCTTCGTGTCGCGCGGCGGGCTGAAGCTCGACGCCGCGCTCGCGAAGACCGGCCTCGATGTCGCCGGCAGGCATTGCCTCGACCTCGGCCAAAGCACCGGTGGCTTCACCGACGTGCTGTTGCAGCGCGACGCGGCGCACGTGGTCGGCGTCGACGTCGGCCACGGGCAGCTTCATCCACGCCTCGCGGCCGATCCTCGCGTCACGGCCCTCGAAGGCGTGAACGCGCGCCACCTCGACGCAGCGCAACTTCCATTCCCCCGATACGACCTGATCGTCGGCGACCTGTCCTTCATTTCGCTCACGCTGGTGATGCCCGCGCTCGTGCCGCTGATGGGCGACGGCACGCTGCTGCTGCTCGTCAAGCCCCAGTTCGAATTGCAGCCGGTCGACATCGGCAGCGGCGGCAAGGTGAAGAGCGAAGCGGCATACGGCCATGCGGAGCGGCGCCTTCGCAAGGCCTGCGCCGGCCTCGGCCTCGCCGTGCAGCGCTGGTTCGAAAGCCCCACGCCCGGGACCGAAGGCGCGCGCGAGTTCTTCCTGCAGGCAGCCCGGCGGGCGGGTCGACCCGAGACGACCCCATGAACCTGCGATTGCCCGTTCCCGTGAGCTTCGAGTTCTTCCCGCCGAACACGCCAGTGGGCGCCGAGAAGCTCAGGAACGTCGTTGCCGAGCTGGCGACCGCAGCGCCCGAATTCTTCAGCGTCACCTACGGCGCCGGCGGCGCGACCCGCGACAAGACGCTCGCGACCGTCGCCGACATCGCCGCGCTCGGCCACGACGCGGCGCCGCATCTGTCGTGCGTCGGCTCCACGCGCGAGGGCATCTCGCAGATCCTCGACACCTACCGCTCGCGCGACATCCGCCGGCTCGTGGCGCTGCGCGGCGACCTGCCGAGCGGCACCGCGGTCGCCGGCGAGTTCCGCTACGCCGCCGACCTGATCGCCTTCATCCGCGAGACACAGGGTCGCGACTGGCACATCGAGGTCGCCGCCTATCCCGAGTACCACCCGCAGGAACGCTACGCCAGGCGCGACCTCGAGCACTTCGCGGCCAAGGTGCAAGCGGGCGCCGATTCGGCGATCACGCAGTTCTTCTTCAACCCCGACGCCTACTTCCACTTCGTCGACGAAGTGCGCGCGCTCGGCGTCGACGTGCCCATCGTCGCGGGCATCATGCCGTTCCACAACTACGCCAAGATCGCCCAGTTCGCTTCGCGCGACGGCATCGAGATCCCGCGCTGGGTGGCGCTGAAGATGGAGGGCTTTGTCGACGACGCGGCCTCGATCCGCGCCTTCGGGCTCGACGTCGTCGAGCGGCTGTGCCGGCGGCTCGTCGAAGGCGGCGCGCCGGGCATCCACTTCTACACGCTGAACCAGTCGGCGCTGTCGCTCGAGGTCTGCCGGCGCCTCGCCGGCTGAGGCGAAGCGCTCAGTCGCGCTCGTACATCACGCCGTCTTCGGTCAGCAGCGCATCGAGCGGCAGGTCGCCGGGCTCGGCACGAAGGAACGGCAGGAACCCGTGCGTGTAGCTCACGCCGATCGTCACCGGCCGCGGTGCGATCGTCTTCAGCGTGCGGTCGAAGAAGCCACCGCCGTAGCCCAGCCTGACGCCACCGGGGCCGAAGCCGAGACACGGCACGACGAGCATCTGCGGCTTGAACTCGTCGGTGTCCTTCGGCTTGGGAATGTCGTAGGCGTCGAGCTCCATCTCGCAGCCCGGATACCAGATGCGAAACCGCAGCGTGCCCGAGTCGCGGTCGGCCACGGGCAGGCCGATGCGGCGCGGGCCGCGCTCGTCGGCGCCTTCGGTCCAGCGGTAGAGCGCCGGCAGCGGATCGAACTCGCCCTTGATCGGCCAGTACGCGCCGATCGTCGACTCGCGCCGGCCGACGAGGAAGACGCGCAAGACGCTCTGCAGTTCGACCGCGCGCTCGAGACGATCGGGCAGCGCCTGGCGGGCGGCAACGAGCTTGGCGCGCAGCGCAGCGCGGCCAGCGTCGGCGTCTCGCCCCGCCCCGTCATCGGCCGCGCGATCTGCTCCGGAAGAGATTCCCATCGTCCGGCTCCTCGTCCTTTTTCTCGATGAAGCGGGCATTGTGGCGGGCGCCGCCGCGGCGCCGGTCGCGCAGCGCCAGGCGACGCCAGGCGCTGCGGAAGATGCCGTCGCGAAGCCACGAAACCGACGCGACGCCGTGCCACGGTTCGACGACGGTGCCGTGCGCGTCGCCGATCTCGATCGACTCGCCAGCGCCGAGGACGTGGTCGTCGGGGTCGTCGACACGCGTCAGCCAGACGCGGCCGTCGACGACCGAGAGCCGGCCGGACTGGCCACCGAGCGCGACGACGCGGCCACGCAAAAGCGTGGTGACGGTGGTGGTGGCGATGTTCGTGATGCTCATGAAAGTCTCCCGGGCTGTGAGTGGCATCATCCTCGTATCACGCTCTTGAATCCAATGAGATCGGACGACCGTATTGATGCTTTCTGATCATGAATGACCGGAGCCGAAGGCCACTCTCGCTGACCAACCTGCGGGCCTTCGAAGCAGTCGCCCGGCTGGCCAGCTTCAGCGCCGCCGCCGACGCGCTGCACGTCACGCAATCGGCGGTCAGTCGCCAGATCAAGTCGCTGGAGGACGAACTCGGAGCGCCGCTGTTCGTTCGCGCGACACGACACGTCGAGCTCGCGCCGGCCGGCCAGGTGCTGCTGCGACAGGTCGAGCCCTGGCTCGCACGGCTCGACGGGACGGTGCAGCAGATACGCCGCAGCCGAAGCCGCCGCCGGGTCAGCGTGACGACCTTCGCTTCGTTCGGCTCGCTCTGGCTCTTGCCGCGAATCGAGGCCTTCCAGAGCGGTCATCCCGACATCGACATCCGCGTCTCGGCGCACGACGCCCTGGCCGATATCGACGATCCGGAAGTCGACCTCGCGCTGCGATACCACCGCCCAGGCCGCAGCGACACCGGCGCGGTGCATCTGTTCGACGAGACACTCACGCCGGTCGTCAGCCGCGGCCTGTGGGAGCGCATCGGCCGTGGCGAGGCGCCGCCGCTCACCCGTCTGGCCGACCTTGCCGAGCACACCCTCGCCGAGGAGGACGACGACCGGGCGAGCAGCGAGTTCCTGAGCTGGCGCAACTGGCTGGATCAGCACGATCTGGAGCAGCTGCAGCCGCGTCGCTGGCTCTACCTCAACTACACCTACCAGCAGGTGCAGGCGGCGCTGGCCGGGCATGGCGTCGCGCTGGCGCGGGTGCCGCTCGTGTTCGAGGCGCTGCAGCGCGGCGAGCTGGTCGAGCCGTTCGGGGCGGCCGGCCGCGTCGGCAGTCCCTACGGCTACTGGATGGTGGTGTCGACGGCGGGGCGCAGCCGTCCGGAGGTCGGCGAGTTCGCAGCCTGGGTCGAAGCGCAGGCGGCGGTCACGCGATCGGCGGTCGAGGTCAGCGCGCGCCGCGATCGGTGACGACGACGGCGAGCGGCACGTCGTGCGGCCTGGCGTCGAACAAGGCCGCGTCGACCTCGGCGAACCACCAGGCGACCCCCACGGCGGTGACGTGCGGATGCGCGGCGAGCCAGCGGTCGTAGTAGCCGCCGCCGTAGCCGAGACGATGGCCCGACGCGGTGTAGCCGAGACACGGCACGACGACGACGTCGGGCTCGGTCCCGGTGCCCGTCGACGAGCCGATGCCGCAGCCGTCGGCGACGGTCGGCTCGCCGTGGCGCCAGCGCCGGTACGTCATCGTGCGGCCCTCGCGGCGTGCATACGGCAGCGCCAGCGTTGTTTTCGAAAGGCGCACGTCGGCAGCGATCGCGTCGGCTACGTTAGATTCGGAGCCGAGCGGGCAATACACGCCGATGCACGACGGCTCCAGTGCGGCGAGGGTGTCGACGAGCGTCGCGCACAGGGTGCGGAGGGCGGCTTCGGCCGCTGGCGAAGCGACGAACGCCTTGCGGTCGGCCAGCAGGCGCGTGCGAAGCTCGGTGCGCGATGGCGCGGCATGGCCGGCGTCGCGCGGTGGTGTCGTTTCGATCACGGAGCAAGCAGCAGGATGCAACGAAGGACAGCGAAATCCGCAGCGGTGCGCGGGGCAGTATATGGAGCCGTCGTCGCCGCGATCGTCGCGACGGCGTTCGGCGCCGCCCCGCTCGAAGCACGGGCGCAGGCGGCCTCCCAGGACACCACCGTCGTCGACGCAAGGGAGGCGCTGCGCCGCAAGGACGGCGCCCGGCTCGCCCAGCTACGTGCCCAGGCCAGCGCCGAGCGCAACCCGCTGGCGATGTGGGTCGACTACTGGGAGCTGCAGAACCGCATCGGCGCCGCGGCGCCGGCCGAGGCCGCCGCGTTCATGGCGCGCTGGCCGGCAACCTACGTCGAGGACCGCTTCCGAAACGACTGGCTGCTCGAGCTCGGCCGGCGCCGCGACCTCGACGGCCTCACCGCCGAATTCCCGCGCTTTCGCATGAACGACGACCGCGAGGTCACCTGCTACGTCGCCGTCGCCGATCAGCTCGCCGGCAGGCTCTCCGGCAACGCCGCCGCGAAAGACGCGGCGATCGCCGCCTGGTCGACGCAGAAGGACGCCGACAACGGCTGCGCCCTGCTCGGCCAGACCCTGCTCGACGCGAAACTGATCTCGACGGCCGACGTGTGGAACCGGCTGCGCAACGCCACCGACGCCAACCGCATCCGGCTGGCGAAGCAGACCGCGTCGCTGCTCGACGCCGCCACCGCGGCGAAGGTGGCCGATGCGCTCGGCAGCTCGGCGAAATTCCTGGCGCAGAAGGCGACGGCGGCGTCGCGCAGCGATGCCGAAGTCGCAACGGTTGCACTCGTTCGCCTCGCCGCCGGCGGCAGCGACACGGCGGCCGAGCTGCTCCAGCAAACCTGGGACAAGGCGCTCCCGGCCGACCTCGCCGCCTATGCGTGGGCGAGCGTCGCCAAGCAGTCTGCGCTGAAGCTGCGCGCCGATGCGTCGGCGCAGTTCGAGCGAGCCGAGCGAGCCGAAGGCCGGCGCGGTGCGCAGGGCGTCGTGCTTCCCGACGACATGCTCGCCTGGAAGGCGCGCGCCGCGCTGCGCGCCGACGGCGGCCGCCCACGCTGGCAGCAGGTGATGCAGGCGATCACGGCCATGACGCCCGCCGAGCAGCAGGACCCGCAGTGGCTGTACTGGAAGGCGCGCGCCGCCGGCGCCATCGCCGGCGCGGGAGACGGCGCGATGCTGCGCACGCTGCGCCAGGAGCTGCTCGCCAGCCTCGCGCCGCAGCTGAACTACTACGGCCAGCTTGCCGCCGAGGACCTCGGTGCACCGCAGCCGCTGCCGCCGAGGGCGGCGCCGCCCACGCCTGCCGAACGCGACGCCGCCGCCTCCAACCTCGGCCTGCAACGGGCGCTGGCGCTGATCGCGCTCGGCCTGCGCGGCGAAGGCGTTCGCGAGTGGAACTACACGTTGCGCGGCATGGGCGATCGCGAGCTCCTCGCCGCGGCGCAGCTCGCCTGCGACCGCCAGGTGTGGGACCGCTGCATCAACACCAGCGACAGGACACGCGGCGAGATCGACCTCGACCAGCGTTTCCCGACGCCGCATCGTCGAGAGGTCGTCGCCGAGGCGCGCGACACCGGCCTCGACGCGGCCTACGTCTACGGCCTGATTCGCCAGGAATCGCGCTTCATCGCCGACGCACGGTCCGGCGTCGGCGCGTCGGGCCTGATGCAGCTCATGCCCGCGACTGCGCGCTGGACGGCGAAGAAGATCGGCCTCGACTACTCGCACGCCCTGATCGCCGACCGGGACGTCAACCTCAAGCTCGGCAACGCCTACCTGAAGCTCGTGCTCGACGACGTCGGCGGCTCTCAGCCGATGGCCGCCGCGGCCTACAACGCCGGCCCGGGCCGGCCGCGCAAGTGGCGCGAGGGCGCGACGCTCGAGGCCGCGATCTGGGTCGAGAACATCCCCTTCGCCGAAACGCGGGACTACGTCAAGAAGGTGCTCAGCAACGCCGCGTACTACGCGTCGGTGATGGCGCCCGCCGCCGCAGGCGCACCGCCAGCTGCAACCAAGGGAACGTCGGTCCGGGCCAGGCTCGGTCGAGCGGTCGGCCCGCCCGACCCGGCCACGCCGCCGGCCGACCCGAACCTGCCCTAGGTCGATCTCGCGAGCGGCCCGCCTCCGGCGGCGGGTTGGACGGCTGACGCAGAATCGGCCGATGACGTTCTCGCGCATCCTCATCCTCGGCGGCACCGGCTTCATCGGCCGCAGCGTCGTCGAGAAGCTGGTCGAGCGCTCGGGCGGCGCCGGCGGCCGCATCCGCGTCGCCACGCGGCGGTTCCCGAACGCCCGCCACCTGCAACTGCTGCCGACGGTCGAGATCGCCTGCGGCGACGTCCACGACGACGCGACGCTCGCCCGCATGCTGCGCGACACCGACGCGGTCATCAACCTCGTCGCCATCCTGCACGGCTCCGAGGCGGAATTCGAACGGGTGCATGTGCGGCTGCCGGCACGGCTGGCCGACGCCTGCCGGACGGCCGGTGTGCGGCGCGTGATCCACGTGAGCGCGCTAGGCGCGGCGGCGGATGCGCCGAGCCTGTATCAACGGTCGAAGGCACGCGGCGAAGTCGCACTCGCCGGCGCCGATCTCGACCTCACGATCCTGCGCCCTTCGGTCGTCTTCGGCGACCGCGATCGCTTCCTCAATGTGTTCGCATCGCTGCAGCGCATCGCTCCGGCAATGCCGCTCGCAGGCGCCGACGCGCGCTTCCAGCCGGTCTGGGTCGACGACGTGGCGCGCGCCGTCGTTCGTCCGCTCGACGACCCC
>JBBSUK010000045.1:0-22702 GCA_038234975.1 Burkholderiales bacterium
TGCGTGCGGCCGAGGCGATGGTCGACGCCGAACGGCAGCGCCGCCGCGCCGCCCCCGAAGACGCCCGCAAACGGCGCGCCCCGAAACGGAGCCGAGCATGAAGATGGCACATCCGAGGCGGGACGGGCGCACCACGCGCGCAGCGACGGCGGCGTTCCTCGCCGCGACGCTCGCGGCCTGCGCCGTCGGCCCGAACTTCGACCCGCCCGATGCGCCCGTCGTCGCCGACGCATCGCGTCCCTACACGCAGGCACCGCTGCCGGGCCGCACGGCCAGCGCGCCTGGCGTCGGCGGCCCGGCGCAGCGCTTCCTGGTTGGTGACGACATCCCGGCGCAGTGGTGGGAGCTGTTCCGCTCCGCACCGCTCGACCGGCTGGTGCGCACCGCGCTGGCGCGCAGCCCGACGCTCGCCTCGGCGCAGGCCGCGCTGCGACAGGCGCAGGAAAACTACGAAGCCGACGCCGGCCGGCGCCTCGTGCCGGGCGTCAATGGCCAGCTCGGCGCCAACCGTCAACGCCTCTCGGCCGTGCAAGGCGCGGTGCCGGGCCGCAACAACATCTACAGCACGTACAACGCGTCGCTCAGCGTCGCCTACACCGTCGATGCGTTCGGCGGCATCCGGCGCGAACTCGAAGGGCTGGGCGCGACGGTCGACTTCCAGGGTTACCAGGTCGAGGCGGCGTACCTGGCGTTGACGACCAACCTCGTCACGACGGCGATCCAGGAAGCGTCGCTGCGCGCGCAGCTCGAGGCGACTCGCGAGGTGATCGCCGCCGTGCAGGCGTCGCTGACGCTGGTGAGGAAGCAGGCCGAGCTCGGCGCCATCGCTCGCGGCACGGTGCTGCAGCAGCAGGCGGTGCTGGCGCAGGCGGTGGCGACACTGCCGCCGCTGGAGAAGGCGCTCGCGCAGACACGCCAGCAGCTCTCGGTCTACGCCGGCGGCCTGCCGGACGACGCCTCGCTTCCGGAGTTCAGCATCGAGACGCTGACGCTGCCGGTCGAGTTGCCGGTCGCATTGCCGTCTTCGCTGGTGCGACGCAGGCCCGACATCCAGGCCGCCGAGGCCGTGCTGCATCAGGCGAGCGCCCAGGTGGGCGTCGCCACGGCGAACCTGTACCCGCAGATCACGCTCTCGGGCAGCGCCGGGTCGCAGGCGCTGAGCGTCGGCAAGCTGTTCTCGACCGGCACCTTCGCCTGGAGCGTCGGCGCCGGGCTGGTGCAGCCGCTGTTCAACGGCGGTGCGCTGCAGGCGAGGAAGCGCGCGGCGATTGCCGTCTACGACCAGGCCGACGCGCAGTACCGGCAGACGGTGCTCAACGCCTTCCTCAACGTCGCCAACACGCTCGCAGCCTTGCAGCGCGACGCCGACGCCGTGCTGGCGCAGGCCGAAGCCGAAGCGCTCGCGCGCCAGTCGTTCGACCTGGTGACGCGTCAGTACCGGCTCGGCGCGGTGAGCAACCTCGCGGTGCTCGACGCGCAGCGCACGTGGCTGCAGACGCGCGTCACGCTGGCCCAGGCGCAGGCCACGCGCTACGCCGACACCGCGGCGCTGTTCCAGGCGATGGGCGGCGGCTGGTGGAACCGCGCCGAGCTGGCCGACATCTCGCATCCGGCGCCGAAGCCGGGTGCCGAAAGACAAGGGGGAGCGACCCGATGAAGAAGACCACCAGGCGCATGCTGATCATGATCGGCTGTGTCGTGCTGCTGATCGTCGTGCTCGGGGTCGGGTTCGCGCTGCACATCCGGTCGCTGATCGCGGCGGCGCCCAAGCCCGCGCCGCAGACGGTGACCACCACCCGCGTCGAGGCGCTCGACTGGCAGCCCCGCCTGTCGGCCGTCGGCAGCGTGGTCGCCGTGCGCGGCGTCGACGTCACGACCGAGGTCGCCGGGCTGGTGCGCGGCGTCGAGTTCAGGTCGGGGCAGGACGTGAAGGCCGGCCAGGTGCTGCTGCAGCTCAACGCCGACACCGACAACGCCCAGCTCGCGTCGCTGCAGGCCGCCGCCGAGCTGTCGGCCAACGTCCTGGCGCGCAACAAGGCGCAGTACGAGGCCGATGCGATCAGCAAGGCGCAGCTCGATGCCGACGGCGCCGACCTGAAGAGCCGGCGCGCGCTCGTCGCGCAGCAGCAAGCCGCGATCGCGAGGAAGACGATCCGCGCGCCGTTCGCCGGCAAGCTCGGCATCACCACCGTGCAGCCGGGGCAGTACGTCAACCCCGGCGACAAGATCGTGACGCTGCAGACGATGGATCCGATCTACGTCGACTTCTACCTGCCGCAAAAGCAGGTCGGTTCCCTCGTCGTCGGCCAGACCATCGCCGTGCGGACCGACGGCTACCCGGGCGTGTCGTTTCCCGGCCGCATCACCGCGATCAGCCCCAAGGTTGACCCGACCACGCGCAACGTGCAGGTCGAGGCCACCCTGCCGAATGCGCAGCGTCGTCTCCTTCCCGGCATGTTCGCCAATGCCAGCATCGAGATCGGCGAGAAGCAGCGCCACCTGACGCTGCCGCAGACCGCGATCACCTACAACCCGTACGGCTCGACGGTGTTCCTCGTCGTTCCGGCGAGCACGATGGCAGCCGCGAGCGGCGCGTCGGGCGCCGGCAGCGGCGCGTCGGCCTCGGCGTCGCCCCCTCCTCCTCCTGCCAGCGCGGCATCCGGCTCCGGGCTCGCGGCCAGGCAGGTGTTCGTCACGACGGGCGAGACGCGCGGCGACCAGGTCGCGATCGTCAAGGGCCTCGAGGAGGGGCAGACGGTGGTGACGAGTGGACAGGTCAAGCTGAAGAACGGCACGTCGGTGGTCGTCGACAACAGCGTGCAGCCGTCGAACAACGCGAACCCGACGCCGCAGGAAAAGTGAAGGCGACGGCATGAACTTCACCGACATCTTCATCAAGCGACCCGTCCTCGCGCTCGTCGTCAGCGCGCTCATCGTCGTGCTCGGCCTGCGCTCGCTGTCGAGCCTGCCGGTGAATCAGTTCCCGAAGACGCAGAACTCGGTCGTCACGATCGCGACGACCTATTACGGCGCCGACGCTCAAACCATCGCCGGGTTCATCACCCAGCCGCTAGAGGGCGCGATCGCGCAGGCACAGGGAATCGACTACCTGTCGTCGTCGAGTTCGAGCGGCGTCTCGGTCATCACCGCGACGCTGCGCCTCAACTACGACGCCAACCGGGCGCTGACGGAGATCAGCACGCAGGTGAACTCGGTCCGCAACCAGCTTCCTGCGCAGGCGCAGGCGCCGGTGCTCACGGTCGCCACGGGATCGACGATCGCCGCGATGTACCTCGGCTTCTACAGCGACACGCTGCCGACCAACAACGTCACCGACTACCTGTCGCGCGTCGTCAAGCCCAAGCTCGACTCGGTCCAGGGCGTGCAGACCGCGGAGCTGCTCGGCGCCCGCCTGTTCGCGCTGCGCGCCTGGCTCGACGCCGACAAGCTCGCCGCCCACGGCATCACCGCGGCCGACGTGAGCGCGGCGCTGGCGTCGAACAACTACCTCGCCGCGCTCGGCGCGTCGAAAGGCCAGATGGTGACGGTGCCGCTCACAGCTGGCACCGACCTGCACACCGTCGACGGCTTCAAGCAGCTCGTCGTCAAGCGCAGCGGCGACGCGATCGTGCGCCTGGAGGACGTCGCCAACGTCACGCTCGGCTCGGAGAACTACGACTTCAATGTCGCCTTCAGCGGCGTTCGGTCGGTGTTCGTCGGCATCAAGGTCGCGCCGGAGGCCAACATCCTCGACGTCGCCAAGCGGATACGCGACGCGTTCCCGGGCCTGCAGTCGGAGCTGCCCAGCGGCGTGACCGGCCAGATCGTCTACGACTCGACGGAGTTCATCAACACGTCGATCACGGAGGTCGTCAAGACGCTGGTCGAGGCGCTCGTGATCGTCACCGTCGTGATCTTCCTGTTCCTCGGCAGCCTGCGCGCCGTCGCGGTGCCCGTGATCGCGATGCCGCTGTCGCTGGTCGGCACCTTCGCCATCATGCTGGCACTCGGCTACTCGATCAACCTGCTGACACTGCTTGCGCTGGTGCTCGCGATCGGCCTCGTGGTCGACGACGCGATCATCGTCGTCGAGAACGTCGACCGGCACATGCGGGAAGAAGGCAAGACGCCGATGCAGGCGGCCTTCGTCGCCGCGCGCGAGCTCGGCAGCCCGATCATCGCCATGACGATCGTCCTGATCGCCGTCTACGTGCCGATCGGTTTCCAGGGCGGCCTCACGGGAGCGCTGTTCACCGAGTTCGCGTTCACGCTGGCCGGCGCCGTCGCCGTCTCGGGCGTGGTGGCGCTGACGCTGTCGCCGATGATGGCGTCGCGCTTCTTCAAGGCGAGCCAGAGCGAAGGCCGCTTCGTCAAGGCGATCGACCGTACGTTCGAGCGTGTGCACAGCGGCTATGCGCGTCTTCTGCATGCGCTGCTCGACACCTGGGTCGTGCTCATCGTCATGGGCGTGCTGCTCAGCATCCTGCTCGCACTGATGTTCAAGATGTCGCAGTCGCAGCTCGCCCCCGAGGAGGATCAGGGCATCGTCGCGGCGCAGATCGTCGGCCCGCCGACGGCCACCTCCGAGCAGATGCAGACCTACGCGACGCAGGCCTTCAAGATCGCCAGCGCCGAGCCGGAGTACAGCCAGATGTTCCAGATCACCGGCGTGCCGACGGTGAACCAGGGGATCGGCGGCGTCCTGTTCAAGCCGTGGGACCAGCGCACGCGCAGCGCGAAGGAGCTGCAGATCGACCTGCAGAAGAAGTGGAACGGGATCGCGGGCGTTCGTGTCGCGGCCTTCCAGTTCCCGCCGCTGCCGGGCTCGACGGGCCTGCCGGTGCAGTTCGTCATCACCACGACCGAGACCTTCGAGATGCTCAACCAGGTCGCGCAGCAGGTCGTCGACAAGGCGCGAGCTTCCGGCAAGTTCTACTTCCTCGACGTCGACCTCAAGCTCGACAAGCCGCAGGCGACCGTCGTCGTCGACCGCGACAAGGTCGCCGCGCTCGGCATGACGCAGCAAGACGTCGGCCAGGCGCTCGGCGCCGCGCTCGGCGGCGGCTACGTCAACTACTTCTCGATCGCCGGCCGGTCTTACAAGGTGATCCCGCAGGTGCAGCAGGTCGACCGGCTCAACCCGGACAGCGTGCTCGACTACTACATCAAGACGCCCAACGCCGGCCTCATCCAGGCCAGGACCGTGGCGCACATCGAGCACAGCGTCGTGCCGGAATCCATCACGCGCTTCCAGCAGCTCAACTCGGTGACGATCTCCGGCGTGTCGGGCTCGTCGCAGGGCGAGGTGCTGCAGTTCATGCGCGACACGCTGCAGCAGGTCGCGCCGTCGGGCTACAACGCCGACACGTCGGGCCAGTCGCGCCAGTTCGTCCAGGAGTCGGGAGGCTTCCTGCTGACGATGGGCTTCGCCATCGTCATCGTCTTCCTCGCGCTCGCGGCACAGTTCAACAGCTTCCGCGACCCGGTCGTCATCCTCGTGTCGGTGCCGCTCGCCCTGTTCGGGGCGATGATCTTCATCTTCCTCGGCTTCGCCTCGCTCAACATCTACACCGAGGTCGGGCTGGTCACGCTGATGGGCCTCATCAGCAAGCACGGCATCCTCATCGTCGAGGTGGCGAACAAGCTGCAAGAGGCAGGCAAGACCAAGCGCGAGGCGATCGAGGAGGCGGCCGGCATCCGGTTGCGGCCGATCCTGATGACGACCGCGGCCATGGTCTTCGGCGTCGTGCCGCTGGTCATCGCATCGGGTGCGGGCGCGGGCGGCCGGCATGCGATGGGCCTCGTGATCTTCACGGGCCTGTCGATCGGCACGCTGTTCACGCTGTTCGTCGTGCCGGCGATGTATGTCTTCATCGGCGCCGACCACGGAAAGCGCCGCGAGGGCGAAGCCGGGGCGCAGGCGCCGAAGGCGATCGAGGCGCCCGAGACGCCGCCGCTCCTCACCGACGAGTCGCGCACCGGTCCGCGGCCGGCGTGACGCGCTGAGCTCCGGGGCTCGCCCCGATCAGCGCCGCGTCGGTGGCAGGTCGGTGCAGACGCCTTCGTAGGCTTCGGCCGCCATGCCGATCGACT
This sequence comes from Burkholderiales bacterium, assembly GCA_038234975.1. Taxonomy (GTDB): domain Bacteria; phylum Pseudomonadota; class Gammaproteobacteria; order Burkholderiales; family Burkholderiaceae_C; genus Schlegelella_A. Next base: position 6,094 of record JBBSUK010000045.1, read on the forward strand.
CGCCGAGGGTCGGGTGCGGGTGAATCGTCTTGCCGATGTCGACGCCGTCGGCGCCCATCTCGATTGCCAGCGCGACCTCGGAGATGAGGTCACCCGCATTCATGCCGACGATGCCACCGCCGACGATGACGTGTGTGGTCGCGTCGAACAGCAGCTTGGTCGCACCCTCCTCGCGTCCGTTGGCGATCGCCCGACCCGATGCGCTCCACGGGAACAGGCCCTTCTTGACGGCGATGCCGCGCGCCTTCGCATCGTCCTCCGTCAGGCCGACCCATGCCACCTCCGGATCGGTGTACGCGACGTTGGGGATGACGCGAGCATCGAAGCGGCTGCGGGCGAGCTTTTCGTCGCCCTGTGCCTCGCCGGCCGCGACCTCGGCGGCAACGTGCGCCTCGTGCACCGCCTTGTGCGCGAGCATCGGCTGGCCGACGATGTCGCCGATGGCGAAGATGTGCGGCACGTTGGTGCGCATCTGCACGTCGACCGGAACGAATCCGCGTTCGTCGACCGTGAAACCGGCGACATCGGCACCGATGCGCTTGCCGTTGGGCACGCGTCCGACGGCCTGCAGCACGAGGTCGTAGGTGCGCTCGGCGATGGCCGCGGGCGAGCCGTCGGCATTGGCAAAGCGCACCGTGATGCCGCGATCGGCCGCTTCGGCGCCGACGGTCCTCGTCTTCAGCATCACGTCGTCGAAGCGCGGTGCGTTCGTCTTCTGCCAGATGCGGACGAGGTCGCGGTCGGCGCCGGTCATCAGCGTCTCGAGCATCTCGACGACGTCGAGCCGTGCGCCGAGCGTCGAGTACACGGTGCCCATCTCGAGGCCGATGATCCCGCCGCCGATGACGAGCATCTTCTTGGGCAGCTGGCGCAGCTCGAGCGCGCCGGTCGAGGTGACGACGCGCGGATCGTCCTTCGGCAGGAACGGAAGCTTCACCGCCTCCGAGCCTGCAGCGACGATCGCGCGGGCGAACGAGATCGTCTGGCCGTTGCCGGCGTCGTCGGTCACGCGCAGGTGATGCGGGTCGGTGAAGGCACCGGTGCCCTGAACGACCGTCACCTTGCGCATCTTTGCCATCTGCGTCAGTCCGCCGGTGAGCTTGCCGACGACCTTGGCCTTGTGCGCGCGCAGCTTGTCGAGGTCGATCGTCGGTGCGCCGTAGGCGATGCCGAACGACTCGAAGTGGCGCGCCTCGTCCATCACCGAGGCGATGTGCAGCAGCGCTTTCGACGGGATGCAGCCGACGTTGAGGCAGACGCCCCCGAGCGTAGGGAATCGCTCGACGAGAACCGTCTTCAGGCCGAGGTCGGCAGCACGGAAGGCCGCCGAATAGCCGCCCGGGCCGGCGCCGAGGACGAGCATGTCGAAGTCGTAGGCGGAGTCGGACGACGCACCCTCACCCCGGCCCTCTCCCGCTGGCGCGGGCGAGGGAGTCGAGGCGGCGGAGGCTGGCGCCTCCCCCTCCAGCAGCACCAGCGCCGACCCCTCGTTCACGGTATCCCCGACCTTGACCCGCACCTCCTTCACCACCCCTGCAGCGCTCGACGGAATCTCCATCGACGCCTTGTCGCTCTCGACCGTGATCAGGCTCTGCTCGGCTTTCACCGTGTCGCCCGCCTTCACGAGCACCTCGATGACCGACACATCCCTGAAGTCGCCGATGTCGGGAACCTTGACCTCCACGCCCGCGCTCACAGCAGCACCCTCCTGAAGTCGCCGAGGATCTGCGCGAGGCAGGCGTTGAAGCGGGCCGCGGCGGCGCCGTCGACGACGCGGTGGTCCCAGCTCAGCGACAGCGGCAGCATCAGCCGCGGCTGGAACGCCTTGCCGTCCCACTTCGGCTCGGTGGTGCTTCTGCACACGCCGAGGATCGCGACTTCTGGCGCGTTGATGATGGGCGTGAAGTAGCGCCCGCCGATGCCACCGAGCGACGAGATCGAGAAGCATCCGCCGCTCATGTCGTTCGGCGTCAGCTTGCTTTCGCGCGCCTTCTTCGCCAGCTCACCCATCTCGGTCGAGATCTGCAGGATGCCCTTCTGGTCCGCGTCGCGGATCACGGGCACGACCAGGCCGTTCGGCGTGTCGGCGGCAAAGCCGATGTGGAAGTACCGCTTGAGAACGACCTGATCGCCGTCGAGCGAGGCGTTGAACTCCGGGAACTGCTTCAGCGCCGAGACGCACGCCTTGATGAGGAAGGCGAGCATCGTCACCTTCACGCCGGACTTCTCGTTCTCCTTGTTCGTCGCGACACGGAACGCTTCGAGGTCGGTGATGTCGGCATCGTCGTGGTTGGTGACGTGCGGGATCATCACCCAGTTGCGGTGCAGCGCCGGGCCGCTGATCTTCTTGATCCGCGACAGGTCCTTCCGCTCGACCGGGCCGAACTTCGCGAAGTCGACCTGCGGCCAGGGGGCGATGCCCGGCATCGCACCGCCGGTGGCAGCGGGGGCGGCACCTCCCTTGCGTTGCTGTGCCGCCGTCGTCTGCTCGCCCGCCATCACGGCCTTGACGAAGCCCTGCACGTCGTCCTGCGTGATGCGGCCTTTCGGCCCGCTGCCTTTCACCTCGCCGAGCGGCACGCCGAGCTCGCGAGCGAGCTTGCGGATCGAAGGAGACGCGTGCGGCAAGTCCTGCTTCGGCGCGGCCGGCTCGTGCGCCGGAAGCGCGGCGGTGGGAACGGCCTTTGCAGGCGTCACGCCCTCACCCCGGCCCTCTTCCGCTGGCGCGGGCGAGGGGGTCGGAGGGGAGGAGGCTCGCGCGGCCCCCTCTCCCGCCGGGGCGGGAGAGGACTGGGGTGAGGGTGGCGACGCGGGCGAGCCACCACCGGTCAGCGTCGCGATCGACGTCCCCTTCGACACCTTGTCGCCCACCTTGACCTTCAGCTCGCCGATCACGCCCGCGCCGCTCGACGGAATCTCCATCGACGCCTTGTCGCTCTCGACCGTGATCAGGCTCTGCTCTGCCTTCACGACGTCGCCCGGCTTGACGAGGATCTCGATCACCGAGACCTCGGCGAAGTCCCCGATGTCGGGGACGACGATGTCGGTGGTCGCGCCGGCGCCGCTGCCCTCACCCCGGCCCTCTCCCGCTGGCGCGGGAGAGGGGGTCGGGGCATCGGGGCTTGCCCCCTCCTCGCTCTCCAGCACCAGCAGCGCCGACCCCTTGTTCACCTTGTCGCCGACCTTGATCCGCAGCTCCTTGACGACGCCACCCGCGCTCGACGGGATCTCCATCGACGCCTTGTCGCTCTCGACGGTGATGAGGCTCTGCTCCGGCTTGACGGTGTCACCGGGCTTGACCAGGACCTCGATCACCTCGACATCCTTGAAATCGCCGATGTCCGGCACCTCGACTTCGATGGTCGTCATGCGCGATCAAGCCTCCAGCGGATTGGTCTTCTCGGTGTCGATCGCATAGGCGGCGATCGCCTCGGCGACCTTCGCCGGCGGCACGCTGCCCTCCTCGGCGAGCGCCTTCAGCGCCGCGACGACGATGTAGTGCCGGTCGATCTCGAAGTGCGAGCGCAGCTTGGTGCGGAAGTCGCTCCGGCCGAAGCCGTCGGTGCCGAGCACCTTGTAGGTCCGGCCCTTGGGCAGGAAGGCGCGGATCTGGTCGGCGTAGCTCTTGATGTAGTCGGTCGAGGCGATCACCGGGCCGCCGAACCTGTCGAGCTGCTGCGCCACGAACGGCACCTTCGGCCGTTCGGTCGGGTGCAGCAGGTTCCACCGCTCGCATGCCCGGCCCTCGCGCGCGAGCTCGTTGAAGCTCGGGCAGCTCCACACGTTCGCGGCGATGCCCCAGTCACGCTCGAGCAGCTCCTTCGCGGCGATCGACTCGCGCAGGATCGTTCCGCTGCCGAGCAGGTTCACGCGCGGCGCCTTCTTCGCGCCTTCCTGCAGCAGGTACATCCCCTTGATGATCTCGGCCTCGGTGCCGGCGCGCAGCCCCGGCTGCGGGTAGTTCTCGTTGAGCAGCGTGATGTAGAAGTAGACGTTGTCCTGCTGCTGCACCATCCGCACCAGGCCGTGGTGCAGGATGACGCCGACCTCGTGCGCGAAGGTCGGGTCGTACGACACGCAGTTCGGGATCGTCCCGGCGAGCACGTGGCTGTGCCCGTCCTCGTGCTGCAGCCCTTCGCCGTTGAGCGTCGTGCGGCCCGACGTGCCGCCGAGCAGGAAGCCGCGCGCCTGCATGTCGCCTGCAGCCCAGGCGAGGTCGCCGACGCGCTGGAAGCCGAACATCGAGTAGTACACGTAGAACGGCACCATGACGCGGTTGTTCGTCGAGTACGACGTCGCCGCGGCGATCCACGAGCACATGCCGCCGGCCTCGTTGATGCCTTCCTGCAGCACCTGGCCGGCCTTGTCCTCGCGGTAGTACATGACCTGGTCGCGGTCGACCGGGGTGTAGTTCTGGCCTGCCGGGTTGTAGATGCCGATCTGCCTGAACAGGCCCTCCATGCCGAAGGTGCGCGCCTCGTCGACGAGGATGGGAACGGCTCGGGGCCCGAGCTCCTTCTCGCGCAGCAGCTGCGTCAGGAAGCGAACGAAGGCCTGCGTCGTCGAGATCTCGCGGCCCTCGGTCGTCGGCTCCAGCACGGCCTTGAAGGTGTTCAGCTCCGGCACCGCGAGTGTCTCGTCGGCCTTCTCCCGCCGCTTCGGCAGGTAGCCGCCGAGCGCCTCGCGCCGCTCGTGCAGGTACTTCATCTCCGGCGTGTGTTCCTCGGGCTTGAAGAACGGGATTTCGCCGAGCTGCTCGTCGGCGATGGGGATGTTCCAGCGGTCGCGGAATGCCTTCACGTCCTCGTCGACGAGCTTCTTGGTCTGGTGCGCGGTGTTCTTGCCCTCGCCGCTCTTGCCCATGCCGAAGCCCTTGACGGTCTTCACCAGCAGCACCGTCGGTTTCCCTTCGGTGGTCGCGGCGCGATGGAAGGCGGAATAGACCTTCTGCGGATCGTGACCGCCGCGCTGCAGGCGCCAGACGTCCTCGTCGCTCATGTTCGCGACCATCTCGAGCAGCTTGGGGTGCTGGCCGAAGAAGTGCTTGCGGACGAAGGCGCCGTCGTTGGCCTTCATCGCCTGGTAGTCGCCGTCGACCGTGTCCATCATCACCTTGCGCAGGATGCCGTCCTTGTCGCGCGCGAGCAGCGGATCCCAGTAGCTGCCCCAGATCAGCTTGATGACATTCCAGTCGGAACCGCGGAACTCGCTCTCGAGCTCCTGGATGATCTTGCCGTTGCCGCGCACCGGCCCGTCGAGCCGCTGCAGGTTGCAATTGATGACGAAGATCAGGTTGTCGAGCTTCTCGCGCGAGGCCAGGCCGATCGCGCCGAGCGACTCGGGCTCGTCCATCTCGCCGTCGCCGCAGAACACCCAGACCTTGCGCTTGCTGGTGTCGGCGATGCCGCGCGCGTGCAGGTACTTCAGGAAGCGGGCCTGATAGATCGCCATGATCGGGCCGAGGCCCATCGAGACGGTCGGGAACTGCCAGAACGTCGGCATCAGCTTCGGATGCGGGTAGCTGGAGATGCCCTTGCCGTCGACCTCCTGGCGAAAGTGCAGGAGCTGTTCCTCCGTGAGCCGCCCTTCGAGGAAGGCGCGCGCGTAGACGCCCGGTGCCGAGTGGCCCTGGATGTAGAGCAGGTCGCCGCCGCGCTCGGGCGAGTCGGCGTGCCAGAAGTGGTTGAAGCCGGTGCCGAACATCGTCGCCACCGACGCGAAGCTCGAGATGTGGCCGCCGAGGTCGCCGCCGTCTTCGGGGTGCAGGCGATTGGCCTTCACCACCATCGCCATGGCGTTCCAGCGCATGTACGCGCGCAGCCGCTCCTCGATGTCGATGTTGCCGGGCGAGCGCTCCTCCTGGTCGGTCGGGATGGTGTTGACGTAGGCCGTGTTGGCCGAGAACGGCATGTCGATGCCGGCCTGCCGTGCCTGGTCGATCAGCAGCTCGAGCAGGAAGTGGGCGCGCTCGTCGCCCTCGGTGGCGATGACGGCCGACAGCGCGTCGAGCCACTCGCGGGTTTCGGCGGCGTCGACGTCGTTCGCGGCGGCGCCCTGGAGGTGGTCGGGTACTGCAGACATGTGAAGGTCTCCGCTGTGCATGGTTCCGGCGTCGTCGCGCCGGTGTCCAGCCTAGTCTCGCACACGCGACGACGCCCGGCGACGAGGCCTGCCGTCGGCCTGCGCCCCGCGGGCGTCACGGCCGGTCGACGAGGATGGCGCGAAAGTCGTTCACGTTGGTGAGGGTCGGGCCGGTGATCACCGCATCGCCGAGCGCCTCGAAGAAGCCGTGTCCGTCGTTGGCGGCGAGGTGGTCGCGGGGCCCGAGACCCTGCGCCCAGGCACGTTCGAGCGTGTCGGGCGCGATGCAGGCGCCGGCGATCTCTTCCTGGCCGTCGACGCCGTCGGTGTCGCCGGCGAGCGCATGGATCTGCGGCTGGCCGTCCAGGGCGATGGCGACCGCGAGCAGGAACTCGACGTTGCGACCGCCGCGGCCGTCGCCGAGGACGGTGACCGTCGTCTCGCCGCCCGAGAGCAGCACGCAGGGCGGCGCGACGGGTTGAGCGTGCGCGGCGACGTGACGCGCGATGCCGGCGAGCACGGTGCCGACCTCGCGCGCTTCTCCTTCGAGTGCGTCACCGAGGATGCACGGCACGTAGCCGGCGTCCAGCGCCACCGCGGCGGCGGCCTCGAGCGCGATCCGCGGCGTCGCGATGATCCGCGTTTCGGCACGTGCGAGGCGAGGATCGCCCGGCTTGACCGACTCGCCGCGGCCGCTCTCGAGCACGTCGAGCACGCGCGGATCGAGGTCGATCCCGTAGCGCCGCAGGATCGCCAGCGCGTCCCCGCAGGTGGTCGGGTCGGCGACCGTCGGGCCCGAGGCGATGTTGATCGGGTCGTCCCCCGGAACGTCGGAAATGAGCAGCGTCAGCAGCTGCGCCGGATGGCACGCGGCCGCCAGCCTGCCGCCCTTGATCGCCGACAGATGCCGGCGCACGCAGTTCATCTCGCCGATCGTCGCGCCCGACTTCAGCAAGGCACGGTTGAGCGCCTGCTTGTCGTCGAGGGTCAGGCCGGGCGCCGGCAGCGGCAGCAGGGCCGAGCCGCCGCCGGAGATCAGGCAGAGCACGAAGTCGTGTTCGGAGAGGCCGCGCACGACATCGAGCATGCGCGTCGCTGCAGCGAGGCCCGCCGCGTCGGGGACCGGGTGCGCAGCTTCGACGATCTCGATCCGCCGACACGGCACCGCGTAGCCGTAGCGCGTGACGACGAGGCCCGTCATAGGGCCCTTCCACGTGTCCTCGACCGCACGGGCCATCGCCGCCGACGCCTTGCCCGCGCCGATGACGACGAGCCTGCCCGAGCCCAGCGAATCGGGCGCCGGCAGGTGCCGGGGAAGGCATCGCGCCGGCTGCGCCGAAGCGATCGCGGCATCGAACATGCGGCGCAGCAGCGCTCGCGCCTGCGCGTGGCTCCCTCCGATGGCGGCGTCCACGGGTGCGGCCGGTCCGTTCGTCAGGGCGCCTGCTGGCCGATCTCGAAGTTCGCGAGCTTTTCCAGCGCCCGCACCATCGCCGAGTGGTCCCACGCCTTGCCGCCGTGGGCGGCGCAGGCGTTGAAGAGCGCCTGGGCCGTCGCGGTGTTCGGCAGCGAGACGCCGAGCTCGCGCGCGCTCTGCAGCGCGAGGTTGAGATCCTTCTGGTGCAGCTCGATGCGAAATCCGGGATCGAAGGTGCGCTTGATCATGCGCTCGCCATGCACCTCGAGGATCTTCGACGATGCGAAGCCGCCCATCAGTGCCTGGCGCACGCGCGCCGGGTCGGCTCCTGCCTTGGCCGCGAACAGCAGCGCCTCGGACACCGCCTCGATGTTGAGCGCGACGATGATCTGGTTGGCGACCTTGGCGATCTGCCCGGCACCGACGTCGCCGACCAGCGTGATGTTCTTGCCCATCAACTCGAACAGCGGGTTGACCCGGGCAAACGCCGCCTCGCTCCCGCCGACCATGATCGACAGCGTCGCGTTCCTCGCGCCGACCTCGCCGCCGGAGACCGGCGCGTCGAGGTAGTCGCAGCCGAGCGCGGCGATCTTCGCGGCGAACCCCTTGGTCGCGATCGGCGAGATCGAGCTCATGTCGACGACCGCCTTGCCTTTCGACAGGCCCTCGGCGATGCCGTCGGCATCGAACAGCGCCGACTGGACGTGCGGCGTGTCGGGCACCATGACGATGACGATCTCGGCCTTCTGCGCCACTTCCTTGCCATTCGCGCACGCCTTGCCACCTGCCCGCGTCAGTTCCTCCGGCACGCCCGAACGGCTGTGCAGGTAGAGCTCGTGGCTGCCCTTGATGAGCTGCGCTGCCATCGGCGCTCCCATGATGCCGAGGCCGACGAATCCGATCTTTGCCATGACGTGTCCTTCCTTGAATGTGGGTCGGCGTGCAGACCCGTGGGTCAACGTGCGGCCGACCGTCCGCGCCGCGTGAACCAGTCCAGCCCCGCGACGGTAGCGCCCCTGGGCTTGTACTCGCAGCCGATCCAGCCGTCGTAGCCGATCCGGTCGAGGTGCGCGAACAGGAAGTCGTAGTGGATCTCGCCCGTGCCCGGCTCGTTGCGGCCCGGGTTGTCGGCGATCTGGATGTGGCCGATGCGCGCGAGGTGCCTGTGCACCGTTGCCGCGAGCTCGCCTTCCATCCGCTGCGCGTGGTAGATGTCGTACTGCACGAAGGCGTTGTCGGCGCCGACCTCGTCGAGCACGGCGATCGCCTGCGCCGTGTAGTTGAGCCAGAAGCCGGGGATGTCGTGGATGTTGATCGGCTCGATCAGGAGCCTCAGGCCGGCCTTCTTCAGCTCGGCAGCGGCGAACTTCAGGTTGGCGACCAGGGTCTTGCGCAACCGAGCGTCGTCGACACCCGCCGGCGCCTTGCCGGCCAGGCAGTTGAGCTGGCCGACGCCGAGCGCCTGCGCATACTCGATCGCCTTGCCGACGCCGCTCCTGAACTCGGCCTCGCGGCCGGGCACGCACGCCATGCCGCGATCGCCGGCGTCCCAGTCGCCGGCGGGCAGGTTGTGCAGCACCAGCTTCAGGCCGTTGGCGTCGAGCCGGCGCCTGATCTCCGTCGCGTCGAACGCGTAGGGAAAGAGGAACTCGACGGCCTCGAAGCCGGCCTTGGCGGCGGGCTCGAAGCGGTCGAGGAAGGCGTGCTCGTTGAAGAGCATCGTCAGGTTGGCAGCGAACTTCGGCATGTCGGTCTCCTGTGTCGGCGGCGGTCAGTCGAGCATGCCGACCGCGGTCGGAACGTCGGCCTTGCCGGTGGCGAGTTCCTCGAACTCGATCACGTTGTCGATCTCGGTTCCCATCGAGATGTTGGTCACGCGCTCGAGGATGATCTCGATCACGACCGGCACCCGGTACTGGGCCATCCACGCTTCGGCCTGCTTGATGGCCGGCGCGATCTCTTCCTGCTTGTGCACGCGAATGCCCTTGCAGCCCAGACCCTCGACGACCTTGAGGTGATCGACGCCGTAGCCGTGCGTCGCTTCCTCGGCGGGCGTGTTGATGTTGTCGAAGCCGAGCTGCACGCAGTAGTCCATCTCGAAGCCGCGCTGCGACTGGCGGATGAGCCCTAGGTAGCTGTTGTTGACGACGACGTGGAGGTAGGGCAGCTTGAACTGCGCGCCGACGGCGAGCTCCTCGAGCATGAACTGGAAATCGTAGTCGCCCGAGAGCGCGACGATCTTCCTCTGCGGGTCAGCGGCGCGCACGCCGAGCGCCGCCGGCACCGTCCAGCCGAGCGGCCCGGCCTGGCCGCAGTTGATCCAGCGTCGCGGCCCGTAGACGTGCAGGAACTGCGCGCCGGCGATCTGGCTGAGGCCGATCGTCGACACGTAGGTCACGTCCTTGCCGAAGGCGTTGTTCATGCACTGGTAGACGCGCTGCGGCTTCATCGGCACGCTGTCGAAGTTGGTCTTGCGCAGGTAGTCGACCGAGCCCTTGCGACCCTGGCATTCGCCGGCCCACTTAGAGCGGTCGCGCAGCTTGCCGGCGGCCTTCCATTCGGTGGCGATGTCGACGAAAAGCTGCAGCGCGGCCTTCGCGTCGCTGACGATGCCGTAGTCCGGCGCGAACACGCGGCCGATCTGCGTCGGCTCGATGTCGATGTGGATGAACTTGCGGCCCTTGCAATAGACCTCGGGCGAGCCGGTGTGGCGATTCGCCCAGCGGTTGCCGATGCCGAGCACGAAGTCGCTCGCGAGCATGTTGGCGTTGCCGTAGCGGTGGCTCGTCTGCAGGCCGCACATGCCGGCCATCAGCGGATGGTCGTCGGGGATCGTGCCCCAGCCCATCAGCGTTGGGATCACGGGAATGCCGGCGATCTCGGCGAACTGCACGAGCAGCTCGGAGGCGTCGGCGTTGACGATGCCGCCGCCGGCGACGATCAGCGGCTTCTCGGCCGCGTTCAGCATCTCGAGCGCCTTCTCGATCTGCTTCCTCGACGCGGCAGGCTTGTAGACCGGCAGCGGCTCATAGGTCTCGATGTCGAACTCGATCTCGGCCATCTGCACGTCGAACGGCAGGTCGATCAGCACCGGCCCCGGGCGGCCCGAGCGCATCAGGTGGAAGGCCTGCTGGAAGGCGCGCGGCACCTGCGCCGGCTCCATCACCGTCGTCGACCACTTGGTGACCGGTCGGGCGATCGAGGCGATGTCGACCGCCTGGAAGTCTTCCTTGTGCAGCCGCGCGCGTGGCGCCTGCCCGGTGATGCACAGGATCGGGATCGAATCGGCCTGCGCCGAATAGAGGCCCGTGATCATGTCGGTGCCCGCGGGCCCCGAGGTGCCGATGCACACGCCGATGTTGCCGGCCTTCGCGCGCGTGTAGCCCTCGGCCATGTGCGACGCGCCCTCGACGTGGCGCGCGAGCACGTGGGCGATCGTCTGCCGCTCGCGCAACTGCGCGTATAGCGGGTTGATCGCCGCGCCCGGAACGCCGAAGGCCTGCGTCGTGCCTTCCTTCTCCATCACCAGCACCGCGGCCATCGCCGCCTTCATCTTCGCCATGGTCGTCTCCTGATCGTCTGCGCCGCATGGTCGCGCGCGGCGCCGCCGGGCGGAACCCCAGGACCGCGATAACTGCTATTCCACGGCGGAATGGCTAAAGTTCCCGCATGGACCGGGTCGCCGCCGTTCAGCTCTTCATCCGCGTCGTCGAGACCGGGAGTTTCAGCAAGGCTGCCGGCGAGCTGGGCATCACCCAGCCGACGGCGACCAAGGCCGTCGCGGCGACGGAGAAACGCCTCGGCGCGCGCCTGCTGCACCGGTCGACGCGCGGCGTCACGCCGACCGAGGTCGGTTCGCTCTACTACGGGAAGTGCAAGCTCATCGCCCGCGAGATCGACGCCGCCGACAACCTGGCGACGCTGCTGCAATCGCAGATCGGCGGGCAGCTGCGCATCAGCACCTCGGTCGCCTTCGGCCCGCGCGTCGTCGTGCCGCTGGTCACCGACTACATGCGCGAGCATCCGCAGGTGTCGATCGACCTCGGCTTCGACGACCGCTACGTCGACCTCGTCGGGCAGGGCGTCGACGTGGCGATCCGGATGGGCCGCCTCGCCGACTCGACGCTCGGCGCCCGCTACCTCGGCACGAACCCGTGGCTGATGGTGGCCTCGCCCGACTACCTGCGCCGGCACCCTGCCCCGGCCACGCCCGCCGACCTCGCCGATCACGCGTGCCTCGTCTACAGCAGCGTGCAAGGCGACGCGCGATGGCTGTTCGTCGAGCCGGGCGGCCACGATCTCTCGGTGCCGGTCAAGGGGCCCTTGCGCTCGAACAACCTCTCGGCCGTGCTCGCGGCGGCGCGCGCCGGGCTCGGACTGGCGGTGCTGCCGTGGTATGTCGCGCACCGTTCGGTCGCCGACGGCACGGTGCAGCCCGTGCTGACCGGCTACGCGCTGCCGGTGCAGGAGGTGCACGCCGTGTTCCCGTCGCCCAAGCTCGTGCCGTCGAAGGTCACGAACTTCATCACCTTCGTGCAGGATGCGCTGGCCGGCGAATGGTGGCTGCGCGCCCGCTGAACGCCGCAGCGCACACGAGGAGTCCACGCCATGCCGAAAGCCAATCCGCACCGCCCCTTCACGCCCGATCCGGCGCAGATGGCGCTCGTGCCGGACGTGTCCGGCAACGACATCAACGGCCTGAACGAGACCGAGCCGCGACGGCCGCGAATGGTCTACTGGGCGCCCGACCCGGGTCGCATCCCGCACGGCGCGATGCAGCGCTGGTTCTACGGTGTCGACCCCGGCAACGTCCACCTCGCGAGGGCCCGGGAGGAACGGGCGAGGCAGCTCGCCGAGCCGATGCCCGAAGTCGAGGGATCGCCGGTCGAGCGCGGCCCCGGCGACTGGAACGCTGCGCTCGCGGCCTATGCAGAGACGGCCGACTTCGACATGTGGGGCGTTGCCGACATGGACCCGGCGTGGATCTACGAAGGGCAGGAAGCACCGCAGCGCCGGATCGTCGTCGTCGGCGTCGCCCACGAATACGACGAGATCGCCACCGCACCGGCGGCGACGGCAGCCGCGGAGGTCGTGCGCCAGTACGGGCGCGCTGCCGCCGCGGTGAAGGGCATTGCCGCGTGGCTGCGACGCCAGGGCTGGGACGCCGAGGCCGTGACCGGACCGATGACGACCAAGGTTGCGCTGATCCCGCCGGCGATGGCGTGCGGCTTTGGCGAGCTCGGCAAGCACGGCTCGCTCATCAACCCCGAATTCGGCTCGTCGTTCCGCCTCTCGGCGGTGCTGACCAATGCGCCGTTCGCGCCGACGCCGCGGCGCGCTTTCGGCGTCGACGCGTTCTGCGCCAACTGCCGCGTCTGCGAGGACGCCTGTCCGCCCGAGGCGATCGCCCCCGCCAAGCAAATGGTGCGCGGCACCGAGAAGTGGTACGTCGACTTCGACCGCTGCCTGCCGTTCTTCAACCAGACCCACGGCTGCGCGATCTGCGTCGCGGTGTGCCCGTGGAGCCGGCCGGGCGTGGGGCTGAACCTCACCGCGAAGCTGGCGCGTCGGGCGAGCACACCCTGAATCTCAGTGCGCCTCGGCCGCCTTCGCGGCCTCGACCGTCGCGCCGTGGTCTTCGCGGCTGCCGTTGAAGAACCAGTTGAGCAGCACCGCCGCGACCGACGTCAGCAGGATGCCGCTTTCGAGCAGCGGGGTCAGCGCGTGCGGCATCTGCTGCGTCCAGCGCGGCGCGACCAGCGGAATCAGGCCGAAGCCGATCGACAGCGCGACGATGTAGAGGTTGTAGCGGTTGCCCCGGAAATCGACGCCCGAGAGGATGCGGATGCCGGTCGCGGCGACCATGCCGAACATGACCAGCCCGGCACCGCCGAGCACGAACAGCGGGATGGCCTCGACCAGCGCCCCCATCTTCGGGATCCAGCCGAAGATGATCAGGATGATGCCGGCGGCGACGCAGACCCAGCGGCTCCTGACGCCCGTGACCCCGACCAGGCCGACGTTCTGCGAGAAGCTGGTGTAGGGGAAGGTGTTGAAGATGCCGCCGATCACCGTTCCGAGACCGTCGGTGCGCAGGCCCGCGGCGAGCTGCTTCGGGCCGACCGGTTTTCCGGTCATGTCGGAGAGCGCGAGGAACATGCCGAGCGATTCGATCATGACGACGATCATCACCAGGCTCATCGTCACGATCTTCACCGGCTCGAAGATCGGCGTGCCGAACGCGAACGGCGTGACGACCTCGAACCAGTGTGCCTTGGCGACCTTGTCGAAGCCCATCTTGCCGAGCGCGACCGCCACGGCGCAGCCGATGATGATGCCCAGGAGCACCGAGATGTTGGCGACGAAACCGCGGCCGAACCGCACCAGCAGCAGGATGACGACGAGCACGAACGCGGCGATCGCAAGGTGGTCGAGCGCGCCGTAGTTCGGGTTGTCGAGCATGGGAATGCCCCCGGCGAGCTTGAGCGGGGGAAGCGGCGCGATCGCCGCAGCCCCCGCAGGCGCAGAAGCGACGACGCCGGGAACGAATGCGGACGCGGTGGCGGCGGACGCGGCAGCGCCGGCTTGCGCGATGCGCGCGCTGTCGACCATCGCCGCGAGCTTGGGCACGTCGACGCTTTGCGCGAACTGAGGGGGCCCGCCGACGGCCCAGCCCACGCCGACCCGCATGAGGCTCACGCCGATGATGGCGATGATTGTCCCGGTGACGACGGGCGGGAAGAAGCGCAGCAGCTTGCTCATCAGCGGCGCAATCCCGATCGAGACGATGCCGGCGCCGATGATCGAGCCGAAGATGATGCGCGCGCCTTCGGTGCCGCCTTGCGCGTTGGCCATCGCCACCATCGGTCCGACCGCCGCGAAGGTGACGCCCATCATCACCGGCAGCTTGATGCCGAACCAGCGGCTCATGCCGAGCGACTGGATCAGCGTGACGAGGCCGCAGCAGAACAGGTCGGCCGAGATGAGCAGCGCGACCTGCTCGGGCGAGAGCTTGAGCGCCCTGCCGACGATCAACGGCACCGCGACGGCACCCGCGTACATCACGAGCACGTGCTGCAGGCCGAGCGCGGCCAGGCGCGGGGTCGGCAGCACCTCGTCGACGGGATGGACACCGGCAGGGGTGGGCGCCGGATGGGCCAGGGTGGCAGTGGTCATGGGGTTTGTCTCCTCGCGGACTCGGTCGTTCAGTTGACGGGCGCGCCGCCCTCGAACCAGCGCTTGACGAGCTCGCGCTCGGCGTCGGTCATCTGGGTGGCGTTGTTCATCGGCATCACCTTGAGCACGACGGACTGCTGGTAGATCGCCTGTGCGTGCTGCTTGACGAGCTCGGGCTTGTCGAGCTCGACGCCCTTGCTCTGCAACTGCGCGTTGTGGCACAGCGCGCAGCGCTGGTCGATCACGGTCTTCACCTGGGCGAACGTCACGGGCTGCTTGGCTGCGGCGGCGGCCTGCGCCGACGGCGGCGGCGGCGCGAGCCAGAACGCCAGAACGACCAGCAGCGCCGTGCCGACGACCGCGTGCTCCCATGGCACGCGCCGGCCCTGGACCAGCGCCTTGTGGCGCGCCACGAAGCTGTGCCTGACCAGCGCGCCGGCGAGCATCAGCAGGACCAGCACGATCCAGTTGTTCTTGCCGGTGGAGAGCCATCCGTAGTGGTTCGACAGCATCGCCACCAGCACCGGCAGCGTGAAGTAGGTGTTGTGCACGCTGCGCTGCTTGGCGCGCCAGCCGTGGACCGGGTCGACCGGCTGGCCGGCCTTGAGCTGCGCGACGACCTTGCGCTGGCCCGGGATGATCCAGACGAGCACATTGGCGCTCATCGTCGTCCCCAGCATCGCGCCGACCAGCAGGAAGGCGGCACGCCCGGCGAACAGCTGGCAGGCGAGCCAAGACGCGAACGCCGCATAGACGAGGACGCCGATGCCGACGATCAGGTCACCGTTGCGCCTCTGCCCGAAGGCGCGGCAGATGATGTCGTAGACGAACCAGCCGACGACGAGAAAGGCGAGCGAGGCGGCGATCGCCATGGCAGGCGACCAGTCGAGCACGCTCTTGTCGATCAGGAAGGTGCCGGCGTTGAAGAGGTAGAGCACCGTGAAGAGCGCGAACCCCGTCAGCCAGGTCGAGTACGCCTCCCAGTAGAACCAGTGCAGGTGCTCGGGCATCTGCTTCGGCGCGACGACGTACTTCTGAGGGTGGTAGAAGCCGCCGCCGTGCACCGCCCACAGCTCGCCGTCGACACCCTTCTCCCTGAGCGCGGGGTCGAGCGGTGGGGTCAGGCTGTTGTCGAGGAAGACGAAGTAGAACGACGAGCCGATCCAGGCAATCGCCGTGATCACGTGCGCCCAGCGCAGCAGCAGGTTGGCCCAGTCGAGAAGGTAGACGTCCATCGATATTTCGAATGTTTGTATACAGTTCCGTGTCCGTCTTTATTCGGGGGAACCCGCGAACGACAGGGGCATCAGGAGCCGCGATAGGTGCTGTAGCTCCATGGGCTCGCCAGGAGCGGAACGTGATAGTGGCCCGCGGCGTCGGCGATGCCGAAGTCGAGTTGCACCTGGTCTAGAAACGGAGGCTCGGGCAGATCGACCCCGCGGCGGCGAAAGTAGTCGGCCACGTCGAAGATCAGGCGAAATCGGCCGGTCCTCATCGCCGACGCGTCGAGCAGAGGTCCACCGTCGCTGCGGCCGTCGGCGTTGAGCGTCACCGTCCTGAGCGTGTCGGCGCGATCGCCCTCGAGGCGTTGCAGGCGGAGCTTCATGCCGGCGGCGGGGCAGCCATGGGCGGTGTCGAGGACATGCGTGCTGAGGTGGCCCATGGCGATGGATTTCAGTTTTGCGGAACCGTCAGAAGTGTATACACTGCGGTTTGCACGTCAACCGGTTTCTGCGGCTGCGCATCTTTCGCCACCATGCCTCGCCCCGAGCTCAAGGTCATCGGACCCGCCTTCGCATCGCGCACCGGGCGGCGCCGCACGGGCGACGGTGGCGACAGGGCAGGCGCGGGAACGACATCGCGCATCGTCGAGTCGGTCACCGCGGCGATCGTCGAGCGACGCCTGATGCCGGGGACCAAGCTGGCCGAGCAGAA
>JBBSUK010000046.1:0-22675 GCA_038234975.1 Burkholderiales bacterium
CAGCTGCGCGCCGATCGCAGCGTGCCCTACGGCCGCGTTGCAGAACTGATCGGCGTGGTGCAGAAGGCCGGGCTGACGCGGATCGGCTTCGTCACCGAGCCGCCGGCAGCCGCGAGCGGGCCCTGATCTAGGCGCCGGCTCGACCCTCAGTTCTTCGGCTTGCCGCTCGAGCCGCGGGCGCCGAGCGCGGCGATGCAGGTGAGCGAGGCGAGGAGCGCGATGGCGCGGCGTGGGGCGGTCATGCTGACTGGGTGTGAGCGGGAAAACAGAATCATAGGCAAGGCTTCAGAGATCGTCGCGCCGCCGCAGGTAAGTGGCAAAGCGCGGCAGGCCGCTCGGCGTACGGTCACGAAAGCGGTACGTGATCCGGCTGCCGATCGGCGGCGCGGCGTGGCGGAGGGCATCGTCGAGCCCGCTGCCGACGAGAAAGCGCACGCCCGCGGCATCTCGAACTTCCAGCGCCCCGACAGCGCCGGCGTACCTGCCCCGGCCCATCCGATGGCCGACGACGACGGCTTCGTCGTCCTGCACCGGCTTCATCTTGCGCAGCGCGCCGGTCCGGCCGGACACGAACAGGGCCGAGGCGTCGTGCAGCATCAGCCCCTCGCCACCCGCGGCGACGACGACGTCGAGCCGCCGCGCCAGTTCGCGGCGATCGGCGACCGTCGTCTGCGCGACCGCGACGAGCGCCGGGTGGCGAGACGCCGCGACCGTCGTCTCGATCGACCGTGCACGCTCGGCGAACGTGCCGGCGCCCCCCGGCAGCTCGAACACGAGGTAGCGCACCGCGCGCCAGGCGCCGGCGTCGGGCGCGCCACGGCGCACGATCGCCGACAGCGCGTCGAAGCGGCGGCGACCCAGCCAGAGCTCGCCGTCGAGGGGCGTCGGCGGCAGCGCGTCGATCCAGGCATGCGGCGCCGACACCGGGCGGCCGCTTCGATGGCGCAGCACCCGCCCGTCCCACACGGCACGAACGCCGTCGTACTTCTCGCTCACGAGCCAGCCGGCCGGGTCGGATCGGCCGTCGTCGAGTTCGGCGAGCACCGCCGCAGGTGCATCCTCGCGACGGGCGCGGGGGGCAGAGCGAGCGAACGGGGCGGCGACGGCGGCACAGGCGCCGACGACGATTCGGCGGCGGTCGCGGGAGGCAGGCTCTTGCATCGATGGCTTTCGGTCGGATCGGAACGCCATCCTCGCGATCGGCGAGCGCCGTGTCGATTCCCACGTCGAGGGCCACCGATCGGGCGCCCGGTGTCGCCGGATCGAGACGCCCGTCGGAGGGTTTTCGCGGTGCCGATTTCTATAATCGACCGATGGTGACTCGCCGATGAACGCCGACTTCGACCCCCGGGAGATCGAGTCCCGCGCCCAGGCGGCGTGGGCTGCGGGCGATGTCTATCGTGTCGGTCACGACGGCACCCGGCCCAAGTACTACGCCTGCTCGATGCTGCCGTACCCGAGCGGCCGGCTGCACATGGGGCATGTGCGCAACTACACCATCAACGACATGCTGGCGCGTCACCTGCGCATGACCGGCATGAACGTGCTGATGCCGATGGGCTGGGACGCCTTCGGCCTGCCCGCGGAGAACGCGGCGATGAAGAACCGCGTGCCGCCGGCGAAATGGACGCGCGACAACATCGCCGCGATGAAGGCGCAGATGCAGGCGATGGGCCTGGCCATCGACTGGAGCCGCGAGATCGCGACCTGCGACCCGGCCTACTACCGCTGGAACCAGTGGATGTTCCTGAAGATGCTGGAGGCCGGCATCGCCGAACGCCGCACCCAGGTCGTCAACTGGGATCCGGTCGACCAGACCGTGCTCGCCAACGAGCAGGTCGTCGAGGGCCGCGGCTGGCGCTCCGGCGCGATCATCGAGAAGAGAGAGATCCCCGGCTACTACCTGAAGATCACGGCCTACGCCGACGAGCTGCTCGAGTGCGTGAAGACCGCCCTGCCGGGCTGGCCCGAGCGCGTGAAGACGATGCAGGAGAACTGGATCGGCAAGAGCGAGGGCGTGCGCTTCGCCTTCCCGCACGCCATCGCCGACGCCGCGGGCGCGCTCATCGGCGACGGGCGCCTGTACGTGTTCACGACGCGGGTCGACACGATCATGGGCGTGACCTTCGTCGCGGTCGCCCCTGAGCACCCGATCGCGTTGCACGCCGCGGCCGGCCGTGCCGACGTCGCTGCGTTCCTCGAGGCCTGCAAGGCCCGTGGCACGACCGAGGCCGATCGCGCCACGCAGGACAAGCTCGGTGTGCCCACCGGCCTTGTCGTCGAGCACCCGCTGAGCCACGATCAGATCCCGGTCTGGGTCGGCAACTACGTGCTGATGGGCTACGGCGACGGGGCCGTGATGGGCGTGCCGGCGCACGACGAGCGCGATTTTGCCTTCGCCAAGCGCCACGGCATCGACCTGCTGCAGGTGATCCACGTCGACGGCGAGCACTTCACGTACGACCACTGGCAAGACTGGTACGCCGACACGCGCGGCAGCGTCACGATCAACTCCGACAACTACAGCGGCCTTGCCTACCAGCCCGCGGTCGACGCGATCGCCGCGGCTCTCGAGCACCGCGGGCTCGGCGCCAGGCAGACCGCGTGGCGATTGCGTGACTGGGGCATCAGCCGGCAACGCTACTGGGGCACGCCGATCCCGATCGTGCACTGCGCGGCATGCGGCGTCGTGCCGGTGCCCCAGGAGCAGCTGCCCGTCGTACTCCCCGAAGACCTGGTCCCCGACGGCAGCGGCAGTCCGCTCGTCAACTGTGCGTCGTTCGTGAACTGTGCCTGCCCGCGCTGCGGCGCGCCGGCGCGGCGCGAGACCGACACGATGGACACCTTCGTCGACAGCGCCTGGTACTTCATGCGCTACTGCGACCCGACGCTCGAGACGGCGATGGTCGGCGAGGGCACCGCGTACTGGATGCCGATGGACCAGTACATCGGCGGCATCGAGCACGCCATCCTGCACCTGCTGTACGCGCGCTTCTGGACCAAGGCGATGCGCGACATGGGCATGGTCTCGTTCGACGAGCCGTTCACGCGGCTGCTGACGCAGGGCATGGTCCTCAATCACGTCTGGGCGCGAACCAACGAGAAGGGCGGCATCGACTACTTCCCGCCGGCCGAGGTCACGCCCGTCGGCGACCCGGGCAAGCCCGACGGCGGGCACCTGGCCGACGGCACCGCGGTCGAGTACCGCGGCATGCTCAAGATGGGCAAGACCGAACGCAACGGCGTCGATCCTCAGGATCTGATCGACCGCTACGGCGCCGACACCGCGCGCCTGTTCGTGATGTTCGCGTCGCCCCCGGAGCAGACGCTCGACTGGAACGACGCCGGCGTCGAAGGCGCCAACCGGTTCCTGCGGCGGCTGTGGAAATTCGCCGCGAAGCACGCGTCGGCCATTGCCGGCCGGCACGGCCGCGCGGCGACACCGGACGGCGGCGGCGCGGCGAGCGAGGTGGCCGGCCCGCTGCGCCACGAGCTGCACTCGGTGCTGCGCCAGGTCTCGTACGACTACGAGCGGATGCAATACAACACCGTCGTCTCGGGCGCGATGAAGATGCTCAACGCGCTCGAGGCTCACGCCGCGGTCGCCGGGCCGGCCGCAGTCCGCGAAGGCCTCGACCTGCTGCTGCGCGTGCTCTACCCGGCCTGCCCGCACACCACCTGGGTGCTGTGGCAGGAGCTCGGCTACGACGCCGACCACGGGCCGCTGCTCGATGCCCCCTGGCCGCAGGTCGACCCCGACGCGCTGGTGCGCAGCGAGATCGAGCTGATGCTGCAGGTCGGCGGCAAGCTGCGTGGCCGCTTCACCGTGCCTGCCGACGCGGGCGACAAGCAGATCGAGGCGGCAGCACTCGCCACGCCCGAGTTCGCGAAGTTCGGCGAAGGCAGGGCCGTGCGGATGGTCCGGATCGTGCCCGGCCGGCTCGTCAACGTCGTTGTCGCCTGATGAAGCGCAGACGCTGGCTCGCGTCGGCGGCGGTGGCAGGCGCGGTGTCGTCGCTCGCGGCGTGCGGCTTCGAGCTCAAGCGCCCGCCGGAGCTGCGCTTTCGCACCATCCAGCTCACCGGTTTCCCGCCGCGCTCGCCGCTGGCGACCGAGCTGACGCGGCAGATCGACTCGGGCGCGGCGGCGCGCGTCGTCGCCGCACTGAAGGACGCCGAGGTCGTGCTCGAGGCGATCGCCGACGTGCGCGAGAAGAGCGTCGTCGCCACCACGTCGGCGAGCCAGGTCCGCGAGTTCGAACTGCGAACGCGGTTCCGCTTCAAGCTGAAGAGCGCTTCCGGCCGGGAGCTGATCCCGGAGAGCGAGATCCTGCTCAAGCGCGAGCTCACCTACACCGAGAGCGCGGCGCTCGCCAAGGAGCAGGAGGAAGCGTTCCTCTACCGGGCGATGCAGGGCGACATCGTCTCGCAGGTGCTGCGTCGGCTCGCCGCCGTGCAGCTCGTCTGAAACGTTAGGCCCGAGCCATGCAGGTCAGGCTCGAGCAGCTCGCCGGCGCCTTGCAGCAGGGGCTGCGCCCGGTCTACACGGTCTGGGGCGCCGAGCCGCTGCTCGTGCAGGAGGCGTGCGACGCGATTCGCCAGGCGGCCCGAGTGGCCGGCTGCAGCGAGCGGCAGGTGCACATCGTCGCCGGCGCGCACTACGACTGGTCGAGCCTGATCGGCGCGGCGAACGCGAGATCGCTGTTCGCCGAGCGGCAGCTCGTCGAGATTCGCATTCCCTCGGGCAAGCCCGGCAAGGACGGCTCCGACGCCTTGCAGCGCTACTGCGAACGTGCGGTGGAGGACGGTGGTCGCGACGTCGTCACGCTGGTGCAGTTGCCGCAGCTCGACGGCACGCAGACGAAGAGCGCGTGGCTCTCTGCGCTCGACCGCGCCGGGGTCGTCGTCCGCGTCTGGCCGGTCGAGCGCTCCGGCCTGCCGGCGTGGATCGCCGCACGACTCGGTCGCGCCGGGCAGCGGGTGGCCGCCGGCGAGGAGGGCCAGCGCACCCTCGCCTTCTTCGCCGACCGCGTCGAGGGCAACCTGCTCGCGGCGCATCAGGAAGTCGAGAAGCTCGCGCTGCTCTACCCGCCGGGCGAGCTCGCCTTCGAGCAGGTCGCGAGTGCGGTGCTCAACGTCGCCCGCTACGACGTCGCGCGGCTGAGCGAAGCCGTCCTCGCCGGGCAGACCGAGCGGGCGCTGCGCATGCTCGACGGCCTCGCCGCGGAGGGCGAGTCGGTCGTCTACGTGCACTGGACGCTGTCGGAGGACATCCGGGCGCTCAAGCGTGCCCGCGACGCGATCTCCGCCGGCCAGCCTTTGCCGATCGCGATGCGCGAGGCGCGCGTCTGGGGAGCGAAGGAGCGCGTCTTCGAGCGCGCGCTGTCGTACGTCGGCGACGTGTCGATCGCGGCGCTCCTGGAGGCCGCCCACGTCTGCGACGGCCTGGTCAAGGGCCTGCGCGATCCCGACTGGCCGATCGACCCCTGGCAGGCGATCCGCCGCCTGGCGCTGATGCTGCTCGAGCAGACCGCGCGCGCGAGGACGACGACGGCGACGAAGCGGCTCGCGCTGACGGCTGCAGCCTAGGCCGTCGGCTGACCGTCCGCGCCGAGTCGCTCGAGCAGCAGCGCCAGCGCTCGTTCGACGGCGGCGCCTCGCACGGCAGCGCGGTCGCCGCCGAAGGAACAGGGTGTCGCGACGGTCGCGCCGCGCCCCAGCGCGCCGCCTGACACGGCGATCCACACCGTGCCGACCGGCTTCGCGTCGCTGCCACCGGACGGGCCGGCGATCCCGGTGACGGCGACCGAGAGCGCGGCCTCGGCGCGGGCGAGCGCGCCCTCGGCCATCGCCGCCGCCACCTCGCCGCTCACCGCGCCGTGGGCGGCGATCAGCGACTCGGGGACGCCGAGAAGGTCGCGCTTGGCATCGTCGGCGTAGACGACGAAGCCGCAATCGAACCACGCGCTCGAGCCGGCGAGCGAGGTGCACGCCGCGGCGACGAGACCGCCGGTGCAGGACTCGGCGGTGACGAGGCGCGCGCCCGCCTTGAGGAGCGCATCGGCGAGGCGCTCGACGATCGCATCGACGCCGGCAGGCACCGGCACCGTCATCGCCACCACGTCAGCGCGAACCGCCAGAGCGCGAACGCGAGCAGCGTGCACAACCCGGCGACCAGGTCGTCGAAGACGATGCCCACGCCCTGGCGCCAGCCGATCGGGCGGCCACGGCTGCTTTTCCAGAGCTGGTCGGCCCACGCCACCGGGCCGGGCTTGGCGGCATCGAAGAAGCGGAACACGATGAAGGCGACGGCCTGTGCCGCGAACGTCGCGGGAACGAGCCAGAGGACCGCCCAGAAGGCGACGATCTCGTCGCACACGATCGCCGACGGATCGGCCGAGGCGAGGTGGCGCGCGGTCGTCGTCGCCGACGCGACCGCGACGACGAGGCTCACCGCGAGCAGGACGGCGACGCCGCGATCGCCGAGCCTGGGCGCCAGCCCGAGCCAGACGATCCAGGCGAACAGCGTCCCGGCGGTCCCGGGCGCGATGCGCGACAGGCCGCTGCCGAAGCCGAGCGCGACGACATGGGCGGGATGCGAGAGCATGAAGCGCAGGTCGGGGCGCCGTCCGGTGCCTTGCAACGGCCGGTCGACGGCGACCGCGGGCTGCGGCTCGTCTCGCATCGGTTCGTTCATGTCGAGAAGTGATCGAATCCGGCCGTCGGATCGTCGAGCGGACGGCCGTCGCCGTCGACGACGCGCACGCCTCGGCCGGCCTCGATCCGCCCGACGCAGGTGACCCGCGTTGCCGCCGTCGCCGCCGTCGCCTCGACGTCGCCGCGGCGTGCCGCCGGCGCCGTGAAGGCAAGCTCGTAGTCGTCGCCGCCGGCGAGTCCGAAAGTGCGTCGCACCGGCACCGACTGGGCTGCCAGGTCGCGGCTCCGCGGCAGCGCGTCGACATCGACGACCACCGCGACGCCCGACCGCATCGCGATGTGACCGAGGTCGCCTGCGAACCCGTCCGAGACATCGATCGCACTGGTGGCGATGCCGACGAGCGCGCTCCCGAGCGCGACCCGCGGCTCGGGCATTTCCATCGCGCGGCGAAGCCGCTCGAAGGCCTCGCCGTCGACCTGGACCGTGCCGCGCAGCACCTCGAGCGCAAGGCGGGCGTCGCCGAGGGTGCCGCTGACCCAGACGTCGTCGCCGACCGTCGCTCCCGAACGCAGCAGGGCGCGCCCGGGTGCCACGTCGCCGAAGACGGTGATGCAGATCGCCAGCGGCCCGCGCGTCGTGTCACCGCCGGCGAGCTCGCAATCGAAGCGGTCCGCCAGTGCGTGCAGGCCGCGCGCGAACGGTTCGAGGAAGGCCTCGTCGGCCTCGGGCAGCGCCAGGGACAGGGTGAACGCGAGCGGCGCCGCGCCGCAGGCGGCGAGGTCGCTGAGGTTGACGGCGAGCGCCTTGTGGCCGAGCCGCTCGGGCGCCACCGTCGAGACGAAATGACGCCCCTCGATGAGCATGTCGCTCGACACGGCGAGTTGCAGGCCGGGGCGCGGCGCGAACAGGGCGCAGTCGTCGCCCACGCCCAGAACGATGCGCCTCGCCGGGCGGGTGAAGTAGCGCTCGATCAGCGCGAACTCGCCGAGACGTGCCATGGTGCTCGGGCGCATTATCGGCACGCGCCTGCAGCCGGCTCGCGGACCCCGGGGAAACATCGCTGGCTGAGGGTTGATCGGGTCTGCAATCATCGGCCCATGCCGACCTCCGAACAACGCGCCGCCGAGCTGCGCCGTGCCGCCCTCGAGTACCACGAACACCCGGTGCCGGGCAAGCTCGCCGTCGTCGCCACCAAGCAGCTCCTCAACCAGCACGACCTCTCGCTCGCCTACTCGCCCGGCGTCGCCGCGGCATGCGAGGAGATCGCCGCCGACCCGGCCAATGCGTTTCGCTACACCTCGCGCGGCAACCTCGTCGCCGTCGTGACCAACGGCACCGCGGTGCTCGGCCTGGGAGACATCGGGCCGCTCGCCGCCAAGCCGGTGATGGAAGGCAAGGCCGTCCTGTTCAAGAAATTCGCCGGCATCGACGTGTTCGACATCGAGGTCAACGAGAAGAACCTCGACAAGCTGATCGACCTCATCGCCGCACTCGAGCCGACCTTCGGCGGCATCAACCTCGAGGACATCAAGGCGCCCGACTGCTTCTACGTCGAGCGCGCGCTGCGTTCGCGGATGAACATCCCGGTGTTCCACGACGACCAGCACGGCACCGCGATCGTCGTCGGCGCCGGCGTGCTCAACGCGCTCGCCGTCAGCGGCAAGGCGATCGCCGACGTCAAGCTCGTCACCTCGGGCGCCGGCGCCGCTGCGCTCGCCTGCCTGGGCCTGCTCGTCAAGCTCGGCATCCGGCGCGAGAACGTCTGGGTCACCGACCTCGCCGGCGTCGTGTACGAGGGCCGCACCGAGCTGATGGACGCCGACAAGATCGCCTACGCGCAAAAGACCGACGCGCGGACCCTGGCCGAAGTGATGAAAGGCGCCGACATCTTCCTCGGCCTGTCGGCAGCGGGCGTGCTCAAGGCCGAGATGGTCGCGTCGATGAACGCCAACCCGATCGTCTTCGCCCTCGCCAACCCGACGCCCGAGATCCTGCCCGAGGAGGTGCAGGCGGTGCGCGAGGACGCGATCATCGCGACCGGCCGCACCGACTATCCGAACCAGATCAACAACGTCCTCTGCTTTCCCTACATCTTCCGCGGTGCACTCGACTCCGGCGCGACGACGATCACCGTCGAGATGGAGATCGCCACGGTGCATGCGATCGCCGAGCTGGCGCGGGCCGAGCAGAACGAGGTGGTGACCGCCGCCTACGCCGGCGCGACGCTGAGCTTCGGCCGCGACTACCTGATACCCAAGCCGTTCGACCCGAGGTTGATGATCCGCATCGCGCCGGCGGTGGCGCGGGCGGCCGCGGAGTCGGGCGTCGCGGCCCGGCCGATCACCGACTTCGACGCCTACCGCGAGAAGCTGCAGACCTTCGTGTATGCCTCCGGCACGACGATGCGGCCGATCTTCACGCTGGCGAAGGCGGCGAAGAAGAAGCGCATCGCGTTCGCCGAGGGCGAGGAGGAACGGGTGCTGCGAGCCGCGCAGGTCGTCGTCGACGAGGGCGTCGCGCGGCCGACGCTCATCGGCCGGCCGGAGGTGATCGAGCAGCGCGTCGCGCGGTTTGGCCTGCGCCTCGTCGCCGGGCGCGACTACGACCTCGTCAACACCGAGGACGACCATCGCTACCGCGACTACTGGCAGACCTACCACGGCCTGATGTCGCGCCGCGGCGTCACGGTGCAGCTGGCCAAGATCGAGATGCGCAGGCGGCTGACGCTGATCGGCTCGATGCTGCTGCGCTCGGGCGAGGTCGACGGCATGCTGTGCGGCACGTGGGGCTCGACGTCGATGCACCTGCAGTACATCGACCAGGTCATCGGCCAGCGCGAAGGCGCGAAGACCTATGCCTGCATGAACGGGCTGGTCCTGCCGGGGCGACAGGTGATGCTGGTCGACACGCACGTCAACTACGACCCGACTGCCGAGCAGATCGCCGAGTTCACGGTGATGGCGGCCGAAGAAATGCGTCGCTTCGGCATCGAGCCGAAGGCTGCGCTGCTCTCGCACAGCAATTTCGGATCGAGCAACCATCCGTCGGCGCTGAAGATGCGCGACGCGCTCCGGCTGCTGCGCGAGCGCGCCGCCTGGCTGCCGGTGGACGGCGAGATGCACGGAGACACGGCGCTCAACGCCCGCTATCGGGGCGAGGTGATGCCCGACAGCCCGCTCGTCGGCGAGGCGAACCTCCTGGTGCTTCCGAACATCGACGCCGCCAACATCTCCTACAACCTGCTCAAGACCGCGGCTGGCGGCGGCATCGCGATTGGCCCGGTGCTGCTCGGCGCGAGGCTACCGGTGCACATCCTGACCCCGTCCGCGACGGTGCGGCGGATCATCAACATGACCGCCCTGACGGTGGCCGACGCGAACGCCGCACGCTGAGAGGCGGCGGCGGGCCGCCTGTCCGCATCATCAAATGCTTTTCGTGTTGCAAGTGCCACTGTCATCTCACGCCAGGACTGGGTAGACGCGCGAGTGAAGGCTTACATATATCCCGCGCCTGGTGCCCCAATTTGTGGCAGGGCCCTTGAGGTCGGAAGGCCGTTTCGGTAACATCACCGGCTTTGGCGTTCAGGGATTTCCCGTGGGTGTGATGGGTCGGCTACAAACTTGGCGGCCATTGCTCCGTTGGGCTGCGGGAGTCGGCATCGTCGGGGTCCTGGCGTCGGGGTCGCTGGCCCGGGAACCGGCGCCGCCGCCGGAGCGGCCGACTCCGGTGGCCCGCTTCGGAAGCGAGGCCGAGTCTGTCCACCGGGCCATCCATGCCGGCGGCCCGTTCGCATGGCCGAAGGACGGCATCGTCTTCGGCAACCGGGAACGCCTCTTGCCGCTTCGGGCGCGCGGCTACTACCGGGAATACACCGTCTCGAGCCCACGTGCACGCAGCCGCGGCGCGCGTCGAATCATCTGCGGAGGCCGTGTCGCGACGGCCCCCGACGGCTGCTGGTACACGGCCGATCACTACGCCAGCTTCACCCCCATCACGCCATGAACGCTCCGGATCTATTCTTTCGTCAACAGGAGGAACGCGACATGCTCTTGCAGACAGTCCGTCCGAACATCGTCCAGTCGATCCGCGCCTACCGCGTCGACGACCTGATGCAGGCCGCCGGCAGGGCCGACCAGCATTTTCTCTACGCCAACCTCGGCGCGGCGCAGTCGAAGCAGGAGGTGCTCGAGGGCATTGCCGAGGCGTTCCTCTTCCCCGTCCATTTCGGCAAGAACCTCGACGCGCTGTTCGACTGCATGACCGATCTCGTGCACAAGGCGGGCGGGCAGCCGGGTTTCGTCATCGTGCTCGAGCAGCTTCCCGACAACCCGCGCTTCGACCGCGAGGCGCGCGAGCAGTTGCTCGACGTCTTCCGTGACGCGGCCGACTTCTGGGCGGAGCGGAAGATACCGTTCAGGTGCTTCTATTCTTTTCAGTAGCCCGCTCCCAGGACAACGGCCAATGGGAGCGGGCTACCGAGGTGGCCCCCACGATCAACGGCAACACCGACAAGCCGGTGAAGGCAGCCGCCAAGAGCGCGGCCAACAGCAGCTTCGGCGCCAACATGCCGCTCATGAGCAGCGCGTTCGACACGGCGGGGTGGTTGAGTGCCGCATAGCGGCGCTCAACCCCCGAGCGGCGCCACGATCGATCTGGTCAGTTCAACCCACTCGGCGACGGGCACCTCTTCGGCTCGGCGCTGGACGTCGAAGCCGTGCCCAGCGCCGCGCGTTTCGAGCCAGCGGCCGAGGGTGTGGCGCAGGAGCTTGCGGCGCTGGGAGAACGCGACTGCGACGACTTCGCCGAGGAGCGCGGGGTCGATGCGCGGCGGCTCGGCGAGCGGTGTCATCCGCAGCACCGCCGACTGCACCCGCGGCGGCGGGTCGAACGCCTCGGCACCGATGTCCAGGACGCGCTCGGTTTCGTAGCGCCACTGCAGCATCACGCTCAGCCGGCCGTAGGCCTTGGTCGACGGCCGGGCCACGATGCGCTCGACGACCTCGTGCTGCAGCATGACGTGCTGGTCGACGACGCGTTCCGCGGCGTCGAGCAGGTGAAAGAGGATCGGCGTCGAGATGTTGTACGGCAGGTTGCCGACGATGCGCAGCTTCGCGCCCGCCGCCGTAGACAGCGCCGCGAAATCGACCCGCAGCACGTCGGCCTCGACGACATCGAGACCCGGCCAGCTTCGCAGCCGAGCCGCGAGGTCGCGGTCGAGCTCGACGACGGTGAGGCGACCGGCGCCATCGAGCAAAGGCCGCGTGATCGCGCCGAGCCCTGGCCCGATCTCGACGATCGACTCGCCAGCGCGCGGATCGACGGCGCGAACGATCGCGTCGATCACCGCCGGCTCGACGAGGAAGTGCTGGCCGAAGCGCTTGCGCGCCGTGTGCGCAGCCACGCGATCTTCTATGTCGTCGGCGGGTCGCGCAGCTCGACATAGGCGCGACCTCTCACGTCGCGAACCCACTCCGCGTACGCCTCCTCGAACTTCTGCTCGCGCAGGACGTTTCGGGCCTGCTCGCGCCGCTGGCGCTTGTCGAGCGTCATCTGGCGGCGCTCGACGACCTGGATCAGGTGGACGCCGAAGCGCGTCGTCACCGGGTCGCTGATGCCGCCCGGCGCGAGCTCGGACATCGCCTCCTCGAACTCCGGAACGAACTGGCCCGGCGTCGCCCAGCCGAGGTCGCCGCCGTTGGCGGCGCTGTTGTCCTCCGAGTTCGCCCGGGCGAGTTCCTCGAAGGTCTTCGTACCGGCCTGGATCTCGCGCTTGAACTGGAGCAGCCGGTTCTTCGCCGCCTCCGCGCTCAGCTCCGCGGACGGCCGAAGGAGGATGTGACGGGCCCGCGTCTGCGACACCGAGAACGCGTTGGCTTCGCGGCGCTCGACCAGCTTGAGGACGTGGAAGCCGGCGCCGCTGCGCAGCAGATCGGGCGCTGTCTCGCCGGGCGACAGCGTGCGCACGGCGGCGACGAAGACGTCGGGGAGCCGGTTGGCCGGACGCATGCCGATCTCGCCGCCCTTGGCACGGTTGCCGTCTTCGGACACGGCACGGGCGACGGCGGCGAAGTCCTCGCCGCCACGCACCCGGCGCAACGCTGCGAGCGCCCTGTCGCGCCGCTCGGCGACGATGGCGTCGCTGGCGCCTTCGGGAACGGTGATGAGGATCTGCGCCACATCGAGCTCGGGCGCGTCGCCGACTTCCTTGCGCCGCTCGTCGAGCAGCGCGTCGATGTCGGCGTCGCTGACGCGGATGCGGCTGGTGACCTCGCGCTCGCGCACCCGCTCGACCAGCATCTGGTCCTTGATGTTCTCGCGGAAGCGGTTGAAGTCGATGTTCTCGCGCCTGAGGCGCGCGCGCATCTGCGGCATCGTCATCTGGTTCTGGGTGGCGACGTTGGCGACCGCGCGCTCGAGCTCGGCCTCGTCGACCCGGACGCCGCTCTCGCGTGCCGCGCTCACCATCGCGCGCTCGTTGATCAACACGTCGAGGACCTGCTGGCGCAACTCCGGCGCCGGCGGCAGCGGGGTGCGGTTGCGCGCTGCCTCGTCGCGGATGCGGGCCATGCGCTGTTGCAGCTCGGCGTTGGTGACGACCTCCTGATTGACGACCGCAACGATGTAGTCGGCGCTGCTCTGTGCATGAACCGGCGCGCTGACCGCGGCGAGCGCCAACGCGGACACCGGCGCCAACGCCTGCACGAGCGCCGCGACGAGCGCGGTAACGAGGGCCCGAGAGCGAGAGATCGATTCAGTCATACGGGGTGAAGGGCGTGTTCGTCGTGCGTTCGTCGCGCAGCAGCTGGTAGCCCGGAATATTGTCCTTCAACACCTTCAGCGGATTCGAGCCGATCCGCGACAGGCCGACGAGTTCGAGCTGCACGAGCAGCCGCGTCGTCGCTTCGCTGCGCCCGGTCGAGATGCGCTCGACGACGAACCGGCCGATCCAGCAACCGGCGTCGTACTCGAAGCCGGCGAGCCCATCGGTGAGGCGCCGGTCCCGGGTGCTGTAGTTGACACGCCCGACCCCGTACAAGGTTCCCTTGCAACTCGAATTTCCCGCCGATCGACCGGTTCCCGGCGCGCCGCCGCCGGTCGCCACGGCGGGCGCGTTGCCCCAGATCGGCCACTGCCAGCCGAGCTCGACCTGCTCCGAGAGCCCGCGCGTCAGGCGGTAGTTCAGGTTGACGGTGCGATACGGCCCCGGCGAGTAGCGAAAGCCGAGCAGCGAGCGGCCGATGCGCTGGTCGTCCGGGTTGTACTGTGCCTGCACGTCGAAGGTCCAGTTCGGCACCACCGTGGTCGTGCCGCTGACGAGCACGTCGGAGAGGCGGCGCGTGATCGGCTCGCCGTCGGGCGTGATCCGCTGGTCGCGGAACAGGTAGCGCTGGGCGATGCCCAGGCGCAGCGCCTCGGCGCCGGTGAGCGGGTCGAGGATGCGCGTCGTCACGCCGGCGGTGATCTGGTGCGCATCGGACACGCGGTCGATTCCGGAAAAGGCGTTCTCGGTGAAGATCGAGTCGACGTTGAAGTCCTTCGGATAGGCGTCGAAGTTCGGCAGGTTCTCCTGTCGGCGATACGGCGTGTTGACGTAGAGCAGCCGCGGTTCGAGCGTCTGCACGACCGACTTGCCGAAGAACGTCGCGTTGCGCTCGAGTGACCACGCGCTGTCGACCGAGAGCGTCGGGATGACCCGCGAGACGTGCAGCCGTCCGTCGGTCGTCTGCGCCGCGTCGTCCAGGTTGTACGAGGCGGCGTTGAACGCGAGCCGCGGCGTGAACGTCCACCCCGGCGTGTAGAACGGGCGCGCGATGCTGCCGATCGCATGCACCCGGTTGCCGGTCTGGCGAGCGGTGCCGTAGGTGTCGTCGGGGTCGGTGAATCGATTGAATTCGCCCTCGAAGGTCGTGTCGAACCCGGCGATCGGCCCGCCGTAGCGGGCGCCGACCTGGGGCAGGCGCTCGTAGGGGGCCGGCGCGATGCGCGTCGTCGAGTCGGCGGTCTGCAGCAGCTGCCAGCGCTCGACGCGCGCGTACGACACCCAGTCGCCGAACGGTCGCGACAGCGTGATGTCGGTCGGCAGGAGGCGCGGCGTCGACGTCTTGAGCTCGCCCGGGAAGTCCTTCCAGTAGTCGTCGTCCGATGCGCGCAGCGCCCGCACCTGGGCCCAGGCGCCGAGCGGCAGTGCGCCGTCGTGCGTCCAGCGAAGCTGGTAGCGCGAGCGGTCGGCGACGCGGTCGTTCGGCAGCACCTTCGCTTCGGCCTCGCCGGCAACGGTCGGCTCGAGGTAGCGGAACTCGCCGCCGATCGCGGTGCCTCGGCGCAGGCTCGCATAGCCGGTGATCGTCGCATCGCGGTTGGGTGCTATGTTCCAGTAGTACGGCATCGACAGCTGCACGCCGCTGCGGCTGTCGATGCCGAAGCTGGGCGGCAGGAAGCCCGACTTGCGCTCCTCGTTGAGTGGAAAGGCGAGGATGGGCGCGGCCAGGATGGGAACGCCGAGGAAGCGCAGCACCGCGTTGCGCGCGACGCCTTCGTTGGTCTCGGTGTCGATGCGGATGCTGGCGGCGCGCAGGACCCAGGCCGGCTCGTCGCCGTCGGCCGGTGTGCAGCTCGAGTAGGTGGCATCGATCGCGGCGGCGTGCTGGTCGTCGATGAAGTCGATGCGCGCCGCGGTGCCGCCGGCGCCGGTCTTCGCAAAGCGATAGGTGGGCGTCGTGAAAGTGCCCTCGAAACGCTGCACCTTCAGCTGCAGCTCGGGGCCGAAGAAGATGTTGCCGTCCCGGCTCACCACCACGTGGCCGGTGGCGCGCGCGTAGTCCTCGGCCTGGTCGTAGGTGAGCTTGTCGGCGCGGATGACGACCGCGCCGCGCCTGAACTCGACGTCTCCCGTCGCCTCGGCGTCGAGGTCGGGGCGGGCACGCAGCTCGCGCGCCCGCAGGATGATGGGGAGTGCCTTGGCCGCATCACCGCGTGGCGGCGGCTTCAGCGCGCCGGAGTTGCGCAATTCGATCCCGGACGCGACGGCGGCGGACGCCGACGACGCAGGCCCTGAAGGTGCCGCCGGCCCGGAAGACCGGGACAGCGACGCGTCGGCGCCTTGCGCCCGTGCCGGGGCTGCTGCTGCGGCCAGGGCGACGGACGCGGCCATCGCCAGCACGTGAGGACGATGCGGGAACGGTCGGCTCGATGCCTGGCGTGCGCACGCGCGGTGGGCTCGGGCAGGAAATGGGCGCACGAGGCGAATGAGCGCGTTCGGTGGCGGAGCGTGGAGGCGGCGTGCCGCCGTGCGTGGGGTCGCGCAGCATGAAGGCGCGTCGACCGATTTGTAGAATTCATTATCCACGAGGGCCTCGTGATGCCGGCGCTTCGCGCCGCGCAGGCAGGGCCGTCGCCAACCTCATCCGCACCCCTTGATCCCGGCGACCCTCGACTGGCGCGATCCCGCGCGTGCAACCGTGTTCGACGCCTGGCTTGCACGCGTCGCCCGCGCGCACGGCCTCGACGCGTCGACCCTGCGCCCGGCGTCGGCCGACGCGAGCTTTCGCCGCTATTTCCGGATCGACCGGACCGATGGCTCGGGCGCATGCATCGTGATGGACGCGCCGCCGCCGCACGAGGACGTGCGGCCATTCGTCCGGGTCGCCTCGCTGCTCGGCGCCGCCGGGCTGCACGTGCCGCGCGTGCTCGACGCCGACCCCGCATCCGGCTTCCTGCTGCTCGACGACCTCGGCGAGGCGCTCTACCTCGCGGCGCTGGTGCGCGCGCAGGCGAGCGGCGACCTCGCCGCGGCCGACGCCTTGATGCGCGATGCGACCACCGCGCTGATCACGATGCAGACGCGCGCCGACGCGACTTCGCTGCCACCGTACGACGATGCCCTGCTGCGCCGCGAGCTCGCGCTGTTTCCCGAGTGGTGCGTCGAGCGCGAATGCGCGGCCACGTGGAGCACCGTCGACGCGGCGACCTGGCGCGCCGCCTGCGACCGCCTGATCGACAGCGCGCTCGCCCAGCCGACGGTCTTCGTGCATCGCGACTGGATGCCGCGCAACCTCATGGTCGCCACGCCCAATCCCGGCGTGCTCGACTTCCAGGACGCGGTGCGCGGCCCCATCACCTACGACGTCGCCTCGATGCTTCGCGACGCGTTCGTGTCGTGGGACGAGGAGCGCGAGCTCGACTGGGGCGTCCGCTACTGGCAGGGTGCGAGGGCGGCCGGGCTCCCGGTCGACGCGGACTTCGGCCAGTTCTGGCGCGCGCTCGAGTGGATGGGGGTGCAGCGGCATCTCAAGGTGCTGGGGATCTTCTCGCGCCTGAAGCACCGCGACGACAAGCCCGCCTACAGCACCGACCTGCCACGCTTTTTCGCCTACGCGCACAAGACCGCGGCGCGCTACGCGCCGCTGCGCCCGCTGTCGCGGCTTCTCGAGCCCCTCATGGGCGCAGCGCGGATCGACGCGTTCCACTGAAACGAGCGACAAGAAGGCCGCCGCCGAAGCAGCAGCATGATCCGCCTCACCGAGCTGCGCCTGCCGCTCGAGCACGCCGAGCCCGCGTTGCGCGAGGCGATCGTCACCCGCCTCGGCATCGCCGACGACGAACTGCTCGCGGCCGACGTCGCCAAGCGAGGCCACGACGCGAGAAAGCGCTCGTCGATCGTCTTCGTGTACACGGTCGACTGCACGGTGCGCGACGAGGCGGCGACCCTCGCGCGGCACGCCGGCGACCCGCACGTGCGGCCGGCCCCGGACACGCGCTACCGGGCGGTGGCGCACGCGACCCCGGGCTCGGGCGCCGCAGACGGCTCTCGCCCGATCGTCGTGGGCTTCGGGCCCTGCGGCCTCTTCGCGGCGCTGATCCTGGCCCAGGCCGGCCTCGGGCCGATCGTCCTCGAGCGCGGCAAGGCCGTCCGCGAGCGAACGAAGGACACCTGGCGGCTGTGGCGGGAGGGCGTGCTCGACCCCGAGTCGAACGTGCAGTTCGGCGAAGGCGGCGCAGGCACCTTTTCCGACGGCAAGCTGTGGAGCCAGATCTCCGATCCGCGCCACCTCACCCGCAAGGTGATCGACGAGTTCGTCAGGGCTGGCGCACCCGAGGAGATCACCTGGGCCGCCAAGCCGCACATCGGCACGTTCCGGCTGGTCGCGGTGGTCGAGAAGATGCGGGCGGAGATCGAGCGGCTCGGCGGCGAGGTGCGGTTCGGGCAGAAGGTGGTCGACGTCTCGGTCGACCACGGTACCGTGCGTGGCGTCGTTGTCGTCGAGGCGGCGAGCGGCGCCCGCCGCGAGCTGCCGGCCGAGCACGTCGTGCTCGCGCTCGGCCACAGCGCGCGCGACACCTTCTCGATGCTGCACGCCCGCGGCGTGGCGATGCAGGCCAAGCCATTCTCGATCGGCTTTCGCATCGAGCATCCGCAAGGACTCGTCGATCGCGCCCGCTACGGCGAGCGATACGCCGGCCACCCGTTGCTTGGCGCCGCCGACTACAAGCTCGTGCATCACGCGACGAACGGCCGCTCCGTCTACAGCTTCTGCATGTGCCCGGGCGGCACGGTCGTCGCCGCCACGTCGGAGCCCGGTCGCGTCGTCACCAACGGCATGAGCCAGTACTCGCGCAACGAGCGCAACGCCAACGCCGGCATCGTCGTCGGCATCTCGCCGCAGGACTACCGACAGCCGGCCTC
Organism: Burkholderiales bacterium; assembly: GCA_038234975.1. Taxonomy (GTDB): domain Bacteria; phylum Pseudomonadota; class Gammaproteobacteria; order Burkholderiales; family Burkholderiaceae_C; genus Schlegelella_A. The sequence continues at coordinate 18,341 of JBBSUK010000046.1, forward strand.
GGGCAACCCGAACCACGACGTGTCGCCGCTCGACGGCATCGTGTTCCAGCGTGCGCTGGAGTCGCAGGCGTTCGTCCTCGGCGGTGGAACGTACGCCGCGCCCGGGCAGCGCGTCGGCGACTTCCTGGCCGGTCGCGCAACCCGCGCTTTCGACCGCGTGGAACCCTCGTACACGCCGCGCGTCACGGCCACGAACCTCGGCGAGCCGGGCCGCGAGAGCCTGCCGCGCTACGCCATCGACGCCATCCGGGAAGCGATCCCCGCGTTCGCGAAGCGGATCGCCGGCTTCGCGATGGACGACGCGGTGCTGACCGGCGTGGAGACGCGAACCTCGTCGCCAATGCGCATCCCGCGCGGGCCCGACCGGCAAAGCGTCGACGTGCGCGGGCTGTACCCGGCCGGAGAAGGGGCCGGCTACGCCGGCGGCATCATGTCGGCGGCGGTCGACGGCATCGAAACCGCCGAGGCGGTCGCCTCGGCGATCGCGGCGAGACGCCGCGCCTGAGGACGATCAGGCCTTGAGCCGCTTCTGGCGGCGACGCGCCACGCCGGCCAGCAGGCCGAGACCGGCAAGCATCAGCGCGTAGGTTTCAGGCTCGGGGACCGGCGTGATCACCGGGGTCGGGTCGCCGCCCGCGTTGATGTTGAACCAGATGTACTGGTTGTTGACGACGCGCGAGATGCCGTTCTGGGTCGAACCCTCGAGCACGAAGCCGTTGCTGAAACCGTCGCCGAAACCGATTGCGGCCGGCGAGCCGCCGAAGCCGCCGCTGCCGCCGCTGGCGTCGCCGGTTTCCCACTGCATCGCGTTCCAGAAGAAGCCGATCTGGCCCTCGCCGGTGGGGATGTTGTAGTCGGAGCCGCGAACGACGAGCTGGAACGTGTCGAGCAGGTTGTCGTGGGCGCCGAAATAGCCGACGTGGTCCCAGGTCAGAACGGCCTGGTTCGCGACACTGGTGACGTCGTAGTAGACGAGACCACTGCGCGCGCCGCGCGTGTCGACGTCGGCGAAGAACGGCGAGATGATGGGTTGCGGCTGGCCCTGCGGGCCGACCGGCGTGAATGCCGAGATGCCCTGGTTGAAGCTGATGTTGCCGTTGTTGTTGAGGTAGAACGACAAGTAGTCGTTGCCGAAGAAGTTCGCGAGCGTGAAGCCGAAGGAGATCGGGCCGCGGAAACCGTCGTCGTTGCGACCGTCGACAGCACCGACGTTGGCGGCGTTGCCGCCGCCGGTGGTGACCATCGGGGTGCCGTAGACGTTGGTGTACAGCGAAGTCGTCGGCGTCAGCGCCGACTGCGAAATGATGGTCACGTCGGCCGCCACGGGGCCGGCAGCGAGGACGAAGGCCATGCAGGCCAACCACGGAATGCGCTTCATGCTTGTTCCCTCTTGATATACACCCGCGCGAATCACGGGATTGCGGGGGATTCTCGAAGCGAGCCGGGCGGTACCGATCCCCGCGAACGGGGGGTCAGGGACAGGCAGCCATCACCTGAGCCACCGCCGCGGTGAGCTTCTTGCCGTAGGGAACGTGCAGGAATTCGTTGGGCCCGTGCGCGTTGCTCTTCGGGCCGAGCACGCCGCAGACCATCATCTGCGCCTTCGGGAAGCTCTCCTGCAGCATCTTCATGAGCGGGATCGTGCCGCCCTGGCCGATGTAGCCGCACGGCGCGCCGAAGTGGGCGTTCGAGGCCGAATCGAGCGCGTCGCGCAGCCAGGGCGAGAGCGACGGCGCGTTCCAGCCGGTCGCGCCCGCCGCGCCGGCGCGACCGTCGGCGTGGAAGGTGACCTTCGCGTTGTACGGCGCGTTGTCCTCGAGCAGGCGCTTGACGGTCTCGGCGGCGGTGTTGCCATCGATCAGCGGCGGGATGCGCAGGCTGAGCTTGAACGCGGTGTGCGGGCGCAGCACGTTGCCGGCGTCGCGAAGTGCCGGCATGCCCTCGACGCCGGTGACCGAGAGCGTCGGCTTCCAGGTGCGGTTGATGAGCGCCTCCAGCGGGTCGGTGGTCGTCGGCAACGTCGGGCCGCCGTCGTCGCCGCAAGCCCAGGGGAAGCGCTTCCAGACTTCGTCGCCGAGGATCGCCGCGGTCGCCCTCGCCTGCTCGATGCGGTCGGCCGGGATCTCGCAGTGCAGGCTGTCGGGCAGCAGGCGGCCGCTCTTCGAGTCCTCGAGCCGGTCGAGCACCTGGCGCAGGATGCGAAAGCTCGACGGCACGAGCCCGCTCGCGTCGCCCGAATGCACGCCCTCGGTGAGGATCTCGACCTTGAGCACGCCGCTCACCATGCCGCGCAGGCTGGTGGTGAGCCAGAGCTGGTCGTAGTTGCCGGCGCCGCTGTCGAGGCAGACGACGAGGCCGACGCGGCCGAGCCGCTCCTTCAGCGCGTCGACGTAGTACGGCAGGTCGGGCGAGCCGCTTTCCTCGCCCGATTCGATGAGGCCGACGCAGCGCGGCCGGGCGATGCCCTGCGCGTCGAGCGCCTCGATCGCGGTGATGGCGGCATAGACGGCGTAGCCGTCGTCGGCGCCGCCGCGACCGTAGAGCTTGCCGTCTTCGTAGCGAGGCGTCCAAGGGCCGAAGCCGGTCTTCCAGCCCGAGAACTCGGGTTGCTTGTCGAGGTGACCGTAGAGGCAGATCGTTTCGGCGCCGGCGTCGTTGCCGCCCGGGCGCGTCGCCGGAACGTCGAAGAAGATCACGGGCGTGCGGCCTTCGAGCCGGATCACCTCGAGCTCGAGGCCGGCGACCTTGCGCGACTCGACCCAGGCCGCCGCATCGGCGACGACGCGGTCGAGGTGGCCGTGCTGCTGCCAGTCGGCGTCGAACATCGGACTCTTGGCGGGAACCTCGATGTATCGGGTGAGTGCGGGGACGATCTCGTCGTCCCAGGCGCGGTTTGCGTGGCCGAGCAGGGCCTCGGCTTCGTCGGCCCTGACGGGCTGCAGCGGGTCGCGTGCGTTCATGGTGCGGTGGCTCCTTCGCGGGCGGAAAAAGGCAGTGTATCGAGCCAGTCGTCGAGAGTGGCGAGGACCTGCGCGCGCTCCGGCTCGTTGAAGATCTCGTGGAAGAGCGTCGGCAACGGCCACGCGGTGACGGCCGACTTCGGCGCCGACGCCGCGAAGTCCGCGCTGCCGCGCGGCGCGACACAGCGGTCGGCGCCGGCCCACATCAGGAGCGTCGGCACACGCCAGCGCGGCGCGACGGCGAGCACCTCGGCGCCCTCGTCGGCGAGGAACCGCGCGAGGCGCGGCGCGATGCGGTCGTGGACGAGCGGATCGGCGCGATAGGCCGCCACGACGGCCGCGTCGTGCGACAGCCACTCGGGCTTCAGGCCGTTACCGACGGCCAGGTTCGGCGCGATCGGCTCGAGCAACGCGAGCAGCGCACGCTGCACGGTCGAGAGGCCCGCGTCGAGCGCCGGCGACGAGAGGACGAGCGCGCCGACCTCTCGCGACCATGCCTGCGGCGACGCGCGCAGCGACTCGGCGACGAAGCGCGCCGCGACCAGTCCGCCGAGGCTGTGCCCGAGCAGCACGAGCGACGCGGGATGCGCGGCGCGTTCGGCGTCGATCACCCGGGCGAGGTCGACGAGCAGGTCGTCGCGTCGCGCCAGTCGACCGCGCGCGCCGGCGCTGTCGCCATGGCCGCGATGGTCGTACGCGACGACGCGAAAGCCGTGCTCGACGAGGTGCTCCGCGACGTGCGCGTACCGCCCGCCGTGCTCGCCGAGGCCGTGGACGACGAGGATGGTCGCCCGCGCGGCGGGGCACGGCCACTCGCGCACGGCGAGTGCCACGCCGTCGTGGGCGGCCAACCGCTGCGTCACCGAGTCGCCGCCGCCTCGCTCCACCCGCCGCCGAGCACGCGGTAGAGCGCGACCGCGTTCTGCAGCCGCTGCGCCTCGACCTGCACCAGCGACTGCTGGGCGGCGAAGAGCGAACGCTGCGCGTCGAGCGAGTCGAGGTAGCTCGCGGCGCCGGCCCGGTAGCGCAGGTCGGCGAGCCGGAACGTGGTGGCGAGCGCGTCGACTTGGGCGCGCTGCGCGCGCAGCTGCTCGTCGTAGGTCGCGCGCCCGGCGAGGGCGTCGGCGACCTCGCGAAACGCCGACTGGATCGACTTTTCATACTGCGCCTGCGCGATGTCGAAGTTGGCGCGCGCAACGCCGAGGTTGGCACGGTTGCGCCCGTAGTCGAAGATCGGCTGCAGCAACGAACCGGTGCCCGTGAAAGCAAAGCTTCCGCTGCGGAACAGGCCCGAGAGCTCGGTGCTCGCGGTGCCATAACTTCCGGTGAGCGAGATGCGCGGGAAGAAGGCCGCGCGGGCGGCTCCGATGTTGGC
>JBBSUK010000047.1:0-22202 GCA_038234975.1 Burkholderiales bacterium
ACCGGGTCGCCCGGCACGAGGCGGATGAGTGCGAAGACGACGAGCGTGATGCCGACGAACGTCGGCACGACGAGGGCGGCGCGCTTGAGGAAGAAGGCGATCAAGGCGCGCGCCGCTGGTCGTCGGTCGCGGTCACTGCCCCGGCATGTCCACCTTGTTGAAGTAGTGGTGCGCCGTCGCGTCCATCTTGTAGCCGGTCACTTCCTTCCTGATCGGATCGAACCGCACCGAATGCGCGATCGTGATCCACGGCGCCTCTTCATGTGCGATGACCTGCGCCTTCTCGTAGAAGCCCGCGCGGTCGGCCTGCTTCGTCGCGAGCTTGGCCTTCTGGATCAGGTCCTCGAAGTCCTTGTCGCACCAGCGCGCGACGTTGCCGCCGCCCTTGACGGCAGCGCAGCCGAGCAGCGGCACGAAGAAGTTGTCGGGGTCGCCGTTGTCGCCCGACCAGCCGAACATCATCGACTGCTGCTCGCCGGTCTTGCTGCGCTTTCGGTACTCGCCCCACTCGTAGGTGATGAGCTTGGCGCGCACGCCGACCTTCTCCCAGTCCTGCTGGATCAGCTCGGCCATGCGCTTGCCGTCGGGGTTGTACGGGCGCGTGACGGGCAGGTACCAGAGCTCGACGTCGACGCCGTTCGGGTAGCCCGCCTGCGCCAGCATCGCCTTGGCCTTCGCCAGGTCGTACGCGTAGTCGACGACCTTGTCGTTGTACGACCACAGCGTCGGCGGGATCGGGTTCTTCGCCACCTGCCCGGCGCCCTGGAAGACGTTGTCGAGGATCGCCTTCTTGTTCGTCGCCATGTTCAGCGCCTGTCGCACGAGCTTGGAGTCGAACGGCTTCTTCTCGACGTTGAAGGCGATGTAGCCGACGTTGAGGCCCTGCTGCTGGACGAGGTTGATGTTCGGGTCGCCCTTCATCAGCGCCACGTCGGCCGGCTTCGGGAACGCCATCGCGTGGCACTCGCCGGTCTTGAGCTTGGCGTAGCGAACCGAGGCGTCGGTCGTGATCGCGTAGACGAGGTTGTCGATCTTCGGGCGGCCGGCCCAGTGCGGGTCGAACGCCTTGTAGCGGATCACCGCGTCCTTCTGATACGACACGAACTGGAACGGGCCGGTGCCGATCGGCTCCTTGTCGATCACGTCGGGCGTCTTGGCGGCCATCATCTTGTCGGCGTACTCGGCCGACAGGATCGAAGCGAAGTCCATCGCCAGGTCGGCCATGAACGGCGCCTCGGGCTTCTTCAGCACGAACTTCACCGTCATCGGGTCGACCTTCTCGACCCGGTCGACGATGTCCTTCATCGCCATGTCCTCGAAGTACGCGTAGGTCTGCCCCGGCGTCACCTTCGCGAACGGGTGGCCCGGGTCGGCCATGCGGTTGTACGAGAACAGCACGTCATCGGCGTTGAAGTCGCGCGTCGGCTTGAACTTGGCGTTGGAGTGGAACTTCACGCCGGGGCGCAGCTTGAAGGTGTAGCTCAGGCCGTCGGGCGCTGCGGTCCAGCTCTGCGCGAGGCCGGGCACGATGCGGGTGGTGCCCGCCTCGAACTCGACGAGCCGGTTGTAGATCGGCACCGACGACGCGTCGGCGGTCGTTCCGGTGGAGAAGAACTGCGGGTTGAAGCCCTCCGGGCTGCCTTCGGAGCAGTAGACGAGCGTTTTGGCGGCGAGGGCGTTGCCGCAGACGGCGAGGAGCGCCGCGGCGGCGAGCGCGCGCAGCGGCGGGACGAGTGGCGAGGTCGTGGTCATGGTCGTGTTCCTCGTGTCGGCGAAGCGCGCGATCATAGATTCGTCGACCTCTCAGACTCCGTCGGGTTGGTTGAATCCCGCTTGCGGGCCGCGGGCACGCAGGTCGCGGTAGCGCTTGCGGTCGGGTTGCAGCACGTCGGCTTCGGCCGGGTCGTGGCCCCCGCCGGCTTCGGTGAGGGCCTTGCGCAGCGCCTCGCGGTCCTTGTCCCAGCCGGGGTAGAGCTCGCGCAGCTTCTTCTCGTGGCCGATGATCTTCATCAGGTCGGGCTTCGACAGGCTCACGCCGAACACCGTGAAGCCCTTGAGGTCCTCTTCCCAGCGCGAGAACAGGCCCTGCTCCTGGCCGTAGTGGTCATCGATCGCCTGCTTGAACCTGTTCACCCGGCGCACGGCCTCGGCGATCCGGTCGCGCTCTTCCTGCGAGTCCATCGACGACATGTCGGGCCCCGCCGGCGTGAACTGGTTGATGCCCTTGGCCTCGTCTTCGGCGGCCTTGAGCTTCGCCCTCGCGGTCTTGAGCGTCGCGGCGGTGGCCACCCGCCTGGCCTCGATCCGGTCGACCATGTCCTGGTAGTCGGCGAGGTGGGCGAAGTCGTCCTTCGACTTCGACATGTCGTTGCGAAACCCCGTGAGCTGCCGCTCGATCGCCTCGAGCTTCTTCACCGCGTCGGCCGGGGTCGGTGCGGCGAGCGCCGCGGGCAGCGGGTCGTTGACGACGAGGTTGTCGAAGTACGACTTCTTCGACGCGATCGCCGGTGGCAGCTCGAACGCCACCTCGGTCCCCGAGATCGCGTTGCGCACCGTCTCGTGACGGCCGCGGCCGCTGCCGCGCTCGAAGTCGGCCACGCACTTGGCGATCTTCTGCCGATCCTGCCCGGCGGCGACGATCTTCGGCCGTGTCGCGCGCCAGTCGGCGAGCGTGTTCATGCTGCCGCGCCAGTACTTGATCCACTTGCCGTCGCCCTCCTTCGCACGCGCAGCGAGCTGGCCGTAGCTCTCGTCGCTGAACGCCGCGCCCTCCACGTGCACGACCTCCTTCGACAGCTCTTCCTTGCCGTCGTAGAGGTTCTTCGCCGTCGTCAGCGGCGACTGCTTCAACTTGTCGACGACGGCACCGAGGCCGCCCATCAGGTCGCCGCTGCGGTCGGTCGACGAGGTCTCGCCGAAGCCCTTGTTGTCGGGCCCGGCGCCGCCCGAGAACCGGTCGGTCTTCGTGCTGCCGCCGATCGGCTTGTCGCCGACGATGGCGTGCGCGCCCAGCGTGTTGCCGCCCTCGTGGATCAACGTCTTGCCGTCGGGGCCGTCGATCTCGGTCTCGCTGCCGAAGCTCCGGCTCTCGCCGCCGATGCCGACGCCGAGCAGCGACACCGCCGTGCCGTCGCCGCCGGCATCGCCCTTGGTCTTGACGTCGAACGACGCCACGCCGGGGTTCTTCGCGCGCAGGTCGAGCATCTGCTCGACGCTCCTGGCGGCCAGGACCTTCTCGAGCAGCGGCTTCCGCTCGGGCTTCTTCGGGTCGATGACGAACGTCACCGCGCGGCCGGCGTGCGACGACTTGTCCTTGCTCTGCGTCATGCCGACGCCTTCGACCGAGAAGCCGACCGCACCGCGCCCGGTGGTCTCGGTCGTCGCGCTCAGCGTGATCCACCAGCAGCCGTCCTTGAACGCGACCTTGCGCGACAGGCTGCCCGAGGTCGACGCGCCGGCCGCGAGCGTGATCCCGAAGGCGCCCTTCTTCGACGAGACGTCGGCACCGCCTTCGAGGGTTCCGGTCAGCTTCTCCTCGGTTTCGTCGTCTTCCTGCGCTGCGCGTACCTTGCCACCGAGCTTCGCGACGATCGCCCGCGCTTCGGCCATGCTGCCCGTGGCGGCAAGCTGCAGGGCGCGCACCTCCTCCCAGCCGCCGCCTTTGGCCGACCGCACCGCTTCCTGGTAGGCCTTGGTCTCCTCCGGCTTCATCGTGCGCTTGAAGCTCAGCTCGAGCTCGACGCTGGCCGACCCGCTGACGCCGCCGCCGGTGCCCTCCTCGCGCTTGCGCTTCGCGCCGGCGCGGGCCTTGCCGCCGACGACGAGGTGGAACGACACCTCCATGTCTCCCGTCGGGTCGTAGGCGTCGACCGGCTTGGTCTCGACCCACGCCTTGCCCTCGAACGACGCGGTGCAGGTGACGACGTCGCCCTTCTTCGTCTTCTGCTCCAGCTCGGCCTCGGCGCCGCCGCCCAGACCCAGCTTGCCCTTGTCGGTGACGGTGTTGAACTTCGGCTTGAAGCTGCCGTCCTTCTCCTCGTCCTTCTTCTTCTCGGCCGGCTTCATGCCGACGCCGACGCGCAACCGGTTGGTGATCGCGAGCTTCCTTGCCGAGAGCTTCTCGGCCTTGTCCTTCACGAACGCGGCGCGGCCGGTCGCGTCGCCCATCTCGGCGGCGGCCTCGCGCTGCGCCGTCGCTTCCTTCACGGCCTGGGCGAGTTCCTGCTTCGCCGCCTCGTCGGTGACCGTCTTCCACGCCTGCGTCGTCTCGGCGATGGCCCGGTCGAGCTCGGCGGTGTTGGCCTTGGGCTTCGCAGGCGGCTTCGGCAGGTTCAGGGCTTGCAGCAGGCTCATGGCAGGCACGTGTGGACCAGGGGTCGAAATTCTGTCGCGGCGAGCCTTCGGGCGCCACCGAATCTTCGTCGGCTCGATACACCCAGAATGGCGCATCGCCTCACACGCCGCCGCCACACCGCCATGGAAAAGAACACCGATGTCTACGCCTCGCGCCGCGCCGATTTCCGCCGCCTGCACGACAGTGGCTTCTTCGTCCTGCCCAACCCGTGGGACGCGGGATCGGCGCACTACCTTGCCGGGCGCGGTTTCAAGGCACTGGCGACGACGAGCTCCGGCGCCGCGTTCTCGCTCGGCCGCGCCGACGGCGCGATGACGCTCGACGAGACGCTGGCGCACATCGCGGCGATCGTCGCTGCGACGCCGCTGCCGGTGAACGCCGACTTCGAGGATGGCCATGCCGCCGACCTCGACGGCGTCGCCCGCAACGTGACGCGTTGCGTGGCCACTGGCGTCGCCGCCGTCTCGATCGAGGATGCGACCGGCGACCGCGCCGCGCCGCTCTACGCCTTCGACGACGCACTGGCCCGCGTGAAGGCGGCGCGTGCCGCGATCGACGCATGCCCGGGCAGCGGCGCCGACACGCTGCTCGTCGCCCGCGCCGAGTGCTGGCTCACCGGCCACGACACGCCGCTCGCCGAAGCGACGAAGCGGCTCGTCGCCTTCGCCGACGCCGGCGCCGAGTGCCTCTACGCGCCGGGCGTGACCCGCCTCGACGAGGTCGCCGCGCTGGTGCGCGCCGTGGCGCCGAAGCCGCTCAACGTGCTCCTGCGCGTGTCGCCGTTCCCGTCGCTGCGCGAGCTCGAGGACGCCGGGGTGCGGCGCGTCAGCGTCGGCGGCGCGCTGGCCATCACGGCGTGGGACGGCTTCATGCAGGCGACCGAGCGCCTGCTCGGCGGCGAGGGCCTGGCAGCGACCACCACGGCGAGCCACGCCGCACTCAACCGCCTCTTCAGCGCATCGCCTGCAGCACGGTGAGCCAGATCGGGCAGGTGACGATGAACGCGACAGTCGAGATGACGATCGCCGCTGTCGTTTCCGCCTCCAGCGTGCGGTAGCGCTGCGCGAACAGCAGCGCGTTGCTGCCAACGGGCAGCGACGACATCAGCACGACGACCGAGAGCGGCAGCCCGGTCAGCCCGAACCCCCAGCGCGAGACGACGAGCACCGCCGCGGGAACGACCAGCAGCTTGAGCGCCGCGACGACGGCGGCGACCCGCAGCGACCCGTGCACGCCGTAGGCGGCGAGCGACAGGCCGATCAGCACCAGGCACACCGGCACCACGCCCTGGCCGAGCAGCTGCAGCGCTTCGTCGGCGAAGCCCGGCAGCGGCAGGCCGGCGGCGTTCCACGTCAGGCCGGCGAGCACCGGCAGCACGACCGGATGGATGACGGTGTTCTTCGCCGTCGACGCGATCACGTGGCGCAGGTGCGCCGCCTCGTGCGGGTTGGAGTGCCGCGCGGCGCGCGCCAGGTCGACCTCGACGAGCACCGTCAGCGTCGTCAGGATCACCAGGGCATGCAGGCTGAGGATCGTCACGTGGATCGCCAGCCCGGTCTCGCCGAAGATCGCGGCGGCGAGCGGGATGCCGATCTGAACCGTGTTGCCGAAGTTGACCGAGATCGCGCGCACGGCCGGTTCGGCCGGCGGCCCTGGATGCCGTCGTTCGTGCCAGCGCCCGATCGCGTAGACGATGCCGATGATCGCGAGCACCGGCACGAAGTACGAGAACAGGATGCGCGAATCGAGCCGCGCGAAGTCGATCCGCGCCGTGGTGCGGAACAGCAGCGCCGGAACGAACACGTAGAAGGCGATGCCGGCGATGGCGCGCGCCGCGTCCTGGCCCGGAATGCGTTTGCCCGCGACCCAGCCGACGGCGACGACCAGGAAGATGACGACGAGCTTGGCGAAGACGTCGGTCGACACGTGCAGCGCTGGCGCTATCGAGTCTCAGGCGAGCGTCGGAGGCCGGCGCGCCAGGAGCTCCGCCGAGGCCGCCTCGTATCGCTTCCCCACGCGCAGCAGCGCGAGGTCGCCGCGCGGCGGGCCGATCAGCTGCACGCCCATCGGCCAGCGTCCGCTCGCGTCGAGACCGGCCGGAACGCTTACCGCCGGCAGGCCGGCGAAAGTGGCGATCACGACCGTCTCCATCCAGCGGTGGTAGGTGTCCATCGCCCGCTCGCCGATGCGCTCGGGCCAGCGCCACTCGACCGGAAACGGCCAGACCTGCGCCGACGGAATCGCGAGCACGTCGAAGCGGGAGAACAGATGCTCGACGGCGTGGCGATGGAACGCCGAACGCACGACGCTCGCCGCCATCACGTCGCTTGCCTTCAGCGTTGCGCCCTGGTCGTGCTCCCACAGCGCCTCGGGCTTGATGTGCGCGCGGTTCGACGGGTCGACCAGGTGCGGCGCGATGCGGCCGTGCAGGATGAACCAGCGCCAGACGAGCCATGCGTCCCAGATGCGCTCGGGCGAGTAGCCGAGCGGCGTCGGCTCGACGGTGGCGCCGGTCGACTCGAGGCGCCGCAAGGCCTGCTCGCAGACGTCGAGGATGCCCGGCTCCATCGCCAGGTGGCCGTCGAGGTCGCCGAGCCAGCCGACGCGCAGCGGCCTCGACGCGGACGGATCGTCGTCGCCCACGTCGAGCCGATCCGCAAACGACGGCTCGCTCGCCAGCGACAGCGGCAGTCGCGCGTCGTAGCCGGCCTGCACGTCGAGCAGCAGCGCGAGGTCGCGCACGTTGCGCGCCATCGGCCCTTCGGTGCCGAAGTGGGTGACCCACACGTCGTCCACCGGCCAGAACGGCACGCGGCCCTGGCTCGGCCGGAAGCCGAAGACGTGGTTCCAGCCGGCCGGGTTGCGCAGGCTCCCCATCGAGTCGCTGCCGTCGGCGACGGGCAGCATCCGCGTGGCGAGCGCGACGGCGGCGCCGCCGCTCGACCCGCCGGCCGCGCGCGACGGGTCCCACGCGTTGCGGGTCGCGCCGAAGACCTCGTTGAAGGTGTGCGAGCCCAGGCCGAACTCCGGCGTGTTGGTCTTGCCGATCACGATGCAGCCGGCCCCCTTCATGCGCGCGGCCATGAGGCCGTCGGCCGACGGCACGTTGTGCCTGAGCAGCGGCGAGCCGAAGGTCGTCGTCAGGCCGGCGGTGGCCGAGACGTCCTTGATCGCCTGCGGCAGGCCGAACAGGAATGGGCGCGGCGGCGCGTCGGGCGCGTCGTGCGCGAGCGCCGCGTCGCAGGCGTCGGCCTCGGCGCGCAGCGCATCGGGGTCGCGCAGGCTGACGATGGCGTTGACGTGCGGGTTGACGGCGTCGATGCGGGCGAGGAACGCGTCCATCACCTCGCGGCACGACAGCGCGCGCGCGCGGATCGCGTCGGCGAGTTGGTGGGCGCAGAGATCGGTGATCGCGTCGGTGCTGGCGTCGAGGTGCATGTTCATGTCAGCGGCTCAGCAACTCGACGTAGGCTTCATAGCTGTAGGTCCGGTTCTTCTTCTGCCCGGTCAGCTCGCTGACGATGCCGAGATCATCGAGCAACTTCACCGCGGCCGTGGCGGTGGGGAACGTAGTGGTCAGCTTCCGGCGCACCTGCTCGATGGTGAAGCGTGGCATCAGCGGCAGCAGTTCGAACAGGCGCAAGCCGACGGCTCCGACCTTGGGCGCCGCCAGCAGGCGGCGCCGGTCGGCCGCCACGAGGCTGGCCACGGCGACGATGCCCCGCTCGGCCTCCGCCGCCGCCGCCTCGACGCCCGCGAGAAAGAACACGATCCAGCCCTCCCAGTCGCCTTCGGTGCGCACGGCCGCCAGGCGCCGGTAGTACTCGGCCTGGTGCTGCTTCAGGTAGCCGCTGAGAACCATCAAGGGCTCGGGCAGCAGGCCCCAGTCTTCGAGCAGGGCGGCGATCAACAGGCGGCCGATGCGACCGTTGCCGTCGAGGAACGGGTGGATCGTCTCGAACTGGACGTGGACGAGGCCCACCCGCACGAGGCTCGGCAGCCTGGGCGCCTTGTCGTGGATGAAGCGCTCCAGATCGGCGAGCAGTGCCGGCACTTTCTCGGGCGGGGGAGGCACGAATGCAGCGTTGCCCGGGCGCGTGCCGCCGATCCAATTCTGCGACCGGCGAAGCGTGCCGGGTTGCTTGCCCGCCCCGCGTGCTCCCTCCAACAGCAGCCGGTGGGCATCGCACAGCAGGCGCACGCTGACGGGCAGGCCGCGAGGATCGTGCAACTGATCGCGAACCAGGCGAAAGGCGCGCACGTAGTTGGTGACCTCGGCCACGTCGTCGACGTTGCCGACCGTGGTGCCCGCTTCCTCGTCGAACAGGTCGGCCAGCGTGGCCTGAGTGCCTTCGATCTGCGACGTGAGCAGCGCTTCCTTGCGCACCGCGCTGTAGAGCAGCCAGTCGACCGACGGCACCAGCCCCGACACGCCGGACAAACGGGCCAGCGCCAACTCCGCGCTGCGGTTCGCCTCGGCAAAGGACTCGGGCGCCAGCACCGGCCTCGCCGGCGGCAGGGCACGCGGCACGAAGGCGCGGACCGCTTCTCCAAGCGTGGTGGAGGTGACGTACGTGCCGGTGCTGCGCATCGTGTGAAAGCGGGCTTGGATAGGGACGTCGATATTAAAGCATCCTTTAATTCGAGTCGCGCGGTTGAAAGTCCGCTTTCAGAACATTGGGCTCGCGCGCGCCGACCCGGGGCGAGCGCGTTGCGCTCAAGGCGTGGAGGAGGCTGCGCCAGACTCAGGCGGAGCGCTGCGGCGGCATGAACGATGTCGCCGTCGGCCGCCCGTCGAGATGCAGCGCCGCGGTCGCCTGCGGGCTCTCGGCAACGAGCTTCCCGCGTCGGAACACTTTCAGCCGCGCCGCGCGCAGGCGGATCGCCTCGACCGTCGAGCGCGCCTGCAGCAGCACGAAGCTCGCGTCGCAGCCGGGCTCGAGCCCGTAACGTTCGAGCCGCATCACGCGCGCCGCGTTCACCGTCACCGCATCGAAGCAGGCGCGGATGCCGTCCTGGCTCGTCATCTGCGCCACGTGCAGGCCCATGTGCGCCACCTCGAGCATGTCGCCCGAGCCCATGCCGTACCACGGGTCCATCACGCAGTCGTGGCCGAACGCCACGTTCACGCCCGCGGCCATCAACTCGGGCACGCGCGTCATGCCGCGGCGCTTCGGGTAGGTGTCGTTCCGGCCCTGCAGCGTGATGTTGATGAGCGGATTGGCGACGACGCTCACGCCCGACTCTGCGATCAGCGGCAGCAGCTTGCTCACGTAGTAGTTGTCCATGCTGTGCATGGAGGTGCAGTGCGAGCCGGTGACGCGGCCCTGCATGCCGAGCCGATGCGTCTCGGCGGCAAGCGTCTCGATGTGGCGCGAGAGCGGGTCGTCGCTCTCGTCGCAGTGCATGTCGACCGGCAGGCCGCGCTTGACGGCCATCTCGCACAGCAGCTTCACGCTCTCGGCGCCGTCGGCCATCGTGCGCTCGAAGTGCGGGATGCCGCCAACGACGTCGACACCCTGGTCGAGCGCCCGTTCGAGGTTCTCGATGCCGCCCTTGGTGCGCAGCACGCCGTCCTGCGGGAAGGCGACGAGCTGCAGGTCGAGATATGGCGCAACGCGTCGCTTCACGTCGAGGAGCGCGTCGACGGCCAGCAGCGAAGGATCGCTGGTGTCGACGTGGCTGCGGATCGCGAGCAGCCCCTTGGCAACGGCCCAGTCGCAGTAGGCAAGCGCACGCTCGACGAGCGCGTCGGCCGTGAGCGACGGCTTCAGCTCGCCCCACAGCGCGATGCCTTCGAGCAGCGTGCCGCTGGCGTTGACGCGCGGCAGCCCGTAGCTGAGCGTCGCGTCCATGTGGAAATGCGGGTCGCAGAAGGGCGGGGAGACGAGGAGGCCGTCGGCGTCGAGGGTCTCGTGGGCGTCGGCGGCAAGGTCGGGGGCGATTTCGACGATGCGTCCGTCCTGAACGCCGATCGACATGCCAATGCGGCCATCGGGCAGGGTGGCGTTCGTCACCAGCAGGTCGAGCATGTCGGCGTTTCCCTTTGCTATACGGCTTCAGCCTGTGAGGGTACGCGGCTTTCCCGCGGATCGCGGCGCTGGCCTGATGCCGCCTCTGAGCAATCCTCGGTTGGTGCGAGGCCGGTTTCCCGCCCATGGGCAGTTCGCTAAGCCGTCCCGAATGACCGCTATGCAGCGATTGCGGTCAGTCGACGTTCACTTTGAAAGTGCGCTCCCGGCCGCAAACCGGTCATTGCGACGATGCTGCTGTGCAGGGCAATGTCTGGCTCGCGGGGACTGCACGGCGCCTGGGTCAACGGCTCGATGGTCGCGCAAACCGACGGGCTTTTCGCCGTCGTTCCGCTAGCCGCGACCTGGTTGACCGATTTCCGCGCCTGACGCCGCCGCTGCCTGCAAGTGCGCGCGTCGACCGGTACGGCCTTTCCACACGGAAGCGCGCTGCACGTGCGTCGGATCGGCACCCAATTGGCACTCGCACGGTTTCGTCGGCGCGAGTGCGCGTACAACCCGCCCTTCCATGCACACCGCGTGGCGCGGTCATGCCGCAGAAGGTCTCACATGATCCCGTTCCAAAGCCTCGGCAGATTTCCCCTGCGACTCTTCTCCGGCGTTCTCGTCGCCGTAGTCGCCGCCTGCGGTGGCGGCGGACTCGACCCGATCCTGGGCACGCCGACCCTGGTGACGATCACCGACACGACGCGACCGACGGTCGTGCTGACGGTGCCCGCACCGGGTGCAGTGAACGTGCCGACCAACACGAAGATCACCGCCGTCTTCAGCGAAGACATGGCCCCGGCCTCGCTGCTCGGCACAACCTTCACGGTCACCGACACGACGCTCGGAACGGCCGTCGCCGGTGACGTGAGCTATTCGGCGAGCGCCCGCACTGGGACCTTCACGCCCACGACGCCGGCGACGCTGAGGGCGAACAGCACGTTCACGGCCACCATTACCACCGCTGCGACTGACCTGGCCGGCAACGCACTCGCCGGCAACTCGGCCGTGCTGCCGAACGCCGGCAACCACGTGTGGACCTTTACCACCGGCAGCGGCAGCGACCTCGTCGCGCCCACGGTCACCGCCATCAGCCCGGCGGACGGCAGCAGTGGCGCGTGCCTGACGCGAACCGTCACGGCCAGCTTCAGCGAGCCGATGGATCCGGCGACGATCAGCGCCTCGACCTTCCGCGTGACCGACAACGCTATTGCCGTCGCCGGCACCGTCACGTACGACCCGACGACCCAGGTCGCCAGCTTCGTCGCCAGCGCTGCTTCAGGCTTCGCCGCCAGCCGCTCGCTCGTCGTCACCGTTGTCTCCGGCGCTGCCGGTGTCAAGGACCTTGCAGGCAACCCGCTGGCGATCGATCGGGTCTGGGGCTTCACGACCGGAACCCAGCGATGCACGGCGCCTGTCGCGCTCGGCGCCGCGGCGTCGTTCGGCGCGTTCGGTGGCACCGCCGGCGTGACGAACCAGGGCATCAACACGGTTGTCAACGGCAACCTCGGCACCACCGCGGCGTGCACGCTGAATACAGGCTTTCACGATGCCGCCAATGTCTACACCGAGACCACGCTGAACATCGGCGCCGTCAACGGCAGCATCTACTGCGGCCCGCCGGCCCCGGGGACGACGACAACGCTGGCGATCGCGACGCAGGCCCGTGCCGACGCGCAGACCGCCTACAACGCGCTGGCCGCGATGCCGCCGGGAAGCGACCCGGCCGCCGGCCAGCTCGGCGGGCAGATCCTGCCGCCGGCGGTCTACACCTCGGCGGGCGGCACGTTCGCCATCACGACCGGCGACCTGACGCTCGATGCGAAGGGCGACGCCAACGCGGTGTGGGTGTTCCAGAGCGCGGCGGCCCTGACCGTCGGCCAGACCGCCACGCCGCGTCGCGTCTTCCTGATCAACGGTGCCCAAGCCAGGAACGTCTTCTGGCAGGTCGGCAGTGCGGCCCGGATCGAGGACGGCAGTTCGATGGTCGGAACCATCATCGCTCCGGCCGGGGTGACGATCTCGACTGCTGGCCAGACGGCCCAGACGACGCTCGTCGGACGCGCCCTCGGCCTGACGGCGTCGGTGACCATGGTCAACACCACGATCGTCGCACCGTGATCGCCCCCTTCCGCAACGGACGCGGCACGACCGCCCGAAGGAACCGCATGACCTCTCTGAAGACCCTGCGCCTGCTGAGCCTCGCCGGCCTCGGCTCCGTGCTCGCCACCGCATCCCTTGCCCAGGAGGGCGGCTACCCGTACGTCGGCCTCTCGATCGGCCAGTCGAAGGCGAGGATCGACGAGGAACGGATCACCGCACGCCTGCTGGCCTCCGGCCTCACGACCACGTCGATGTCGCGCGACGAGAGCGACACGGCCTACAAGCTCTTCGGCGGCTACCAGTTCAACCGACACTTCGCGCTCGAAGGCGGCTATTTCAATCTCGGCAAGTTCGGCTTCACCTCGACGACGGTGCCTGCCGGCACGCTGACCGGCCGCATCAAGCTGCAGGGCGTGAACCTCGATGTCGTCGGGACGCTGCCGCTGACCGAGCGCCTGGCCCTGATCGGACGCGTGGGCGGGCAGTACGCGAAGGCCCGCGACACGTTCGCAGGCAGCGGTGCGGTCAGCGTGCTGGACCCGAACCCGAGCGAGACCGCCTTCAACTACAAGGCCGGCATCGGGCTGCAATACGAGGTCAGCCGATCTTTCCTGGTTCGCGCCGAAGCGGAGCGCTACCGGATCAACGACGCGGTGGGAAACCGGGGCGACGTCAATCTCTTCACCGTGGGCGTCGTATTTCCTTTCGGTCGGGCCCCCGCTTCGACGCCACGGGCGACGCCAGCTCCTACGTACGTCGAACCCGTACCGGTCGTCATCACGGCGCCGGTGGTGGTCGCCGTCGCGCCTGTCGCTCCGCCCGCCCCCGCACCGGAGGCCCCGGCGCGCCGGGGCGTCAGCTTCTCGGCGGACTCGCTGTTCACGTTCGACGAGGCCGTCGTCCGACCGGAAGGCCGCCATGCGCTCGACAAGTTTGCCCAGGAACTCCGGGGAACCTTGTTCGACGTGATCACGGTCGAAGGTCACACCGACAGGTTGGGCTCCGAGGCCTACAACCAGCGGCTGTCGTTGCGACGTGCCGAAGCGGTGAAGGCCTACCTGGTCGGCGCCGGCGGCATTGACGGTGCCAAGATTGCGGCGGTCGGCAAGAGCGAAGCGGACCCCGTCACGAAGGCGGCTGACTGCCGGGGTACGGCCCCGACGCCGCAGCTAGTCGCCTGCCTGCAGCCGGATCGTCGCGTCGTGGTCGAGGTGGTTGGGACGCGCTGAGCGAGCGGTTCCCTCCGGCGGGCGCGCCAGAATTCCGGCGCGCGGGCGCCGCCTGCCGATGCACGGTCAACGCCCGGTTTCCACGACCGTTGTCGTTCGGCCGCCATTCCTGAGCGTCGGCAGGAAGTCTGTAGGAGACGATCGGAGTACCTCCTCCTGCTTTGCGGACCTTCGCATGACCGGTCTCGTCCTGCAGGGCGCACACCTCACGCACTGCGTGTTGCGGCGCTGCGCGGGACAAGGGTTTGGGGCGAGCAGGAACGTGCGAAACGGCCGGACGGCGCTCCCGGTCGCATAGCCTGCGGTCAGGTCTTCAAGTTCGCGCCGGCGGGCGCACATTGCGCCCGAGAGTCGTGTGAAGGTAGGCAAAGCAGGGACCTCGGGGTGCCGCTGTGTCGTCGCGGTCAGTCAACGGCCGTTAATGTCAGACAGCTTCCAAACAAGGACACTCCATGAAGACCATTCTCGCCGTCGCTTTAGCCATCGGCGTAGTCGGCACGGCCACCGCGCAGACGAGCGTCTCGATTGGCATCAATCAGCCTGGTGTCTATGGACGCATCAACATCGGCGACGTCCCTCAGCCTGGGCTCTACCGGACCGAGCCTGTAATCATCGCCCGTCCACGTGTCGCCATCGAGCGTCAGCCGGTCTACCTCTACGTGCCGCCCACGCACCAGCAGAACTGGCGTCGTTATTGCGGCCAGTACGGGGCCTGCGGCCAACCGGTCTACTTCGTTCGCGATGAGTGGGTGCGCGAGCGCTACGAGCACGAGCACCCGGGCTGGAATCGCGGCCGCCATCGCGGCTGGGACAAGCACGACCGGCGTGGCGACGAAGACCGGGCAGATGGTAAACACGAACACGGCAAGGGCAAGAAGCACTAGGCGGTTATCGCGCGATTGACCGTCAGAGGGTGCTGCTAGAGGCCCGGGGCGGCCCCAGGCTGAGCACCGGCAAGTGGTCCAGATAGGGGCTACGCCTGAACATCTTTCGTGCTTCCGACCACATAGAAGTCCCGGTCTGGCTCGCTCAACAGCGAGAGGAGCGCGGGGTCGGTTTCGGTTCGAGACCAGCTGAACGCGAAGGTGTCATCGACCAGATCCGCGATCAGCCAACCGGTGTTGGTCGGCTCCAGCGGTTCGATGTCGGCCATCAGCAGGCACACCGCCGCGCGCGTGAACACCGAGGTGCGCAAGACGCACATGCAGTGTGTCGGGACCAGCCGGCAGCCCATGCAGCGCTCGCGCTTGAAGCCGCCGCGCGCCAGGAAGGGCCTGGTGGACTTCGCCAGACGCGCGGCGCGCAGACGAGAGACAGCGTGAGGCACCAGGAGATTGTCGAGCAATCAGGTGGAGCTTCGGACTGCGCGTGCGACGGCGAATGGCAGCTTCCGTCTCACCGCTCGCCCTTCCGATACGGCTTCATCAGCGCCTGCGGATACGCGGCTCGGCGCGCCACGAGCACCAGCGCCAGGATCGACAGCACATACGGCAGCATCAGGTAGACCTGATACGGCAACGTCGCGCCGCCAGCCTGCTGCAGGCGCAGCTGCAGCGCGTCGAAGAACGCGAAGAGCAGCGCGCCGAGGAGCGCCTTGCCCGGCCGCCACGACGCGAACACCACGAGCGCGACGCAGATCCAGCCGCGGCCGTTGACCATGTTGAAGAAGAAGGCGTTGAAGGCCGACAAGGTGAGGAACGAGCCGGCGATGCCCATCAACGCCGAGCCGGCGACGATGGCGGAGGTGCGCGTCGCGAGCACGGAGAGCCCCTGGCCTTCGGCGGCGGCCGGGTTCTCGCCGACCATGCGCACCGCGAGTCCTGCCGGTGTCCGGTAGAGGATCCAGGCCGAGAGCGGCACGAGCAGCAGCGCGAACCCCGTGAGCGCGGTCTGCTGCGAGAGGACCGGCAGCGGCAGCCACTCCATCGGTGCGAAAGGCACGACGGTCGGTGGCGTGCTGACCTTCGGGAAGGCGACGCGGTAGCCGTAGTAGCTGGTCGACGTGGCGAGAAGCGTGATGCCGAGGCCGGTGACGTGCTGCGAGAGCGCCAGGCCGACGGTGAGCAGCGCGTGCAGCGTGCCGAACGCGGCACCGGTCGCCGCGGCCACGGCCACGCCGGCCCACAACGGCGCGCCGTGGAACACCGCGAGCCAGCCGGTGAACGCGCCCGCGACCATGATCCCTTCGATGCCGAGGTTGAGCACGCCGGCGCGCTCGCACCACAGCACGCCGAGCGTGCCGAGGACGAGCGGCGTCGAGATGCGCAGCACGGCGACCCAGAAGTCGGCGTTGGCGAGGATGGCGAAGAGGTCGCTCATGCCGGTCGCATGGATCGATGGCTCGTCAACGCCAGCGCAGCCGGTACTGCGTCGCCAGCGACGCGACCAGCACCGACAGCAGCGACACGGCGACGATCACGTCGGCGAGGTACGTCGGCACTCCGGCGGCGCGGCTCATGCTGTCGGCGCCGACCAGCACGCCGGCGACGAACACCGCCGCGGCGACAACGCCGAGCGGGTTCAGCCCCGCCAGCATGGCGATGACGATGCCGGAGTAGCCATAGCCGGGCGACATGTCGAGGGTGACGGAGCCGGTGCGGCCGGCGACCTCGATCGCGCCGCCGAGCCCCGCGAGGCCGCCGGAGAGGAGGGCGACGAGCACGAGCGTGCGCGTCACCGGCACGCCGGCGAAGGCGGCCGCGCGCGCGTTGGCGCCGACGGCGCGGATGTCGAAGCCGAGCGCCGTCGTGCGCAGCAGCGCCCACAGCAGCGCCGCGAGCGCCGCCGCGCCGACGAGGCCGCTGTGCACGCGCGTGCCCTCGACGAGTCGCGCCGTCTCGAGCTCGGGTTTGAGCCCCACGCTCTGCGGCCAGCCCATCGCTGCCGGGTCCTTCATCGGCCCGTCGAGCATCGCCGAGACGAAGAGGAGGACGATGAAGTTGAGGAGCAGCGTCGTCACCACCTCGTCGACGCCGAGCTTCGCTTTCAGCAGCGTCGGGCCGAGCAGCAGCAGCGCGCCGGCGAGTGCGGCCGCCGCGAGCATCGCGGGAAAGAGGAGCCACGTCGGCCAGTCGAGCCCGGTGCCGCCGTGCAAGCCGCCGACCGCGACGGCGGCGAGGGCGCCGGCGTAGAGCTGCCCTTCGGCGCCGATGTTGAAGAGGCGCGCCTTGAAGGCGATGGCGACCGAGAGGCCGGTGAAGATCAGCGGGATCGCCCGCGTGAGCGTCTCGCTCCACGCGAAGACCGAGCCGAACGCGCCCTGCAGGAGCAGGCTGTAGGTGCGGCCGACCGGCGCGCCCGCCGCGAGCACGAGCGCGCTACTGACGACGAGCGTGAACACGATCGCCGCGAGCGCGGCAAGGGCGAGCGCCGCCGGCGATGGCGCGAAGCGCTTCTCGACCCTCATGCGTGCGCGTCCGCCGCGTCGTGGAGCGCGCCGGCCATCGCCAGGCCGATGCGCTCGCGCGTCCAGTCGGCAGCGGTCAGCGCCGCGGTCAGCGTGCCGTCGTGCATGACGGCGATGCGGTCGCCGAGCGTCATCACCTCGTCGAGGTCGTCGGAGACGAGCAGCACGGCGGTGCCCGCGTCCCGTGCCGCGACGAGCTGGCGCTGCACATAGGCGACGGCGCCGACGTCGAGGCCCCAGGTCGGCTGATGGGCGACGATGAGGCGCGTCGTCGTCGCGCTGCCTTCTGGCGTCAGCAGCGCGCGGCCGAGGATGAGCTTCTGCATGTTGCCGCCCGAGAGCGAGCGGGCGGGTGCGAGCGGGCCGGCGCCGCGAACGTCGAACGCCTCGATCACGCGTTGCGCGTGGCGCCGGGCGGCGCCCCGGCGCACGAACCCGCCGCGCGAGAAGTCGCGCGTGCGCAGCCGCTCGGAGACGGCGTTCTCCCACACCGGCAGGTCGCCGATGACGCCAACGCCGTGCCGGTCTTCGGGCACCCGGGCGACGCCGCGTGCGACGAGTCGGGCGGGGTCGGCGGGCAGTGGCGCGTCGAGCAAGGTGACGCGGCCGGCGCTCGCGCGGCGCACGCCCGAGAGCAGTTCGGCGAGCGCGACCTGGCCGTTGCCCGAGACGCCGGCAACGGCGACGATCTCGCCGGCGCGCAGCTCGAGCGAGACGCGGTGGAGCCGGTCGCGGCTGCCGGCGGGCGTGCTGACGTTCTCGAGCGCGCAGACGACCTCGCCCGCTTCGCCGGCGGCCGGGCGTCGAACCGGCGCCGCGATGGCTTCGCCGACCATCCACTGCGCGAGCTGCGCCTCGCTGGTCTCGCTCGCCGCTGCCTCGGCGACGAGCCGGCCGCCGCGCAGCACGGCGACGCGGTCCGACACGCGCAGCACCTCGCCGAGCTTGTGGCTGATGAAGACGATCGACAGGCCTTCGCGAACCATCTGCGCGAGCGTGACGAACAGGCCCTCGCTCTCCTGCGGCGTGAGCACGGCGGTCGGCTCGTCGAGGATGAGGATGCGGGCGCCGCGGTAGAGCGCCTTGACGATCTCGACGCGCTGCCGTTCGCCGACCGAGAGCGTACCGACCCTCGCGTCGGCATCGACCGGCAGGCCGAAGCGTCGCGCGACGTCGGCCAGCTTCCCGCGTGCTACGGCGCGGCGCGAGAACGGCAACCATGCCGGCTCGGTGCCGAGCATCACGTTGTCGAGCACGGTGAGGTTGTCGGCGAGCGTGAAGTGCTGATGGACCATGCCGATGCCGGCGGCCAGCGCCGCGCTCGGCTGCCCGGGCGGGAGCGGCCGACCCGACACCTCGATCGATCCGGCGTCGGCGACGTAGTGGCCGAACAGGATCGAGACCAGCGTCGACTTGCCGGCGCCGTTCTCGCCGAGCAGCGCGAGCACCTCGCCGCTGCCGAGCGTGAGCGAGATGTCGTCGTTGGCGACGAGCGCGCCGAAGCGCTTGGTGATGCCCGACAGGCGCAGCGCCGGCGCGTCGACCGGCGCTGCCGCGCCCGTCACTTCGCCGTCGACTTCGGCTGGCTGTCGTCGACCTTCACGGTGAAGGTGCCGCCGCGGATCGCCGCTTCCTTCGCCTTCACCTTGGCCATCAGCGGCGCCGGCACCTTTTTCTCGAACGTGCCCATCGGCGCCAGCTCGGAGCCCTTGAACTTCATCGTCGAGTAGACGCCGTAGTCCTCGGCGGTGAACTTGCCTTCCTTGACGAGCTTGATGGCGCGGTCGATCGACGGCTCCATGTTCCACAAGGCGGAGGCGACCACCGTGTCGGGGTACTGCGCCTGCGTGTCGATCACGTTGCCGATGGCGAGCACCTTGCGCTCCTTGGCCGCGTCCGACACGCCGAAGCGCTCGGCATACATCACGTCGGCGCCCTTGTCGATCATCGCGAAGGCCGCTTCCTTGGCCTTCGGCGGGTCGAACCAGCTGTTGATGAACGACACCGTGAACTCGGTCTTCGGGTTGACCTCGAGCGCGCCGGCCATGAAGGCGTGCATCAGCCGGTTGACCTCGGGGATCGGGAAGCCGCCGACCATGCCGATCTTGTTGGTCCTGGTCATGCCGCCGGCGACCATGCCGGTCAGGTAGGCCGGCTCCTGGATGTAGTTGTCGAAGACGCTGAAGTTCGGCGCCACCGGCTTGCCCGACGAACCGAGCAGGAACATCGTCTTCGGGAAGTCCTTGGCGACCTTGCGCGCCGCTGCCTCCACCGCGAACGCTTCGCCGACGATGAGCTGGTTGCCGCCGGTCGCGTACTCGCGCATCACGCGCTCGTAGTCGGCGTTCGACACGTTCTCCGTCGCCTTGTATTCGATCTCGCCGCGCGCCTCGGCGGCCTTGAGCGCCTTGTGCAGGCGGCCGACCCACTGCTGCTCGAACGGCACGGTGTAGACGGCAGCGACCTTGAGCTTGGCCTGCGCGAGCGCGAGGCCGGGAGCGGCGAGCGCCAGCGCGGCGGCGGCGAGGGCGAGGCGGCGCGTGGTGGAACGGATCGTCATGGGGGAACCTCCTGTTTTCGTGGGTGGAGAAATCTACTTGGTGCCGAAGATGCGATCGCCGGCGTCGCCGAGGCCGGGCAGGATGTAGGCGTGCTCGTCGAGCTCGCGGTCGATCGCAGCGGTGTAGATCGGCACGTCGGGGTGCGCGTCGTTCATCGCCTTGACGCCTTCGGGGCACGTCAGCAGGCAGACGAACTTGATCGACTTCGGCCGCACTTCCTTCAGCCGGTCGACCGCGGCGACGGCGGAGTTGCCGGTGGCGAGCATCGGATCGACGACGATCACGTCGCGCTCGTGCATGTCGTGCGGCATCTTGAAGTAGTACTCGACGGCGGTGAGCGTCTTCGGGTCGCGGTACAGGCCGATGTGGCCGACGCGGGCGCCCGGAATGACGGAGAGCATGCCGTCGAGGATGCCGGTGCCGGCGCGCAGGATCGACACGAAGACGAGCTTCTTGCCGTCGATCACGAGGCCGGTCGTCTTCTCGAGCGGCGTCTCGACCTCGATCGGCTGCATCGGCATGTCGCGCGTGACCTCGTAGGTCATCAGCATCGCCAGCTCGTTGAGGAGCCGCCGGAAGCTCGAGGTCGACGCGTCCTTGCGGCGCATCAGCGTGAGCTTGTGCTGGACGAGCGGGTGGTCGATGACGTGGACGTTGGCCATGGCGGTGGGTCGCGGTGGAGATGGGGCGATCAGAAGACGGTGCCGTCGCTCGCGACGTTGACAGGCGGAAGGCCTCCGCGCAAGCGCCGTGCCAGCTCGCGCCCCGCGGCCCAGGTGCCGCCTTCGAGCACGCAGGCCAGCGGCAGCTGTACGGCGGTGCGCCCGAGCCGGTCGCGAACGCGCGGCGCGAGCTCGTCGAGCAAGGCGACGGTGAGCGCGCGCCACTCGACGACGAAGGCGTCGCCGACGGCGTAGGTGCGGTCGGCCCACGCCGCGTCGCGCGGCACGATCACACCGGTGTCGAGCAGGAGGCCGCCGTTGCGGTACTCGGGCAGGCCGGTGAGGTCGTCGAGGCCGGTCACGCGGATGCCCGCCCACTCGAAGGGCTCGACCAGCGAGTACGTCAGCCACTGCGTGAGCTTGTGGAACGGCATCCAGCCGGCGCTGTCGCCGGAGCCCGGCACCGCGTCGTGGCGCCAGCAGTCGCCGAGCGGCACGCCGTTCAACTGCGCGCCGGATGGCCAGATGCCGGAGAGCGTGTCGAGCAGCGTGACGAACAGATCGTGGACGGCGACCGTGTCGCCGCGCGACGTGGCGTGGTCGAACAGCGAGCCGGGTCGCGCGTCGGCGCCGAACACGTCGGGGCGTGCGGCGAGCGCGTCGCCGAGGCGGCGCAGCAGCGCCAGGCGCCCCTCGAGGCCGACGAGCGGGTTGCCCGCGTCGACCTGGAAGGCGCCGGCGAGTGCCGACCCGTCGAGCGAGCGCAGGCCCGCCGCGTCGGCGCGCAGCGGCTGCGCCGCGTCGCTCGAGAACAGCCCGGTGGTGAACGCGTGGAAGCTGGCGACGCCGAGGCCTTCGGAGCGCGTGTACGTCTGCCCGTTGCCGGCTTCGCGGTAACGCCAGTCGGGGCCGGCACCGGCGTCGAGCAGGACGCTGATGAGCGCGAGGTCGATGTGGATGCGCGCGCGCTCGGCGGGCGTCGCGTCGACGAGCCGTGCGTCGAGCGTCGCGCGCCGGTCGACGCCGCCCGCCTCGAAGTGCCGCCAGCGGCTGTGGTACGGAATCGCCAGCGACGGGTAACGTGCACGCGTGATCGTCGCGACCTCGTCGGCAGCGTCGTCGAGCCGCGCGTCGTCGACCTTGAACTCCGCCGAGCCGCCCTCGCATGCCCGCTCGAGCAGCAGGCCGGCACGCTCGCGCACCGCGTGCGTGCTGCGCAGCAGCGCCACCGCCTCCATCAGCCGCCGGAAGGTCCGAGCGCGCGGCCCTTGGCCTTGACGAGCTCGGCGGCGTCGGGTACCGCGCCGGGCGTGAAGTAGCCGGCCGCCATCTTGGCGTCCATCTCCACGCGCGCATCGGCCGGGATCAGCGAATCGGGGATGTTGACGCGCTCGCCGACCTCGATGCCCGAGCCGGTGATCGCGTCGTACTTCATGTTGCTCATCGAGACCAGGCGGTGGATCTTCTTCACGCCGAGCCAGTGCAGCACGTCGGGCATCAGCTCCTGGAAGCGCATGTCCTGCACGCCGGCGACGCACTCGGTGCGCGCGAAGTACTGCGCCGCGGTGTCGCCGCCCTGCTGGCGCTTGCGCGCGTTGTAGACAAGGAACTTGGTCACCTCGCCGAGCGCGCGGCCTTCCTTCCTCGAATACGAGATGAGGCCGACACCGCCGCGCTGCGCGCCCTGGATGCCTTCCTCGATCGCGTGCGTGAGGTACGGCCTGCAGGTGCAGATGTCGGAGCCGAACACGTCCGAGCCGTTGCACTCGTCGTGCACCCGAGCGGTGAGCTCGATCGACGGGTCGGCGAGGTCTTCCGGGCGGCCGAAGATGTAGACCGTCTGCCCGCCGATCGGCGGCAGGAAGACCTC
>JBBSUK010000048.1:0-22202 GCA_038234975.1 Burkholderiales bacterium
ATCATCGGCCAGCGCGGGCGTACCGCCTTGCCGGTCGCACGCGCCTCGCTCTGGACGCTTCGGATCTGCTCGATCGCCTGGTCCAGCGCCGTGGCCATGGCCTCGTGCATCAGG
Source organism: Burkholderiales bacterium (assembly GCA_038234975.1). Classification (GTDB taxonomy): domain Bacteria; phylum Pseudomonadota; class Gammaproteobacteria; order Burkholderiales; family Burkholderiaceae_C; genus Schlegelella_A. The sequence goes on from JBBSUK010000048.1 coordinate 115, forward strand.
TCGGGCTCGTGGCCGACGACGAACAGCGGCGTCCAGCCATAGCCGCGCAGCAACTGCTCGAGCTCTTCGTGGCTGATGCGCGCCAGCACCGTCGGGTTGGCGATCTTGTAGCCGTTCAGGTGCAGGATCGGCAGCACCGCACCGTCGGTCACCGGGTCGAGGAACTTGTTCGAGTGCCAGGCCGTCGCCAGCGGCCCGGTCTCGGCCTCGCCGTCGCCGACGACGCACGCCACGATCAGCTCCGGGTTGTCGAACACCGCGCCGAAGGAATGGCTGAGGGAATAGCCGAGCTCGCCGCCCTCGTGGATCGAGCCCGGGCATTCGGGCGACGCGTGGCTGGGGATGCCGCCGGGAAACGAGAACTGGCGGAAGAGCTTCTGCAGGCCGGCTTCATCTCGGCTGATGTCGGGGTAGACCTCGCTGTAGGTGCCTTCGAGGTAGGTGTTGCCGACGACCGCTGGGCCGCCGTGGCCCGGACCCGAGACGTAGATCATGTCGAGGTCGTATTTCTTGATGACCCGGTTCAGGTGCACGTAGATCAAGTTCTGCCCCGGCGTCGTGCCCCAATGGCCGAGCAGCATGTGCTTGATGTCGGCCAGCGCGAGCGGCCGCTTCAGCAGTGGGTTGTCGTAGAGGTAGATCTGTCCGACCGACAGGTAGTTCGCTGCACGCCAGTAGGCGTCGATGCGCTGGCGCAGGTCTGGCGTCAAGGTGTGGGTGCTCATGGCGTGTGCGGGTCCGGGGTTCGTCTCAAAGTTTTGCCGTCCGCAGGCGCAAGGCGTTCGCGATCACGGACACGGAGCTGAGGCTCATCGCGGCGCCGGCGATCACCGGGCTCAGCAGCAAGCCGAAGAAGGGATAGAGCACGCCGGCCGCGATCGGAATGCCGACTGCGTTGTAGAAGAACGCGAAAAACAGGTTCTCGCGGATGTTCCACATCGTCGCCCGGCTCAGGCGGATGGCTTGCGCGATGCCGCGCAGATCGCCCTTGACCAGCGTGATGCCCGCGCTCTGCATCGCGATGTCGGTGCCGGTGCCCATGGCGATGCCGACCTCGGCTTCGCTCAACGCCGGCGCGTCGTTGATGCCGTCGCCGGCCATCGCCACGTGTTCGCCGGCCGCGCGCAGTTTCTTGACATGCGCCACTTTCCCGGCCGGCTCGATCTCGGCCTGCACGTCGTCGAGGCCGAGCGTCTTGGCCACAGCCGCAGCGGTGCGGCGGTTGTCGCCGGTGAGCATGACCAGCTTGAGCCCGAGCGCGTGCAGTTCTCCAATGGCTTCGACGCTGCTGTCCTTGATCGGGTCGGCGACGGCGAGGATGCCGGCCGCCTTGCCGTCGATGGCGACGAACATGGCCGTCTTGCCGTCTTCCTGCAGGGCGATGGCGGCGGCTTCGAGGGCGTCCAGGCCGCTGACCTTCTCGTTGCGCAGGAACTCCGGCTTGCCCACCATCACCGCGTGACCCTTAAGAGTGCCGGCGACGCCACCGGCCGTCACCGAGCGGAAGTCCGTCGCCGCTTCGAGCGCGAGTCCCTTCGCCTGGGCTCCCTGCACGATGGCGCTGGCCAGCGGATGTTCGCTGCCCTGCTCGAGCGAGGCGGCCAGCGTCAGGAACTCGTCCGCGTCGACACCGGCAGCGGGCAGCACGTCCATCAGCCGCGGCTTGCCCTCGGTCAGCGTGCCGGTCTTGTCGACCACCAGCACGGTCACCTTCTCCAGCCGCTCGAGCGCCTCGGCGTTCTTCACCAGCACGCCTTGCTGCGCGCCGCGCCCGACGCCGACCATGATCGACATCGGCGTGGCCAGGCCCAGCGCGCAAGGGCAGGCGATGATCAGCACCGCGACGGCGTTGACGATCGCGTGCGCCAGCCGTGGCTCGGGCCCCAGCCAGAGCCAGACGATGAAGGTCAGCACCGACACCGCCATCACGATCGGTACGAAAACGCCGGCAACCTTGTCGACCAGGCCCTGGATCGGCGCGCGGCTGCGCTGCGCCAGCGCCACCATGCCGACGATCTGGCCGAGCAGCGTGTCGCTGCCGACCCGGTCGGCGCGCATCACGAAGCTGCCCGTGCCGTTGACAGTGCCGCCGGTCACGCGATCGTCGACGGCTTTTTCCACCGGCAGCGGCTCGCCGCTGATCATCGATTCCTCGACACTGGAATGGCCCTCGACGACGACGCCGTCGACCGGCACCTTGTCACCGGGCACGACGCGCAGGCGGTCGCCGACCTGGACCTGCGCCAGCGGCACGTCGTGGTCGCCGTCGGTGCCGACCTTGCGCGCGGTCGGCGGGGCGAGATTCAGCAGCGCCTTGATCGCACTGCCGGTGCGACTGCGCGCGCGCAGTTCGAGCACCTGACCGAGCAGCACCAGCACCACGACCATCGCCGCCGCCTCGAAGTAAAGCGGCGTCTTGCCGTCATGATGCAGCGCTTGCGGAAGCAAGCCAGGCAGCAGCATCGCCACTGCGCTGAACAGGTAGGCCGCGCCGACGCCGAGGGCGATCAGCGTGAACATGTTGAGATGCCGCGTGACGACGGAGCGCCAGCCGCGCACGAAGAACGGCCAGCCGGCCCAGCCGACCACCGGTGTGGCGAGCGCGAACTGCAGCCAGCGCGCGCCCTCGCTCTCGATCCAGGCCTGGCGACCAAGCGCCGGGACCAGGTGCGACATCGCGAGCAGAAACACCGGCAGGGTCAGCACCGCGCCGATCCAGAAGCGGCGCGTCATGTCGCGAAGCTCGGCGCCCTCGGCACTCTCGGCGCCATCGTCGCCCGCGGCTGTCGGTGTTTCCGGTTCCAGCGCCATGCCGCACTTCGGGCAGGGGCCGGGATGGTCCTGCCGCACCTCGGGATGCATCGGGCAGGTGTAGATGATCCCGGAGCTTTCCGGCGGTGAGGACGGCGTGTCGTGCCGCGCCGACGCGGAAGGCGGCGTCTTCGTGCAATGCGGTGGCCGGGCCGTCTCGGTGGCCGTATCAGGATTCATGGTTGCGCTCCAAACAGGGGCTACTTGTCCCGCCCGCGAGTTCTCGACAGACCGCGCGCGCGATCATCAGTTCTTCATCGGTGTGCATGACACGCACCTCGACGCGGCTGCCGTCTGCGGAGATCAACGGCGCATGCAACGCATTGCGTTGCGCGTGGAGCTCGATGTCGAGAAAGCCGAGCCCTTCGACGATGCGCGCGCGCACCGGCGCCGCGTTCTCGCCGATGCCACCGGCGAACACGAGCGTGTCCAGGCCGCCGAGCGCAGCGACGTAGGCGCCGATCCACTTCTTCGTCTGGTAGCAGAAATACGCTACCGCTTCGGCCGCCCGCACGTCGCTGGCTTCGGCGACAAGCAGGTCGCGCATGTCGCCGCTGGTCTCGGAGATGCCGAGCAGCCCCGACTCGTGATTCGCCATGTCGTAGAAGCGCTCCGCGTTCATGGCCTCGCTCCGCGCCAGGTGCGCGGCGATGCCGGGATCGAGATCGCCCGAACGCGTGGCCATCGGCAGACCCGCCGTCGGCGTGAACGCCATGCTGGTGTCGATGCAGCGGCCGGCATGAACGGCGGCCAGGCTGGCGCCGCCGCCCAGGTGCGCCAGGATCACGCGGCCTTGCGCCGCCTCGGCTCCGGCGACGCGCGCCAGTTCTTCCATCAGGTACGCATACGAAAGACCGTGGAAGCCGTAGCGCCGCAGGCCTTGGCGCTCGTAGCGGCGCGGAATCGCCAGCATCTGCGCGACGCGTGGCATGTCGTGGTGGAACGCGGTGTCGAAGCAGGCGATCTGCGGCACCTGGGGAAGCCGCTCGCGCAACAGCTCGATCAGCCGGATCTCGCCCGGCAGGTGGTCCGGGTCCTCGGGCTCCAGGCGGCGCAGCTCATCGAGCAGTGCGTCGCCGACGTGTTCCGGCTCGCTGTGTTGCATGCCATGCACCACGCGGTGCCCGACGCCGGTCATCGTCGCGAATTCCGGCCGCGCCTCGAGCCACGACAGCAGCGCCGTCACAGCGGTGTCGAAGGTGTCGCCGGCGATGCGCTGGCGAGGCGATCCCCGTCCGCTGCCGGCCGTCGTGTCCGCCACCTCGACATCGATCGCGGCATCGCCGTGGCCGATGCGGTCGACCTGGCCGCGCAGCAGGCACCGCAGCGCCGGATCTTCCCGGTAGAGCGCGAACTTGATGCTCGACGAGCCGGCGTTGAGGGTCAGGATCGTCATGTGCGGGCAAGAGCTTCGTAGCCCGAGGTGACATCGAAGAGCTCTTCGTCGATCGAACCTTGTCGCACACGCCCAAAGCGGCCCTGGAGGCGAGTGCGTTGATCCTGCGCCTGCACGATGTGCCGTTCATGGACATCGCGGGTCTGCAGACGCTTCACGAAGTGATCGTCAAGCTGCGCAAGCGCGGCATTCGCGTGTTGCTGTGCGAAGCGAACGCAAGGGTGCTGACCAAGCTGGACAACGCCAAGGTCCTCGACGCGCTCGAACCGGGGGACTATTGCACCACGTTGGACGACGCCATCGCACGGGAAATGGGCATCGCGCTGAAGGGCTGCGGCGCGTCACACGCGCGACTCAGGTCGAGACTCCGGCCGGAAGCAGCCGCGCGTACTCCCTCCTGACGACCTCATAGCACTCGCAGGTGCGCTTCTCGAGCCCCTCGCGATCGAGCACCGTGATGTGGCCTCGGGAATAGCGGATGAGACCGGCCTTCTGCAGGCTCAGTGCCCCTTCGGTCACGCCTTCGCGCCGCACGCCCAGCATGTTAGCGATCAGCTCCTGCGTCATGACCAACTCGTTGCCGCGCAGGCGGTCCATGCTGAGCAGCAGCCAGCGGCACAGTTGCTGGTCGAGCGAATGGTGGCGGTTGCACACCGCCGTCTGCGACATCTGGGTGATCAACGCCTGCGTGTAGCGCAGCAGCAGGTGAATGACGGGCCCGGATCGGCCGAATTCGTCCTTGATCGCCTGGCCGTTCAGGCGATAGCCCTGACCCGCGCTTTGCACGACGGCGCGGCTCGGCGTCGACTCGCCGCCCATGAACAACGAGATGCCGACGACACCCTCGTTGCCCACGACCGCGATCTCGGCCGAGGCCCCGCTTTCCATGACATACAGCAGCGAGACGATCGCCGTCGTCGGAAAGTAGACGTGGCTCTGTGGATTGCCGGATTCGTAGAGGACCTGGCCAAGTGGCATGTCGGTCCATTCGAGCTGTTGCTGCCAGCGGTCCCACTCTGCAGACGGCAGAGAAGCAAGCAGCTGGTTGCTCTTCGGATCGCGTGCGAACTGCATCGGAGAACGATGGCCACGTGGATGAGGGACACCCGTGCTGGCGCGGGTGACAAGGCGCAAATGTACGGTAGCGCGCCTTACCATGAAACCGTGCCGCCGGCGCTGCCTTCAAAGCGCGACTCGGGGCTGGAGCGGGTGAAGGGAATCGAACCCTCGTATGAAGCTTGGGAAGCTGCCGTTCTACCATTGAACTACACCCGCGCGGCCGCCAGTCTAGCGAGGTTGGCCGGGACACGAGGAACGGCCCGATGCGCTCGTTGCGCATCGGGCCGCTTTCAGGGCCTGCCGGTCAGAGTGACAGCGGCGTGATCTTGGTGCCGTCGATGCTGAGGTTGGCCATCAGGCCGGCGTTGGTCAGCACATAGCCCACGACAGGTTGCTTGATCAACTGCGTATCGACGCTGGCGTTGGCGCCGGCGGTGATGACCGACACCGACGCGTCGGCTCCTGCGGTCCAGCCCTTGCTGGCCCTGAACTTCGCGAGCGACTCCTCGTTCATGAAGAGGACGTACACGGCCTTGGAGTCGGCACCGGCCAGCAGGCCCGCGGAAAGCCCGGCCGTGCTGTAGTAGCCGTCGGGACGGCCGTTGACCATCAGCTCGCCGCGGCCGTACGAGCCGCCGATGAGCAGGCCCGCACTGACGACCTTCGGAAACACCAGCACGCCGCGCGACCTCGCGACGAGCTCGCGCGAACCGGGCGCCTGGGCGTAGAGCTTGGTCAGCGCCGCGGCGGCGTCGGCGTCGATGCTCGCTCGCTCGTTGGCGGCGTTGTTGCGCACGTTGGGGTTGGTGGTGGTGGTCGAGCACGCGCCGAGGGCGGCAGCGAGCCCGAAAGCGAGCAGGCTGCGTTTGAACATGGGACTCTTCAACATGGAATGACTCCGGAAACAGGGATGAAACGCGGGTAGCAAGCGGGGTGCCCGCGCCTGCCTATCCTTGGCGGATGGACAACGCACGCCGACCGGTTCGCAGCTATGTGCTTCGCGCCGGCCGCATCGGCCCGGGACAGGCGCGCGCGCTGAACGACCTCGGCGGCCGCTTCATCGTCCCGTTCTCCGCTGAACCGCTCGATGCGGCTGCCGCGTTCGGCCGCTCCGCGCCGCTGGTGGTCGAGATCGGCTTCGGCATGGGCGGCGCGACGGCCGAGATCGCCAGCGCCCACCCCGACATCGACTACCTCGGCATCGAGGTGCACGAAGCCGGTGTCGGCGCGCTGCTCAAGCTGATCGGCGACGAGCGCATCGACAACGTGCGGATCGTCCGCCACGACGCGGTCGAGGTCCTGCAGTCGATGGTCGCGCCGGGTTCGCTCTCCGGCATCCACCTCTTCTTCCCCGACCCGTGGCCGAAGAAACGCCACCACAAGCGTCGCCTCGTTCAGCCGCCGTTCGCCGCTCTGGCGGCGAGCCGGCTGCGGCCCGGCGGGCTGCTGCACTGCGCCACCGACTGGGCGCCGTACGCGACGGAGATGCTCGAGGTGCTGTCGGCCGAGCCGGCGTTGCGCAACACGTGCGACGGCTACGCGCCGCGGCCGGCGTCGAGGCCGCTCACCAAGTTCGAGTCGCGCGGCCTGGGGCTCGGCCACGGCGTCTGCGACCTGGTGTTCGCCAGGACCTGACGGCCCGCCCGCCGCGTCAACCCGACCAGTCGACCCATCCGGCCTGCGCCGTGACGAGCACGGCGATGCCGAAGGCGATGCGGTACCAGGCGAACGGCACGAAGGTGTGCGTCGAGACGTAGCGCAGCAGCCAGCGAACGCACACGAGCGCCGACAGGAAGGAGAAGACGAGGCCGACGGCGAACATCGGCACGTCGGCCGCCGACAGCAGCGCCCGCTCCTTCCACAGGCTGTAGGCGCCGGCGCCGATCAGGGTCGGGATCGAGAGGAAGAAGCTGAACTCGGTCGCCGCCTTGCGCGACAGTCCGAACAGCATGCCGCCGATGATGGTCGCGCCCGACCGGCTGGTGCCGGGCACGAGCGCCAGGCATTGCGCGAGACCGACCTTGAGCGCATCGAGCGGGCGCATGTCGTCGACGGCGTCGATGCGCGCGGCGGTCTGGCGCCGTTCGGCCCACAGGATGACGAAGGCGCCGAGGATGAAGGTCGTCGCGACCACGGTCGGCGTGAACAGGTGCGCCTTGATCGCCTTGCCGAACAGCAGCCCGAGGACCACCGCCGGGAAGAACGCGACGGCGACGTTGGTCGCGAAGCGGCGCGCCCGTTCGCTGCTGCCGAGCTCGGTCAGCGTCTGCACGAGTCGCTCGCGGTAGACGAGCATCACCGCGAAGATCGCGCCGGTCTGGATCGCGATCTCGAACACCTTGGCCTTCTCGCCCGTGAAGCGCAGCAGCGCGCCGGCGAGGATGAGATGGCCCGTTGAGGAGACCGGCAGGAACTCGGTGAGCCCCTCGACGATGCCCATCAGGGCGGCCTTGAGCAGCAGCAGTGGGTCCAACGTGTGCCTTCGGGTTTCTCGGTTTCGTGTCGGTGGCGCTCAGCGCGGCGCCGCGCCGATGTCGATCTCGACGCCGCTCGCCGTGACGCGCGGCTGCGAAGGCTGGAGGCGCTCGCGCGCCATCCGCTCGACATCCTTCGGCCGCATCGTGTAGAGCACCTGGCCCTCGAGCAGCTGCGCGACCAGCGGTCGGCCGAGGCGATCGAGCTGGCGCTGGAACTGACCCGGCAACCCGTCGACGGCGAAGCGGTCGACGGTCACCTCGGCGAGCCGCACCGTGTGGTCCAGCGGCTCGTAGCGCAGCGCCTGGCTGACGCGCATCGTGCCCGCGGGCCGGGCGCCGAGGGACAGCGCGAGGTCGATGGCGATGCGGTTCGCTTCCGGCTGCAGCGTGACGACCGGCGAGCCGATGCCGATGTCGATCACATCGAACACGCGGCGCTGCACCGGGAAGCGCCTGGCGACGATCTCCTGCAGGCGCTCGCGCGAGAGTTCGACGCGGCTCGGGATGAACGCGGCACACGCCGCCAGGCCCATGACGACCGAGGCCAGCGCGATCGCGCCGCACCCCGCGACGAGGCACCGCCTTGCGCCGACCGTCATCGCGGCTCGCCGTCGGGCACGTTCGCGTCGAGCTCGGCGAGCCAGACCACCGACGACGCGTCGCTCGGCGCGCGCCAGTCGCCGCGCGGTGAGAGCGAGCCGCCGGAGCCGACCTTGGGTGCGTTCGGAACCGTCGAGCGCTTGAACTGGCTGGTGCGGAAGAACCGGTCGAGGAAGTTGCGCAGGTGCGCCTTGATCTCGGCGAGGCCGTAGGCGTGATGATCGACACCGTCGGGCCAGTCGCCTGCGGCGGCGTCGTGCCAGGCGGTCCAGGCGAGGAAGGCGACCTTGCTCGGCGCGTAGCCGTAGCGCAGCACCTGGTAGAGGTGGAAGTCCTGCAGGTCGTAGGGTCCGACCTTGGCCTCGGACCGCTGCTCGGGCCTGGCGCCGGCGCTGCCCGAGGCGCCGGGACCGAGCTCGGGGCTGACCTCGGTGGCGAGGATGTCGGCCAGCACGCGGGCGGTGTCGCTGTCGTCGCCCGACTGCGCCGCGACCCAGCGCACGAGGTGCGCGACCAGCGTCTTCGGCACGCTGGCGTTGACGTTGTAGTGCGACATGTGGTCGCCGACGCCGAAGGTGCTCCAGCCGAGCGCCAGCTCCGACAGGTCGCCGGTGCCGACGACGATCGCGCCGTTCAGGTTGGCGAGGCGGAACAGGTGGCTCGTGCGCTCGCCGGCCTGCACGTTCTCGAAGGCGACGTCGAACGCCTTCTCGCCGCGATCGCCCGACGCATACGGATGGCCGATGTCGGCGAGCATGCGCTCGCAGCTCGGCCGGATGTCGATCTCGTGGGCGCTGCAGCCGGCCGCCGCCATCAGCCTGCGCGCCTGGTCGAGCGTGCGCTCGCTGGTCGCGAACCCGGGCATCGTGTAGGCGAGCACGTGGCTGCGCGGCACGCCGATCCGGTCGGCGGCGCGCACCGCGACGAGCAGCGCCTGCGTCGAGTCGAGGCCGCCCGAGACGCCGATCACCATCTTGTCGATGCCCGTCGCGACCAGCCGCTGCGCCAGTGCCTCGACCTGGATCGAGTAGACCTCTGCGCAGCGCTCGTCGCGGCGCGCCGGGTCGGTGGGCACGTAAGGGAAGCGCGCGACCCGACGCCGGAGCGCGTCGCCGCCGGCACCGGTGGCGCGCGGCCTCGCGAGCTCGAACGACACGCTGCGAAACGCCGCCACCTCGCCGCGATGACGCGCCACCGAGTCGGCGAAGCTCGTCTGCCGCATGCGCTCGCGCGACACGCGCTCCAGGTCGACGTCGGCCGTCACGAAGTGCGCGCCCGGCGCGAAGCGCACGCTCTCGGCGAGCAGGTCGCCGTTCTCGTAGACGATCGCCTGGCCGTCCCACGCCAGGTCGGTCGTCGACTCGCCGAACCCGGCCGACGTGTAGAGGTAGGCGGCGACGCAGCGCGCCGACTGGCTGGCGACGAGCATGTGCCGGTAGTCGGCCTTGCCGATCGTGATGTTCGACGCCGACAGGTTGACGAGCACCGTCGCGCCGGCGAGCGCGGCGAGCGACGACGGCGGGACGGGCACCCACACGTCCTCGCAGATCTCGGCGTGCAACGCGAAGCGCGGGTCGTCGGCCGAGCGGAAGATCAGGTCGGCGCCGAACGGCACCGTCTGCCCGGCGACGACGATCTCCGTGGCGACGGCGCTGGCGGCGGCCGCGAACTGCCGCGCCTCGTAGAACTCGCCGTAGTTCGGCAGGTAGGTCTTGGGCACGACGCCGAGCACCCGCCCGCCGCAGACGACCGCGGCGGCGTTGTAGAGCCGGTGCTCGGCGCGAACCGGCAGGCCGACGACCGCCACGAGCGGCAGTCGTCCGGTCGCCGCGGCGACGGTGGCGAGCGCCGCCTCGCTCGCGTCGAGCAGGGCGCGCTGGTGAAACAGGTCGTCGCAGGTGTAGGCCGACAGGCCGAGCTCGGGGAAGGCGACGACACGGGCGCCGTCGGCGGCTGCCTGCTCCAGCAGCGAAACCGTCTCGGCGGCATTGAAGACGGGCTCGGCGACGCGAACCCGCGGCACGGCGACGGCGACGCGCAGATAGCCGTGCGTGGCGGGGTCGAAGAAACGCGCGCGACGCTCCGTCGGGTCGCCTGTCACATCGGCGATGGGGCTCGAATCGGCCATCGCGGAATGATGTCATGCCGGACCGCGAGGGGACGCCGGTGTGCCACCGCCGGCGAGGCGCTTTCGCGTGGCGTCAAAATCCTCACATGAACGTCGAACAAGCCCGCTTCAACATGATCGAGCAGCAGATTCGAACGTGGGAGGTGCTCGATGAGAGCGTGCTCACGCTGCTCGCGCTCGTTCGGCGCGAGGACTTCGTGCCCGCCGCGTACCGGGCGCTCGCCTTCGTCGACACCGAGGTGCCGCTGCCGAACGGCCGCTCGATGCTGTCGCCCAAGGTCGAGGCGCGGCTGCTGCAGGAGCTCGCCGTGCAGCGCCACGAGCGCGTGCTCGAGGTCGGCGCGGGCTCCGGCTACATGGCAGCGCTGCTGGCGCAGAAGGCGCGCCACGTCACGACGCTCGAGATCGACCCGTCGCTCGCCCGTTTCGCTGCCGACAACCTGCGCCGCGCCTGGATTTCGAACGCGACCGTGCTCGAGGCCGACGGCGCCGCGGCGCTGCCGGTCGAGGGGCCGTTCGACGTGATCGTGCTGTCGGGGTCGGTTGCCGAGCTGCCCAGGCCACTGCTCGCGGCCTTGAAGCCGGGCGGGCGACTGGTCGCGATCGTCGGCCAGCTGCCGATCATGCGCGCGGTGCTCGCGACGAAGGCGACCGGCGACGGTCATTCGACGATCGAGCTGTTCGACACCGTCGCGCCGCGCCTGACGGGGTTTCCCGAGCCGAGCCGGTTCACCTTCTGATGCGCGCCGGCGCTGCGGTCCGTCGCCCGGTTGCGTCGTCCGGGCGCCCCGGGCGCGCAGCCTGTCGCATCGCCGCTGCCACGCGTCGACGCCTCGCCCTATAAGCGCGGCCTCGCCAGACCATCCCGACCTCGATGCCCGCCCTGCGACCCCACCCTCGCCTGCGCGCCGCGGCGATCGCCGCTGCGCTCCTCGGCGCGGCGCTGGCACTTCCCGCCCGGGCCCAGTCGCTGCTCGAGCTCTACGACTCGGCGCACGGCTACGACGCGACCTACCTCTCGGCCCGGCGCCTCTACGAATCGGCGCCCTACCGCGTCGAGCAGGCGCGGGCGCTGAACCGGCCGAGCGCGTCGCTGTCGGCCAACGTCGGCCGCTCCGAGGTCGACCCGGTCATCGGTGGGCGCTACAGCGGCAGGGCAGCGGGCGCCGGCATCTCCGGCCGACAGCCGCTCTTCAACCGCTCGAACGACGCGACCATCGCGCAGTCGGAGCGCTCGCTCGTCTCCTCGCTCGCCGACCTCCACAGTGCCGAGCAGGAGCTCGTGCTGCGCGTCAGCCAGGCCTACTTCGACGTCCTCGGCGCTCAGGACACGCTGGCGTCGACGCGCGGCAACAAGGCCGCCATCGCCGAGCAGCTGGCGTCGGCGAAGCGCAACTTCGAGGTCGGCACCGCGACGATCACCGACACCCGCGAGGCGCAGGCGCGCTACGACCTGGCGACCTCGCAGGAGATCGCCGCCAACAACGACCTCGTGACGCGCCGGATCGCCCTCGACCAGCTGGTCGGCCGCAGCGACGTCCAGCCTCGGGGCCTCGCCGTGCCGGTCGTGCTGCCGGTGCCGACGACGCCGGTCGACGACTTCGTCGCCCGCGCCACCGACGACCATCCTGCCGTGCGCCGCGCGCAGGTGGCGCTCGACATCGCCCGGCTGGAGACCGACAAGGCACGCGCGCAGGGGCTGCCGACGATCGACGCCGTCGCCTCGGTCAACGGCGGTCGCAACACCGTCGCCGCCAACGTCACCGGCAACAACGGATCGGCGAGCATCGGCCTGCAGCTCAACATGCCGCTCTACACCGGCGGCGCGATCCAGAACCGGGTCCGCGAGACGCTGCTGCTCGAGGAGCGCTCGCGCAACGACCTCGAGGCGGCGCGCCGCGCCGTCACGCAGACCACGCGGCAGGCGTACTACACGCTGCAGTCGGGCATCGCCCAGGTCAAGGCGCTCGAGGCCGCCGAGTCGTCGAGCCGGCTGGCGCTCGAAGCGACGCAGCTCGGCTACCGCGTCGGCGTCCGCGTCAACGTCGACGTGCTCAACGCGCAAAGCCAGCTCTACTCGACGCAGGCGCAGCTCGCGCGGTCGAGGTACGACGTGCTGCTCGGCAACCTCAGGCTGCAGCAGGCGGCCGGGACGCTGACGCCGGCCGCCGTCATCGACATCAACCGGTATCTCGCGCCGTAGCTTTCTCGATGCGCCGATCCGGTACCAGCCAGATCAGCGCCACGACGACGAAGAACGCGAGACCGACCGGCCTTGCAGCCGGATCAAATCGCGATCACACCATCGCTGAATGCCTCGACTCTGGTCGTCTCCATCGGCGATCGGCCTGGCTCGGATGGTTTCATGCGGCTTTCCTCAACAATTCTTGACGCACGAGCGATGCGGCGTTGACGTGACTGCCGGATGATGCAGCCTCGACTCGGAGTCCACATGGTTTCGTCTTCCAGTCTCGACGCCTCGATCGCCGCGCACCGCTTCGGACTCGGCGAGGCCGACCTCGCCGTCGTCGGCGACGATCCGCGCGGCTGGCTGCGCTCGCAGATCGGGCCGGCCGACGCGCCGAAGGGCGCCGGCCTGCTCACCACGGCCCAGGCGCTCGGGCTGGTCGCCAGCGAGCGCGAGAAGCGGCAGCAGATGCGCAACGCGCCGGCCGACGAGGCGGCCCGCAAGGCCGTCGCCGGCATGTATCGGCAGACGACGCTGACCGACGCCCGCTCGCGCCTGCTCACCGCGGCGACGACCGCGCGTCCGTTCGCCGAGCGGCTGCAGATCTTCTGGGCGAATCACTTCACCGTAGCGTTGAAGGGCTCCACACGCGGGCTCGTCGGCGCCTTCGAGCGCGACGCGATCCGGCCGCGCATTGCCGGCTCGTTCGAGGAACTCCTCGTCGCCTCGACGACCCACCCGGCGATGCTGCGCTACCTCGACAACGCCAGGTCGGCGGGCCCGCGCTCGCGCGTCGTCACCTTCGCCGCGCGGCGCGCCGAGCGGATGGGCGAAGGCCCGCGAGTGACGGGCCTGAACGAGAACCTGGCGCGCGAAGTCCTGGAACTGCACACGCTCGGCGCCGAAGCGTCTCGCCAGGGCGTCTACACGCAGGCCGACGTGACTGCGTTCGCCGCGGTGCTGACCGGCTGGCGCGTGGCGATCGACGGCGACGCCGACCACACGCAGACGTTCTTCCCCGCGTGGCACGAGCCCGGCACCAAGACGCTGCTCGGCAAGGCCTACCCCGAAGGCCCCGAGGCGCTGCGCATGGTGCTGCACGACCTGGCGCGGCATCCGTCGACGGCGCGCCACATCGCGACCAGGCTCGCGCGCCACGTCGTCGCCGACGCGCCGCCGCCGGCGCTCGTCGACCGGCTGTCGGCCGTGTACCTGCGCAGCGGAGGCGAGCTCGCCGAGGTGGTCCGCGCGCTCGTCACCGACGCCGCCGCCTGGTCGCCCACCGCCGTGAAACTGAAGACGCCCGAGGAGTTCGTCGTCTCCTCGGCGCGGCTGCTGAGCGCGGGCGAACGCTTCTTCGACCGGCCCGACGGCAACGTCGCGGGACCGATCGCCGCCCTCGGTCAGCGCCTGCACGCCGCACCGTCGCCAGCGGGCTGGAGCGACGACGCTGCCGACTGGCTGGGGCCCGATGCCGTGTGGAAGCGCGTCGAATGGGCGACCCGCGTTGCCGACCGCGCAGGGCGATCGGTCGATGCCCGCCAGCTCACCGCAGCGAGCCTCGGGCCGCGGCTGGGCGACGACACCGCGCGCGAGCTCGCCAACGCGTCCGACGCTCGCCAGGCACTCGCGCTGCTGCTGCTCGCGCCCGAATTCCAGCGCCGTTGAAACGCCGCCCGCTGCAACGCACACGAGAGGACTTCTCATGACCCTGTTCGATTGTCCTTCTCCCGACGGCCCGCCCGTCGGCATGCGCCGCCGGCACCTGCTCGCCGGCGCCGGCGCCCTCGGCTTCGCCGCCGTCGCTGCGCCGACGCTCTCGTTCGCCGGTTCTGCCGTTGCCGATGCCCGACGCCTCGTCGTCGTCGTCCTGCGCGGCGGCATGGACGGCCTCGGTGCCGTCCCCGCCATCGGCGATACCGGCTTCGCATCGGCGCGCGGTCCGCTCGCGCAGTACGAGTCGGCCCCGCTGGCGCTCGACGGCACGTTCGCATTGCACCCGAACCTCGTGCAGACGCACGCGATGTTCGGCCAGGGCGACGCGCTCGTCGTCCACGCCGTCGGCCTGGCCTATCGTGAGCGCTCGCACTTCGATGCGCAGCAGTTGCTGGAGAGCGGCGGCACGAAGCCCTACGAGCTGTCGACCGGCTGGCTGGGCCGCGCGCTCGCCGCCGGCAACGCCAAGGGCATGGCGCTCGCCACCGCCGTCCCGCTGGTGCTGCGCGGCCGTGCCGAGGTCGACACCTGGGCGCCGTCGGCGCTGCCCGAGCCGTCGGCCGAGCTGGTCACCCGGCTTGCCCGGATGTACGCCAGCGACCCGGCACTGGCGATGGCGCTCGACCGAGCGCGCAGGCTGCGCGCCGACGGCCCGGCGCTGGCCGACGACACGGCGTCGACGGGCATGGCCGGCATGGCGGGCGGCGCACGCGGCGGCGCGTTCGTCGTGCTCGCGCAGCGCGCCGCAGAGTTCCTAGGGCAGGCGACCGGCCCACAGGCGGCCGTGCTCGAGCTGAGCGGATGGGACACGCACGCCGGCCAGTCGAATCCGAACGGTCAGCTCGCCTACTCGCTGCGCCAGCTCGATGCCGGGCTCGGTGCGTTGCGCGACGGGCTCGTCGCCAACGGCGCGTGGCCGCGCACGGTCGTCGTCGTGGCGAGCGAGTTCGGCCGCGAGGTCGCCGTCAACGGCACGCTCGGCACCGACCACGGCACCGGCGGCGCCGTGCTCGTGCTCGGTGGCGCGGTGCGCGGTGGCCGCGTCGTCGCTGACTGGCCGGGCCTCGGCCGCGCGCAGCGCTTCGAGGGCCGCGATCTGAAGACGACGACCGACATCCGCGCGGTCTGGAAGGGCGTGCTCGGCGACCACCTGCGTGTCGCGACGCGCAGCCTCGACCGCGACGTGTTCCCCGGCAGCGAGTCGATCCGGCCGCTGCCGCTGCTGCGCGGCTGACGGCCGGAGTCCTGGACAGGACCGAGGGTCGGGTCCAGGCGGCAAGTCAGTCCGTTGCGAGCCGATGCCCGACCCCATCGTCGGTTGCATCGTGCGCTGCCGCACAGACGGTTGCGATGCTTTGCTCCATTCTTTGCTCGGTGCCAGGAGACAAACGCACTGACACGGCTGTCTTCGCGGACTGCGTTGCCGCGCCGCCGCGCTTGGGCCCCACCCGGACTACCCTGCGTGTCAGAGGGCCTACCACAGAAGATCACAGGAGACGCCGTCCGTCATGATGCACAACTTCCTGGCGAACAATCGCGCCGATCTGATCGCGCGCTGCAAGGCCAAAGTGGCACTGCGCCCCGAACGGGTTGCCACCGAGAAGCAACTCAAGAACGGCATTCCGATATTTCTCGATCAGCTGACGAGGACGCTGCAAGCCGAGCAAGGTGGCGAAATCGAAGAAAGCGTCAAGATTTCGGGGCACTCCGTCGGCGTGACGCTCGAGCGGTCCGAGATGGCGATCAGTGCAACCGCTCACGGAGCAGAGTTGCTGGCGCTGGGATACACCGTCGATCAGGTCGTCCGGGACTATGGTGATCTGTGTCAGTCCATCACCGAGCTAGCCCAAGAAAGAGACGCCCCCTTCTCTATCGATGAATTCAGGACCCTGAACCGCTGCCTGGACAACGCCGTGGCCTACGCAGTCACGGAGTTCAGCTTTGCAAAGGAAGCTGTGCGCACACGCCGGCAAACACTGGAAGCCAATGAACGGCTTGGCTTCCTGGCGCACGAGCTGCGCAACGCACTCAGCACTGCCAGCCTCGCGCTAGGCGCTCTTGAAACAGGAACCCTGCCGGTGGCTGGCGCAACCGGTTCGGTGCTGAAGCGAAGCCTGAAGACGCTCGAGGGTCTGATTGATCGCGCACTCGGCGAGGTTCGATACACCGCCGGAGACCGTCCGAAACACGGAATCTTTTCACTCGCCGACTTTGTCGCGGAGGCGAAAGCCAGTGCCGACCTTGCTGCCAGCGCGCAAGGGGGCACTTTTGTTGCTGGGGAAGTCGACCCGCTTCTGGGGATCTACGCGGACCGAGATCTCATCATGACAGCAGTGTCCAATCTGCTGAACAACGCCTTCAAGTTCACCCACCCTCACACCCAGGTGACTTTGAACGCCTACCCGCTTCAAGAGCGCATCCTGATCGACGTGAGCGACCATTGCGGGGGACTGCCTGTGGCGATGAGTTCAAACACATTTGCGCCTTTTGCCCAGCACGGGACCGACCGGTCAGGTCTCGGGCTCGGGCTGTCCATTGCCCGACAAAACGTTGAGTCGCAGGGCGGCACGTTGAGCGCGCGGGACGTGCCTGGTACCGGCTGTGTGTTCACGATCAACCTACCGCGGTATCACATCCAGTAAGGTCTGAGTCCTCTAAGAGCCCAGACCGTTGGCGACCGAAGGGACCTCCAGGTCCGCTGCAAAAGCGACGCCGCTGTGCTCCCGCTTTGCGCGATACATCGCCTTGTCGGCGCATTTGACGAGGTCGTCGGCATTGAGGGCGTCCGCCGGGTAAAGCGCAATGCCGATGCTCGGCCGCACGCTCAGCGCCGGTATCTCATCTCCCAGGCAATCGCATGGCTGACTCAACGTCCGAATGATCTTCTTGGCGATCGCCACGGCGTCTGCAGTGCTTTTCAGCTCGGAAAACAGGTAGAGGAATTCGTCGCCTCCGTGGCGGCTGACGGTGTCGTCTTCGCGGGTCATTTTCTGGAGTCGGCCGGCGATGGTCTTGAGAACCTTGTCTCCGACGTCGTGGCCGTGCGTGTCATTGATGACCTTGAAGGCGTCCAGGTCGATGAACATGACCGCGATCGTCCAGCCATGCCGCCTGGCCTGCGCCAAGCCGTGCTCCAGGCGATCGTTGAAGAGCACCCGGTTCGCAAGGGCCGTCAGGGGATCATGAAACGCAGCATGGCGGGCGGCGTGTTCCTGTGCGCGGGAGGCCTCGAGCTGATGTTCCAGCAGCTGGCGCTCTCGCACCTCTTCCACCAAGGCCGCGTTCACTTTCGTCAGTTCCTCGGCACTGTCCTGGACCTTGGCTTCGACCGCTTCGCTCTTCTGGACCGCGCCAACGACCTCGGCCTGGCAGGTCGGCCTGTCGATCTGCTCTTTCAAGACCGTGTTCACCACAAACAGTTCGGTTGCGCATTCTTCGACGACCTCTTTGATGCGCTCGCTCTTGCCGACAACCTGGGTCAACGACCCGGCGGAGGGGTTCCTGGGGGATGGCACGTCTTTGACGCGGGACATGAGGTTTCTGCTTGTAGTGGTGGCGCGATACTGGCGCCGATTTAAACGCTGTGGCCAGGGCGCGATCGATTGGCTGGAATCCCGTCAAGACATCACGATCTCCGCACCCTGTGGTTGGTTTGCGGCGCCTCGCTGCGCTCGGTCGATGCCTGCAAGCCGAACAGGCGAGCTCGATCAAGACCCCTCGACCGGTCCGTCGAAGCTCTAGAGCTTCGATGCTCTTGACCTCCTGACCGGGCCTGCCTAGACTCGGCCGATGGAGGCCACCCAGCCGGTCCTCGCCCGCTTCAGCGTCGGGCTCGCCGCGCTGCCCAAGCATGCGAGGCTGCGCGAGGCGATCGTCGCTGCGGTCCAGGCCGGCGAACTCAGGGCCGGGACGAAGATGGCGGGCGAGCGCGAGCTCAGCGCCTCGCTCGGCCTCAGCCTCGGGACGACGCAGAAGGCGCTCGGCCGGCTGGTCGACGAGGGTTTCCTCGTGCGCCGGCAAGGTCACGGCACCTTCGTCGGCACCGCCCGGCGCCCGGTGGCCGGCTCGTGGCACTACCGTTTCGTCGACATCGACGGCATGACCGAGCTGCCGGTGTTCACGACGGTGCTCGAGCGCACGATCGTGACCGAAGAAGGGCCGTGGTCGCAGGCGCTCGGCGCCGACGACAAGGGCTACGTGATGCTGCTGCGTCGCCTCGAGATCGGTGGCCGCTTCGAGTGCAGCAGCCGCATGTACCTGTCGGCGACTCGCTTCGGCCGGCTGCGGACGATCGCCGCGAAGCGTCTCGCCGACACCAACCTCAAGTCGCTCCTCGAAGCCGAGTTCGCGGCGCCGACGCTGCACTCCGACGGCATCGCCCACGTGCAGCGCTGCCCGGCCGCCGATGCGCGGCTGCTGAAGGTCGCAGCGGGCTCGCCTGGGCTGCAGGTGCAGATCCGCACCTACTCCTTCGGCCGCATGCCGATCACCTGGCAGTGCATGGTCGTGCCGGCGACCGAGTACGGCCTCAAGCTCGACTTCAACCCGCCGCCGACCGCACCATGACCCGCAACGCCCACGTCGCCCGCCTGCCCTACCCGCCCGAGATGCTCGGCCACGTCCGCCTCGAAGCCGACCCCGAGACCGTCGCCGGCTCGATGGCGACGGTGCGCATCACCTACACCGCCGGCAAGTTCGGCATCGACGACCAGGGCAGCCTGCGCTTCCTGCTGCGCTTCGCGAGCGACGCCGGCCGGCCGCAGTTCGACCGGCCGGGCGCGCCCAACTACTGCACCGCCTCCGCCTCGAACGGGACCAAGCTGCTCGTCGAGTACCACCCGCGCGGCGCCTTCCGCCCCTGGTTCAAGGCGATCCGCGTCAACGTGATGCGCGAGTCGCTGCGCGAGGGCGACACCATCACGCTCGTGCTCGGCGACCGGTCGCAGGGCGGCGCCGGCTGGCGCACGTCGACCATGCGCGAGGCGCACTTCGAGGTGCGGGTGCAGGTCGATCCGTTCGGCACCGTCGTCTACGGCGACGTCGCCGGCAGCGCGACGCTCGACCTGGTACCCGGCGACGCGCATGTCTGGAAGGCGGTGCTGCCGACGTTGCGCCGGCCGGGCGAGCCGTTCGAGCTGCGCCTGCGCGCCGACGACGCGTGCGGCAACCCGGTGCAGCGGCTTCCGGGAACGCTCTCGCTGCACGCGACCGGGCCGCTCGCGGGCCTGCCGGCGACGATCGAGGCCGACGGCGCGACCGTCGTCGTCCCGGGCCTGAGCGCGTCGGCGCCCGGCACGGTGCGCGTCGAAGTCCGCGACGCGTCGGGCAATCGGCTCGCCGAGTCCAACCCGCTCGTCGTGGTGGCCGAGCCCGGCCCGTCGACCTGGTGGGGCGACTTCCACGCGCAGAGCGAGGAGACGATCGGCACCAACAGCGCGCGCAGCTACTTCGAGTTCGCCCGCGACCTGGCGTTCTGCGACTTCGTCGGCCACCAGGGCAACGACTTCCAGATCACCGGCGAGTTCTGGTCGAAGCTCAACGAGCTCTACCGCGAGTTCGACGCGCCGGGCCGCTTCGTCACGATCCCGGGCTACGAGTACTCGCCCGTCACCCACCTCGGCGGCGACCGCAACATCTACTTCTTCGACGAAGGCCGGCCGATCCGCCGTTCGTCGCACGCGCTCGTCGAGGACCTGTCGGACCTCGACAGTGACTGCAACCACGTGCTCGACCTGTTCGCCGCGCTCAAGCGCGACGGCGAGAAGGCGCTCGCCTTTGCCCACGTCGGCGGCCGTTACGCCGACCTGCACGCCGGCCACGATGTCGCCATCGAGCGCTCGGTCGAGGTGCACTCGTCGTGGGGCACCTTCGAGTGGATCCTGTTCGACGCGTTCGAGCTCGGCCATCGCGTCGGCGTCGTCTGCAACTCCGATGACCACAAGGGCCGGCCCGGCGCCAGCCACCCGGGCGCGTCGATCTTCGGCGCCTACGGCGGCCTGACCTGCCTCTACCTCGACGAGCTCACCCGCGCCGGCATCTGGGACTGCATGCAGTCGCGCCGCCACTACGGCACCACGGGCGATCGCCTGCACCTCGACGTGCGCGCGCTTTTCGCGCAAGACGCGCGGCGCTACCCCGTCGACCCGAAGCTCGACCCGGAAGCGGGGCACGAAGCCGTGCGCGAGGCGGTGATGGGCGACATCGTCGCCGTCGCGTCGCGCAGCGCGACGGTCCGCGTGCGCATCGACGCCGCGTCGCCGATCGAGCGCGTCGACCTGCGCGCCGGGCCGCGCACGCTCGAGACGATCCGGCCCTACACCGCCGCCGACTGCGGCCGCCGCATCCGCGTCGTCTGGGAAGGCGCCGAGTACCGCGGCCGCGGACGCATGACGCCGTGGGACGGGTCGCTGCGCGTCAGCGGCAACACGATCGAGTCGTTCGAGCCGATCAACTTCTGGCATCTCGACAAGCACCTCGAGCGCACCGCAACCGACACGCTCGCCTGGGAGTCGGTCACGACCGGCAACTTCGCCGGCGCCGACATCACCCTCGGCGATGCGCACAGTGGCCGGCTCGACATCGACACGCCGCACCTGAAGACCTCGTTGCCGATCGACTCGATCGGCTTCGACGACCAGGTCTTCGACTGCGGCGGTCTCGGTCGTGCCGTCCGCGTGTTCCGCCTGCCCGACGTCAACCCGCACCGCTCGCTCGAGATCGAGCGCACGGTCGACGTCGCGGCCAGCGGCGACACGCCGGTCTACGTTCGCGTCACGCTCGAGAACGGCCATCAGGCGTGGTCGAGCCCGATCTACCTGTTCCACCAGCCCTGAGCCCTCCGACCCGAAAGGAAAGACGATGCGTCGAACGTCTTCGCTGACCGCGCTGCTCGCCCTCTGCGTAGGGCTCCTCGCCCTCGCGCCTGCCGCCCATGCGCAGGCCTGGCCGAGCCAGAAGATCTCGATCGTCGTGCCTTACTCGGCCGGTGGCGGCCACGACGCGATGGCGCGCATCTGCGCCGAGCGCCTCGCGGTGCGGCTCGGCCAGACGGTGATCGTCGAGAACAAGCCCGGCGCCAACGGCATGCTCGGCGCCGACTATGTCGTCCGCTCGGCGCCCGACGGCTACACGATCCTGTTCTCCTCACCGGCCGAGATCGTGATCGCGCCGAGCGCATTCAAAGGCATGCGCTACGACCCGGCGAAGGACCTCGCACCGGTGACGCTGGCGGCAACGACGCCGCTCGTGCTCGTCGCCAACCCGTCGCTCGGCGTCAAGACGCTGCCCGAGCTGATTGCGCTGGCGAAGGCCAAGCCAGGGACGCTCAGCTTCGGCACCTCGGGCAACGCCACGTCGCAGCACCTCGCCGGCGCCTGGCTCGACTCGCTCGCCGGCATCGACCTGCAGCACATCCCGTACAAGGGCGCGGGGCCGGCGACCACCGACGTGCTCGGCGGGACGATCCCGCTGGCCATCGTCGGCATGGCGCCGGTGATGCCGCACATCAAGGCCGGCAGGCTGATCCCGCTCGCCGTGATGACGCCCGAGCGCGTGCCGTTCGCCCAGGACGTGCCGACCGTCGCCGAGACGCCGGGCCTGAGCGGCTTCACCGCCTCGCACTGGATGGGCATCTTCGTTCCGGCGAAGACGCCGCAGGCCATCGTCGACAAGCTGCAGCAGGAGTTCGCGGCG
This sequence comes from Burkholderiales bacterium, assembly GCA_038234975.1. Lineage (GTDB taxonomy): Bacteria > Pseudomonadota > Gammaproteobacteria > Burkholderiales > Burkholderiaceae_C > Schlegelella_A. Next base: position 22,182 of record JBBSUK010000048.1, read on the forward strand.
GTCCTGAAGACACCCGACGTG
>JBBSUK010000049.1:0-22026 GCA_038234975.1 Burkholderiales bacterium
CTGTCGCCGGCCAGGCGCGTCCAGCAGACGCCGATGACCGTGGTGCACAGTGCGACCCTGGTGGCACAGCGCACCGGCACCGACAACCTGCCGGTCCTGAACCAGGCGGTGCAGGTGGCGCCGCCGACGCATGACTACTCGGGCCTGACGACGCCGAGCGTGTGGCGCAACGGCCGGACGGCGGCGGCCAAGGTCGATGCGCTGGCCAGCAACGGGATGGACGAGATCGAGATCCCGGCCTTCCTGCGAAAGCAGGCCGACTGAGCGGAGAGGGCCGCGGCGTGTGGGGCTACCCGGGCGGCACGGCGGGGTTGCGTGAGAATCGCACCATGCTGGCGCAGCGAACCCTGAAGGCACCGACCCGCGCGGTCGGCGTCGGCGTGCACGGTGGGCAGCGGGTCGAGTTGACGCTCTCGCCCGCCGCACCCGACACCGGCATCGTCTTTCGCCGCACCGACCTGCCGCGGCCGGTCGACATCAAGGTCGACGCCTTCGCCGTGTGCGACACGCGCATGGCGACGACGATCTCGCCCGGAGGCGACCCCGACGCGCCCAAGGTGCGCACCGTCGAGCACCTGCTGTCGGCCTGTGCCGGGCTCGGCCTCGACAACCTGCGCGTCGACATCACCGCCGAGGAGGTTCCCATCCTCGACGGCTCGGCGGCATCGTTCGTCTTCCTGTTGCAAAGCGCCGGAATCGTCACGCAGCCGGTGCCCAAGCGCTTCGTCCGGGTGAAGCAGGCCGTCGAGGTCCGTGAAGGCGAAGGCGACTCGCTCAAGTGGGCGCGACTCGAGCCGCACGACGGCTACCGTCTCGCCTTCGAGATCGAGTTCGACCACCCGGCGGTCAGCCAGACCGGGCAGCGCTTCGTCTTCGACATGGACGGCGCCGCGTACAAGCGGGAGATCGCGAGGGCCCGCACCTTCGGCTTCACCAAGGAGCTCGACCTGATGCGCTCGCGCGGTCTCGGCCTCGGGGGCAGTCTCGACAACGTCGTCGTCGTCGACGACTACAAGGTCCTCAACAGCGAAGGCCTGCGCTACGGCGACGAGTTCGTCAAGCACAAGATCCTCGACGCCATCGGCGACATGATGATGATCGGCCGCCCGCTGCTCGCGTCGTACACCGCGTTCAAGTCGGGGCATGCACTGAACAACCGGCTGGTTCGTGCGCTGCTCGCCGACGCCGCGGCATGGGACACGGTCACCTTCGACGACGAGGCTACGGCGCCCAGGGGTCTGGCCGAGCTGGCGCCGGCGTGGTGATGCGCCGTCGATGATCGTCTTCCGCTGGATCATCGGCAGCGTCGCGGGGCTGCTCGTCTTCTCGATCGTGCTGAGCTACGTGCTCGGCATGGCCTTCTCCTCCGACATCTGGATGCGGCGCGGCACGCGCCTGCGACAGTACGTGTGGATCTTCGCCCTGGTGTGGTTCAACACCGAGGTGTGGGGTCGCGTGGTCTGGACGATGTTCCACTGGAACCGCTGAGCCCGGTCGTTCAGGCAAGGTCGAGGAACGATTCGACAGCGGGCCAGTGGTCGGCGAAGTCGGACAACGCGTGGTCGCTGCCCTCGACGATGCGCATCGGCGACGCCGCATAGCGGTCGCGCATCTCGTGCCACGAAAGCACCTCGTCGCCGGTGGCGATGAGGGCGAAGTAGCGTCCCGCTGCGGTCAGCGCAGCCGGCGGCGCCATGTCCCGCAACTGGTCGACGAAGCCGGGCTTGAAATCGAAGCGCCCTTCGCCGTGCCACGCTTGCTGTTCGCCGACCTGCAGGGCGAGGTCGCGCGCCGGGTCAATCGCGGGGTTGAGCAGCACGGCGCGGCAACCGGTGCGCTCGGCGACGACGGTGGCGTAGTAGCCGCCGAGCGAGCTGCCGATGACGGCCATCGTCGCGCGCGGCCAGCCGGCGATGTCGCGCATCAGGCCGTCGACCGCCTCGCGCGGCGATGGCGGCAGCTGCGGGCAATGCCATTGCACGCCGGCGTGGTCGGTGGCGATGCGTTCGGCGACGAACCGGGCCTTGGTCGATTTCGGCGACGAGCGGAAGCCGTGCAGGTAGAGGACGTGGTCGACCGCCATGTGCCGCGCGCGCGTCTGCAGGCGCTACGCCGCGGCGCGTCGGCCGTCGCCTGCGGCGAGCGCAGCGAGCAGCAGCGCGTGCACGCCGCCGAAGCCGCCGTTGCTCATGACGAGCACGTGGTCGCCGGGCCGCGCCGCGGCGACGACCTGCTCGACGATCGCCGACACCGTGCCGGCCACGCGGGCGCGCCGGCCGAGCGGCTTGAGCGCCTCGTCGGCATCCCAGTCGAGCTCGCCGGCGTGGCAGAAGGCGAGGTCGGCCGTCTCGAGCGCCCACGGCAACTGCGCCTTCATGGCCCCGAGCTTCATGGTGTTCGAGCGCGGCTCGAAGACGGCGAGGATGCGCGGGCCGTCGCCGAGCTTGCGACGCAGCCCGTCGATCGTCGTGCGCATCGCCGTCGGGTGGTGCGCGAAGTCGTCGTGGACCGAAACGCCGCCCTCGATCCCGCGCAGCTCGAGCCGGCGCCGCACATTGTGGAAGCCGCCGAGTGCGTCGGCCGCTGCCGTCGATGCGACGCCGAGGTGCTCGGCGGCGGCGATCGCCGCGAGCGCGTTCATCTGGTTGTGCTCGCCGGCCAGGCCCCACTCCACGCGTGCCACCTTGAGGCCGCCGCGCAGCACGTCGAACGCGCCGGGCTCGCCGCGCGCGCGCAACAGCCCCGGCTCCTCCTTGCGTCCGCCGAAGCGCTGCACCTCGCTCCAGCAGCCCCTCGCCAGCACCCGCTGCAAGGCCTCGTCCTGCGCGTTGACGACGATCCGTCCGCTCGCCGGCACGGTGCGGACGAGGTGATGGAACTGGCGCTCGATGGCCGCGAGGTCGTCGAAGATGTCGGCGTGGTCGAACTCGAGGTTGTTCAGCACCGCCGTGCGCGGCCGATAGTGGACGAACTTGCTGCGCTTGTCGAAGAACGCGGTGTCGTACTCGTCGGCCTCGATGACGAACGGCGCACCGCGGTCGCCGAGACGTGCCGAAACGCCGAAGTCGAGCGGCACGCCGCCGACCAGGAAGCCGGGGGTCGCGCCGCACCGTTCGAGGATCGTCGCGATCATCGCCGTCGTCGTCGTCTTGCCGTGCGTGCCGGCGACGGCGACGACGTGTCGCCCCGCGAGCACGTGCTGGGCAAGCCACTGCGGGCCGCTCGTGTAGGCGGCACCGGCGTCGAGGATGGCCTCGACGAGCGCGTTGCCGCGTGTCATCGCGTTGCCGATCACGAAGACGTCCGGTGCAACGTCGAGCTGGCCCGCGTCGTAGCCGGCGACGACGTCGATGCCGAGCGCCGCGAGTTGCTCGCTCATCGGCGGGTAGACACCGGCGTCGCAGCCGGTCACGCGGTGCCCGGCCTCGCTCGCGAGCGCGGCGAGGCCGCCCATGAAGGTGCCGCAGATGCCGAGTACGTGCAGGTGCATCGGGGCATTCTAGGAATGCCCGAATGCCCTTTCGACGCTCAGCGCGCGGTCACAAGCCCAGCCACTTGCCGATCGCCAGCAGGTCGGCCTCGCCGTAGGGCATGAAGCCTTCGTACTTGATCGGCTCGAGGCGCTTGCGGCCCTCTTCGGTGGCCTCCAGGCCGATGAAGTAGTCGCGCAGGCGCTGCGTCTGCTCGAGGCCCAGCGATCCGCTGGCGATCAGGTTCTTGATCGGCACCGGCCGCGACTGGCCGAGGATGCGACCACCCTTGGCCTGCCAGGCCTTGACGACGGCGTTGGACGCCGTGGCGCCGGCGGCGGCGAGGTCGTGCTCGACGAAGAACGGAACCGCGTCCTGGTAGCGCGTGTAGACCATGCGCACGGCCGGCTTGGTGCCGAGGTTGTCGCGCAGGGTCGCCCGCACCATCCAGCTGGTGATCGAGTCTTCGTCGGGGGCGCCGAGCACCTGGCCTTTCAGGTCGGGCAGGCCCTTGAGCGGCGAGCCGGGCTTGACGAGGAAGCGCGCGGTGTAGTTCTGGTAGCCCTTGGTCACCGCGAGCAGCTTGTAGCCCGAGCCGCGAATCGCCAGCACCGACAGGTGCGCCGGGTGGACGAAGGCGAGGTCGTACTCGCGGTTGGCCAGGCCCCTGCGCAGGGTCGGGTAGTCGCCGATCGGCTCGACCGCGACAGGCTGCCTCAGGATCTTCGAGAGGTCCGAAGCGATGCCGGCATAGCGGGCGCGGATCTCGTCGTTCGTCACCCGATAGGTGACGCCCTCGTTGACGGCGAAGACGAGCGCATGGGCTCCCGGAGAGGCCAGCGCGAGCAGCGCCGCGGCCGCGGCGAGCAGTCGGTTGCAAAGCGAGGGTCGCGCCATGGGAGCCTTCCGGTCGGTGACCGGGCGCATTCTGCAAGACGCGCGGGTCGAGCAGGCGACGAGAATCGCACGCATCGGCCGCGTTTGAAGCTTGTCGCTCAACTCCCGAAACTGTCGCGCGCTGCGGCAAGTGTTCGCTCGATGTCCTCGGCACTGTGCGCGGCGCTGACGAATCCGGCTTCGTAGAGGGCCGGCGCGAGGTACACGCCGCGGTCGAGCATGGCGTGGAAGAAGCGGTTGAAGCGGGCGCCGTCGGTCTTCATCACCTCGGCGTAGTTCTGCGGCAGCGCGTCGGCGAAGAAGAAGCCGAACATGCCGCCCTCGCTGTCGGCAACGAGCGCCACGCCGGCCGAGCGCGCCGCGTCGACGAGACCCGAGGCGAGCTCGCGGGTGCGCGCTGCCAGTGCGTCGAAGAAGCCGGGCCGGGCGATCGCGCGCAGCGTCGCCAGCCCGCCGGCCGTCGCGACGGGGTTGCCCGAGAGCGTTCCGGCCTGGTAGACGGGGCCGAGCGGCGCCAGCTGCTCCATCACCGCGCGCGGCCCGCCGAACGCGGCCAGCGGCATGCCGCCGCCGATCACCTTGCCGAACACCGACAGGTCGGGAACGAAACCGGGAATCGACTGCGCGTAGATCGACTGGGCACCGCCGAGCGCGACCCGAAAGCCGGTCATGACCTCGTCGAACACCAGCAGCGCGCCGCTGGCCTTGGTCAGCTCGCGCAACCTCGCCATGAAAGGAACCGTGGCGCGAACGAAGTTCATGTTGCCCGCGATCGGCTCGATCATGGCGCAGGCGATCCGCGTGCCGTGCAGCGCGAACGCCTCCTCGAGCTGCGCGACGTTGTTGTATTCGAGGACCATCGTGTCCTGCACCACGACCTGCGGTACGCCGGCACTGGTCGGATGACCGAACGTCGCCAGGCCGGAGCCCGCCTTGACCAGCAGCGCGTCGGCGTGTCCGTGGTAGCAGCCCTCGAACTTGACGATCCGGTCGCGGCCGGTCGCACCTCGCGCCAGGCGCAGCGCACTCATGGCCGCTTCGGTCCCCGAGCTGACGAGGCGCACCTGCTCGAGCGACGGCACGTGCGAGATGATCGCCTCGGCGAGCTCGATCTCGCGCTCGGTCGGCGCGCCGAACGAGAGCCCTTCGTCGACCGCCCGGTGCACCGCCGCCTCGACTTCGGGGTGGCGATGGCCGAGGATCATCGGCCCCCACGAGCCGATGTAGTCGAGGTAACGCCTCCCCTCGACGTCGAAGATCGCCGGGCCTTCGGCGCGGGCGATGAAGCGAGGCGTTCCGCCGACGGCGCGAAACGCCCGGACCGGCGAGTTCACCCCGCCGGGGATGACCTCGGCGGCGCGGGAGAACAGCGCGGCGTTGGTGGCCATCGGCGACGGACCGGGCTCAGTGGATGTGGCGCGGGTTCTTCGGCGCGGCCACTTCCGCAGCCTCGCCCTCGGCCTTTGCCTCGCCGTTCTCCTCCTCTGCCTCGCCCTCGCCCTCTCCCTCGTCTTCGGGGAGCGCCCAGAAGAAGCGATCGGGGACGACGTTGCCCATTCCCGGCCTGAAGCCAGCGTCGAGCGACTGGTCGAGAAAGGCCAGCGCCTCGCCGACGGCGGCGTGCAGCTCGACGCCGGTCGCCAGCAGCGCCGCCAGGCCTGAGGAAAGCGTGTCTCCGGCGCCGACGAACGCGGTCTCGAAGCGCTCGAACTTCTCGCCGGTGATCGCGCCCTGCGGCGACGCGAGCACGTTGTCGACGAACTGGTCGGGCAGCGGCACGCTGGTCACCAGCACGTAGCGCGCGCCGTGCTTGTGGGCCTCGACCGCGAGTTCGCGCGCCGACGGCGGCCGCTCGCTCGACCAGTCGGCGAGCAGGAAATCGGCCAGCGTCTGGTGGCTGCCGACGAGCACCTCGGTCTGCGGCAGCACGAGCTCGCGAAACGCCTCGAGGTAGGACTGCTGGTCCTCCTCCTCGAGCCACGACAGGCTCGGCAGGTACGAGACGAGCGGAATGTCGGGATAGTCGGAAAGAATCTCCGCGATCGCGCCGACGTTCTCGGCGCTGCCGAGAAAGCCAACCTTCCACGCTGCGAGCGTCACGTCCTCAAGGACGCTGCGCGCCTGCTCGACGACGACGTCGGCCTCGAGGGCGTGCTGGTCGAACACCTCGGCGGTGTCGCGCATCAGGATGGAGGTGACGATGGGGAGCGCGTGCGCGCCCATCGCCGCGATGGTCGCGACGTCGCCGCCGGTGCCGCCGGCGCCCGTCGGATCGCTGGCGTTGAAGCTCATCACGCAGGCCGGCGCCGGCTGCTCGAGCGGCTCGGGCGGTGCGCTCTCGGCGGCCGTGGAAGTGGCGGTCATGTCGGTTCGGAGGGGGAGGGGGATGTCGTTCGCGGGCGCCTCGTCCGGACCTCCGGCGATGCGTGAACAATGTTGCGTATGTACCTACGGAGCCTTGCTTTTCCGCGAAGGGCCGCCTCTACAATCCCGGTCCATTGTAGTGAAGGTACTGCCCTTTCGTGACCGACCCCAAGACCTGGATGTGCCTGATCTGCGGATGGATGTACGACGAAGCGGCCGGTGATCCCGAGCATGGCCTGGCCCCGGGAACGGCCTGGGCCGACGTGCCGATCAACTGGACCTGCCCCGAGTGCGGCGCGCGCAAGGAAGACTTCGAGATGGTGCAGATCTGAACGGGTCCGCGTTGCGATCGATCGCCCGAGGAGAACGCTCTTGAGCAACGCGGCTGCTGCCGACAACGCGGGGATGAAGGTGCTCGTCATCGACGACAGCAACACCATCCGGCGCAGTGCGGAGATCTTCCTGAAGCAGGGCGGCCACGAGGTGCTGCTCGCCGAGGACGGCTTCGACGCGCTGTCGAAGGTCAACGACCACGACCCCGACCTCATCTTCTGCGACATCCTCATGCCACGCCTCGACGGCTACCAGACCTGCGCGATCATCAAGCGCAACCACAAGTTCGCCGGCGTTCCGATCATCATGCTGTCGTCGAAGGATGGCCTGTTCGACAAGGCGAGGGGTCGCATGGTCGGCTCCGAGGACTACCTGACCAAGCCCTTCACCAAGGACCAGTTGCTGAGCGCGGTGCAGCAGCACCGCCGCGCGGAGCCCGCCTGAGGGCCGGTCGCTGCGGCCTGGTGCGAGGAGTCCCCACATGCCGATACAGAAGATCCTGCTCGTCGACGATTCGAAGACCGAGCTCCATCATCTCTCCGACCTGCTCGGCAAGAGCGGCTTCGACGTGCGCACCGCCGAGAACGGCGAGGACGCGATGAAGCGCCTGGGCGAGGACAAGCCCGACCTCATCCTGATGGATGTCGTGATGCCCGGGCAGAACGGCTTCCAGCTCACCCGCGCCATCACCCGTGACCCGCGCTACTCGAGCGTGCCGGTGATCATGTGCACCAGCAAGAACCAGGAGACCGACCGGGTCTGGGGCATGCGCCAGGGTGCGCGCGACTACATCGTCAAGCCGGTCGATCCGACCGAGCTGATGGCCAAAATCCGCGCCTTCGATTGAGATGATGCCCCCACGCTCGCTTTGCTCGCTGCCCCCCGAGGGGGCGTCAGCGTCCTTGGGGCGGCCCGGCGCCCGCTGAGATGGCCAACAAGCAGGCCCTGCGCGACCTCCAGGCCCGGCTTGCCGATCGCCTGCAGGCCGCCCGCACCGAACCGCTCGGCCGCTCGTGGCTCGCCGTCGAGTGCGGTTCGCGCGGTTTCCTGTTCCCGCTGCGCGAGGCCGGCGAAATCTTTCCGCTCGCCGCCATCGTCGCCGTGCCGCACAGCCATCGCTGGTTCCTCGGCGTCTCCAACCTGCGGGGGCATCTGCACGGCGTCGTCGACCTCGCGGGCTTCCTCGGCATCGAGGGCGCCGACGTGTCGCGTGACCAGTCGCGCCTGGTCGGCTTCAACCAGTCGCTCGGCATCAACTGCGTGCTGCTGGTCGACCGGCTTTCGGGCCTGCGCGGCGAGGGCGAGTTGCGTCGCGAAGGCGGCGACGACGATGGCGCGAGGCCGGCCTTCGCCGGCGGCCGCTTCCGCGACGGCGGCCAGCGCGTCTGGCAGGAATTGAGCCTCGGCGAGCTCGCGGGCGACGAATCGTTCCTGCGCATCGTCGGCTGACACCGTTGCCGCCCTCAAGACTTCCGCAGGCGCGCCGATCATCCAGGGGGTCGACATGAGCTTCGTCAACAAATTCAAGGCATGGGGCCACAAGGCGCCCGACGCGGGCGGCGACGACCACGACGGCGACGTCGCCTTCGCCGATTCGCAGCCGCCTGCGTCTTCTCGCGGCACGGCGTCGACCGCCGACCTGCCGCTGCCCGATGTCGAGGCCGCCGCCGCGTTCGACGTCGCGGCCGACGGACACGATGCCGGTCCGCCGTCGATCATCAGTCAGGAGATGCCGTCCGAGATCGCCGCCTTCACCGAGACGCGGCTGCAGGAGGGCGACGTCGTGCCGGCCGCGGCGGCCGGCTCGACGCTGCCGCTGATCGGCGATCGACCTGCCGCCGAGCAGCAGCGCATCCTGCTCACCGTCCTCGTCGTCGGCCTGATCGGCCTGATCGTGCTGACCATCGCGTCGTTCGTCTCGTCGGGCCGCGGCTCGGCCCAGGTCGCCGCCAGCGGCCAGGCGCTGATGCAGTCGCAGCGGCTCGCCAAGTCGGTCTCCCAGGCGATGACCGGCACCGCCTCCGCGTTCCCCGAGGTCAAGGAAAGCGCCGAGGTGCTGGCGAGCAACGTGCGCAGCCTGAAGACGGGCGAGGGCAGCGTCCCGGCCGCCCCGGGCGGTGTTCAGGACGCGCTCGACGTGGCGCTCCCGCTGGTCGACCGGGCCGAGAAGAACGCCGGCGTCGTCGTCGCACGGCAGAAGGCGCTCGTCGACGTGAGCGCGGCGCTGCAGGGCATCAACCGGCAGTCGTACGACCTGCTCGAGGCGGCCGAAGCCATCCTGTCGGTCAAGCTGCAGCGCGACGCCAACATCGTCGAGATCTCCGCACTCAGCCAGATCGCGATGCTGACGCAGCGGATCGGCAAGTCCGCCAACGAGTTCCTGACCACCGAGGGCGTCAACCCCGAGGCCGCGTTCCTGCTCGACAAGGACCTCGGCTCGTTCAACGACATCACCAAGGGCCTGCTTGACGGCAACGCGCAGATGGGCCTGCCCGGCCTGCGCGACGCGCAGGTGCGCGATCGGATGACGGGCCTGATCAAGCTCTACCAGGACACGCGCGTCCGCGGTGCCGTCATCCTCGCCAATCTGCCGGCGCTCAATGCCGCACGCGACGCGCAGGGCCAGATACTGGCCGACAGCGAGCCGCTGCGCAAGGTGCTCGACGAGGTGCAGACGCAGCTGCGCAGCGAGAGCGGCCTGAGCGGCTGGATGCTGCTGTTGCTCGTCCTCTCGGCGCTCCTGCTCGTCGCCGGCGGCTACGGGTTCCTGCGCCTTTACGTGCTCGAGCAGGGCAACCGGGCGAGCCTGGCGCTGAGCCAGCGCGTCGAGGCCGAGTCGCAGGAGCAGGAGGCCAAGCGCGTCAACGACGCCAACCAGGCCGCCATTCTTCGCCTGATGAACGAGCTGCAGGGCGTCGCCGAGGGTGACCTGACGCAGCAGGCGACGGTGACCGAGGACATCACCGGGGCGATCGCCGACTCGGTGAACTACACCGTCGAGGAGCTGCGCACGCTGGTCGCGCAGGTGCAGGGCACGGTCGGCCGCGTGTCGTCGACGACGGAAAAGGTCGAGCAGAACTCGACCGAGCTGCTGGCGACGTCGTCGGAGCAGCTGCGCGAGATCCGCGACACCGGCGAGTCGGTGCTGCAGATGGCCGGCCGCATCAACCAGGTGTCGGCGCAGGCGCAGGAAACGGCGCAGGTCGCGCGCCAGTCGCTGCAGGCCGCCGAGTCCGGCCTCGCGGCGGTGCAGAACACGATCGGCGGCATGAACGCGATCCGCGACCAGATCCAGGAAACGTCGAAGCGGATCAAGCGGCTGGGCGAGTCGTCGCAGGAGATCGGCGAGATCACCGAACTGATCTCGGACATCACCGAGCAGACCAACGTGCTCGCGCTCAACGCCGCGATCCAGGCGGCGTCGGCCGGCGAGGCCGGCCGCGGCTTCTCGGTCGTCGCCGAGGAAGTGCAGCGTCTGGCCGAGCGCTCGGCCGACGCGACGCGGCAGATCGCGGCGCTCGTGAAGACGATTCAGACCGACACGCAGGACGCCGTCGGCGCCATGGAGCGGTCGACGCAGGGCGTGGTCCAGGGAACGCAGCTGACCGACGCGGCCGGCACGGCGCTCGGCGAGATCGACCGCGTGACACGCCAGCTGACCGACCTCGTTTCCCAGATCTCGAACGCGTCGCTCGCCGAAGCCCAGTCGGCCAACGTCGTCGCCGCCAACATCCAGCACATCTTCGCCGTCACCGAACAGACCGGCGAGGGCACCCGATCCACCTCGCAGATGGTCCGCGAGCTGTCGCGCGCCGCCGAGGAGCTCAATCAGTCGGTCGCCCGCTTCAAGATCGCCTGACCCCTGCGCTTTCCGAGCCGAGTCATGGATTCCACTCTCGACGACGGCGGTGCTCCCGCCGCCGCTGCTGCCGACGGCGTCGCCAGCGACGACCTCAGCGCGATCGCCTGGGTCCAGGAGGAGCTGCGCCGCTCGCTCGACGCGGCGCACAAGTCGCTGCGACGCTTTCAGAGGGATTCCGAGGCCGTCAGCGGCTCCGATCTCGATGCCGTCGACCCGGGCGTGCTGCGAGGGGCCCGGGCGCAGATCCACCAGGGGACCGGCGCCCTTGAACTGGTCGGGTTGCCGGCGGCAGCGACGGTTCTGCGCGCCAGCGAGTCGGCCGTGCAGCGGGCGATCGGCCGGCCGGCGTCGCTGACACCCGAGCTCGTCGGCGACATCGAGCGGGCGTCGTTCGCGTTGCTTGACTACCTCTCCCGCCTGCTCGCCGGCAAGACCGTGTCGCCGCTGGCGCTGTTCCCGCAGTACCGCGCGGTGCAGGAAGCGGTCGAGGCCGAACGCGTGCACCCCGCCGACCTGTGGCCGATGGACTGGCGCTGGCGCGACGTCGCCGTCTCGCCCGACGTCGTCGCCCGCCATGCCGACACCGACACGCGAGCGCAGCTGGAAGGCCAGCTGCTGCAGCTGATGCGCGGCGTCCAGGCGCTGACCGCGGCATCGCGGATGGTCGACCTCTGCGCCGGCCTGGCCGCCGGCGCGTCGCATCCGCAGGTGCGAACGTTCTGGAGCCTGGCCGCTGCCTTCTTCGAGGCCCAGCACCACGGGCTGCTGCCGTTCGACATCTTCACCAAGCGCGTCGCCTCCCGGCTGCTGCCGCAGTTCCGCCTGCTGCAGAAGGGCGACACCGACGTGTCGGAGCGCCTCGCCCGCGACGTGCTCTTCTTCTGCGCGCAGGCTGCCCCGGCCGGCCGGGGCGTTCGCGCGCCGGCGCTCGTGGCGGTTCGCGCCGCCTACGGCCTGCCCGAGCAGCAGCCGACCGACTATTCGCTCAGCGTCCTCGGCCGTTTCGATCCGGCCATCGTCGCCCACGCGCGCAAGCGCGTCGTCGCCGCGAAGGAGGCCTGGTCGGCCACGGCCGGCGGCGAGATGCACCGCCTCGCCGGGCTCGCCGAGCAGGTCGCGCTGGTCGGCGACTCGTTGCGCAAGCTGCTGCCGTTCGGTGAGGCGTTCGCCGCCGAACTGCAGGCCGCGGCGACGCAGACCCAGGCCGCCGCGGCGGCGCCTCCGACGGCGCTGGCGATGGAGGTGGCGACCGGGTTGCTGTTCGTCGAGGCTGCGCTCGAGGATGGCGACTTCGACGACCCCGAGCACGCGGCTCGTGTCCGGCGCCTTGCCGACCGGCTCTCCGCCGTGCGTCGCGGCGGCGCCCCCGAGGCGCTCGAGAGCTGGATGGAGGAGCTGTACAGGCGCGTCTCCGACCGGCAGACGATGGGCAGCGTGGTCCACGAACTGCGCGCCTCGCTCGGCGAGATCGAGAAGGCGATCGACACGTTCTTCCGCCGGCCCGACGACCGCACCGTGCTGGTCGACGTGCCGGTCAAGCTCGGCGCGATGCGTGGCGTGCTGTCGGTGCTCGGCATGGGCCATGCGGCGCAGGCGCTGCTGCGCATGCGCGACGAGGTCGACGGGCTCGCGCAGACCGAGGTCGATCCGGCTCGCATCGGCTCGTCCGGCGTGTTCGACCGACTTGCCGGCAACCTGTCGGCGCTCGGCTTCCTGATCGACATGCTCGGTGTGCAGCCGTCGTTGGCCAAGTCGCTATTCACCTACGACGCCGAGACCGGCGCGCTGTCGCCGCTGATGGGGCGCGCCGACCCGGCCCGGCCCGTGCCGCCCGAACCGCCGCCGGTCGAGCCACGGCTCATCGAGCAGGCGCAGCTGCTGGCGTTCACGTCAGTTCGGGAGGACGTCCCGCTCGACGACGTGCAACGCGACCTCGAGCGCCTGTCGCAGGAGGCGCAGGCCGCCGACCAGCCGGCGCTCGCCGCGACGGTGCTGAAGGCACAGGAAGCGATCGTCACCGCGCATGGCGACCACGCGGCCATCGTCACGGCGCGCGGCGAGCTGTCGGAGGCGCTCGTCGACTTCGTCTCGACGTCGACCGAGCCGTCCGGTCTCGAGCCCGTCGCCGTGGCCGAGGCGCCGGCGATCCAGAAGCCGATCGCGCTCGTCATCGACCTCGAGCACGACGACGAGATGCGCGACATCTTCCTCGAAGAAGCGCGCGAGGTGATCGAGACCGCGCGCGGCGCCACCGCCGGGCTCGCAGCGTCGCCCGACGACCTCGGCCTGCTGACGACCGTGCGCCGCGCCTTCCACACGCTCAAGGGCAGCTCGCGGATGGTCGGGCTCAAGTCGTTCGGCGAAGCGGCCTGGTCGTGCGAGCAGATCTACAACACCCAACTCGCCGACCAGCGCGGCGGCGAGCCGGCGTTGCTCGAGTTCACGACCACCACACTCGACGAGTTGTCGAGCTGGGTCGAAGACATTGCCGAGCAGCGCGACGGGCCGCGCAGCGAACGCGGCATCAAGCTCGCCGCCGATGGGCTTGCGCGCCGGCTCAAGAGCGGCGATGACGCCGCCGCCTTCGACCTGCCGGTCACCGAGGACGTCGCTGCGGCGTCGTTGCCGCCGGACCTGCCGAGCGCAGACGACCTCGATCTTCGGCTGTCGTCGTCGGTCGCACCGGCGACTGCACCGTCGGCGGTCGATGCTCCGGCCGAGGAGGTCGCCTTCGAGCTCGACCTCTCGGGCTTCGACGCGCCCGACGCGGCGACGCCATCGTCGGGGGCCACGACAGCCGACGGCCGGCAGTGGCCTGCCTTCGACCCCGGCGGCGCGGACGGTGCCGCCTCGGCGATGTTCGATCCCTTCGAGTCACGGACCGACACCGTCCCGGGCGACTCGAACTTCGCCGACCTCGACCTCGACCTCGACCTCGGCGACGCCTCCGATTCGCGGCCCTTCATCGAGCCGTTGGCGCCCACGGTCGACATCGAGACCTCGCCCGGCGCGCTCGACATCGAGACGTCGCCCGGCGCGCTCGACGAGGCGGCCGAGACACAACCTGCAGGCGAGATCACCTTCGACACCATCGATCTCGCGCTGGACGACGCGCCGACCGACGAGAGCACCGGCGAAGACTCGGCGCCGCCCGCGTGGCCCGACGAAGGGCCGCACGAGGCGGACCGTGAGCCGCCAGCGACGAAGGCCGAGGAAGCCGCCGCCGAGCCGATCGTCGACGAGAACGTGAAGGTCGTCGGGCCGCTGCGGATCGGCATTCCGCTGTTCAACATCTTCCTCAACGAGGCCGACGAGCTGTCGCGCCGCCTCACGACCGAGGTCGCCGAGTGGGGCATGGAGCTACACCGTCCGGTCGGCGAGCCGGCGATCGCGCTCGCGCATTCGCTCGCAGGCAGTTCGTCGGCGGTCGGCTTCAGCGACCTGTCGCACCTGTCGCGAACCCTCGAGCACGCGATGGCGCGCTCGAACGCGATCGGCCACGGCACCGAAGACGAAGCGCGCCTGTTCGTCGACACCGCCGAAGACATCCGCCGCCTGCTGCACCAGTTCGCGGCGGGCTTCCTGAGGACGCCGGCCAGCGGACTCGCCGAGCGCCTGGCCGAGCACGAGGTGACGTCGGCGCGTCGACTCGAGGCGGCCACCGCGGCCTCCGAGCTCGGCGAGGCGGTCCAGGACGACGAAACGACGACGGCAGTCGCCGTCGAGCCGCTGATCCATCTCGAATCGGAGCAGGCGCCGCTCGTGGCGGAGCCGGAGGGGCCGGCCTCGACGGCGCTGCCGTCGCTCGCCGTCTCGGCGGCGTCCGGCGACGTCGAGCCCGCCGCCCCTTCAGCCGAGGACGAGAGCGAAGACGCGACGGCGACCGAATCGGCGCCGGCTTCGGCGTTCGTCCCGCTCGCTCCCGTCGGCTCGCTCGGTTTGGCCGAGCTCAAGCCGCTCGAGACGGCGCCCGTCGACACGCCGCGAACCGCGGTCGCCGCGCGGTCGGTCTACGGCGAGTTCGACGGCGACATCGACGCCGTCGACGCGGTCGACCTCGAGCTCTTCCCCATCTTCGAGGAAGAGGCCGAGGACCTCCTGCCGAAGCTGGCGAGCGAGCTGCGCGACTGGGCCCGCGAGCCGTCCGCGAAGGCCCACGCCGCGGCCTGCATGCGCACCCTGCACACCCTCAAGGGCGGCGCCCGGCTCGCCGGCGCGATGCGCCTGGGCGAGATGGCCCATCGCCTCGAGACGCGCATCGAGCACCTCACGTCCGGCGACGCGAGCGCATCGGCCGGTGATGTCGACGGACTGCAGATGCGCGCCGACGCGATGTCGCACGCTTTCGATGCGCTCAGCCGACGCGACGCCCAGGCCTACGCAGACGCGGTCGCCGGCGCGATCACGCCGATCACGCCGACGGCACCGGTTTCGAAAGCCGCGCCGACCGAGCCGGCGGCGCAGCCGTTCGCGAAGCCCGAGCCGGAAGCGACCGCGAAGGTCGACACGTCAGCCGCCGCAGCAGCGGCGCCAGCTGCGGACCGCACGCCGAAGCCGTCCGGCGCATCGCCGAAGGGGACCGCGATGCCCGTCAAGCGGGCCGGCCGCCGCGCTGCCGCGCGACAGGCCGCTGCCGAAGGTGGCGCCGACAGCGGGAGCGGCTCGCAGGCGGCCGAGGAATCGGCGCCGATCGACTGGTCACGCTTCATCCATGCCAGTCCGGCTGCCGCTCGTGCCACCGAGCCAGCGCAGGCGGTGACGCAGTCATCGGTGCGGGTTCGGGCGCCGCTGCTCGACCGGCTGGTCAACCAGGCCGGCGAGGTGAGCATCACGCGGTCGCGCATCGAGAGCGGCGTCGGCCAGATCAAGGGATCGCTCGGCGACCTGACCGAGAACCTCGAGCGGCTGCGCGGCCAGCTGCGCGACATCGAGCTGCAGGGCGAGGTGCAGATGACCTCGCGCCTCGAGGCGGCGAAAGCGGCGTCGCAGTCGTTCGACCCGCTCGAGTTCGACCGCTTCACGCGCTTCCAGGAGCTGACGCGGATGATGGCGGAGTCGGTCAATGACGTCGCCACCGTGCAGCGCTCGCTGCAGCGCTCGGTCGAGGCGGCCGAGGACGAGCTCGTCGCCCAGGCGCGGCTGACCCGTGACCTGCAGGATGATCTCCTGCGCACGCGCATGGTCGAGTTCGAGGGCCTGTCCGACCGGCTCTACCGCGTCGTCCGCCTCACCGCGAAGGAAACGGGCAAGCAGGTGCGGCTCGACATCGTCGGCGGCTCGATCGAAGTCGACCGCGGCGTCCTCGACCGCATGACCGGCGCTTTCGAGCACCTGCTGCGCAACAGCGTCGCCCACGGCATCGAGATGCCTCAGGTGCGCACCGCGGCCGGCAAGGATGCGACCGGCACGATCGTCGTCTCGCTGAGCCAGGAGGGCAACGAAGTCGGCGTCGAGGTGCGCGACGACGGCGCCGGGCTCGATCTCGCCAGGATCCGCGACAAGGCCGTCGCCGTCGGCCTGGTGAAGGCCGACGCGTCGCCCGACGACGCCGAACTCGCCAACCTCATCTTCACACCCGGCTTCACGACCGTCGAGAAGGTGACCGAGCTGGCCGGACGCGGCGTCGGCATGGACGTCGTGCGTTCCGAGGTGGCCGCGATGGGTGGCCGCATCGAGACGGCGACGTCGTCGGGGCGGGGCACGTCGTTCAAGCTCGTCATGCCGCTCACCACGGCGGTCACGCAGGTCGTGATGCTGCATGCCGGCGAGGACACGATCGCCGTTCCGTCGACGCTGGTCGAGATCGTGCGCCGTGCCGCCGCCGTCGACGTCGACGCCGCTTACCGCAGCGGCGCCTACGACTACGGCGGCAGCCCGATTCCGTTCTTCTGGCTCGGCGACCTGCTGCAGCGCGGCGGTCGTGCCGCCGAGACGAACTCGCGCACGCGCCCCGTCGTGATCGTGCGCAGCGCGCAGCAGCGCGTGGCGGTGCACGTCGACGAGGTGCTCGGCAACCAGGAAGTCGTGGTGAAGAACCTGGGGCCGCAGCTGTCGCGCCTGCCCGGCCTCGCCGGCATGACGCTGCTCGCGTCGGGCACGGTCGCGCTGATCTACAACCCGGTCGCGCTGGCCACGCTCTACGGCGGCGAGGCGCGCAGCGCGATGCAGGCGCGCAGCGCCGGCGCGACCGAGCACGCGCCGTTGCAGCCGCGGGCGCCGACGGCGGCCGACGAGGCGCGCGCCGCGCCGCTGGTGCTCGTCGTCGACGACTCGCTGACAGTCCGCCGCGTCACCCAGCGGCTGCTGGTGCGCGAGGGCTACCGCGTGACGCTCGCCAAGGACGGCCTCGACGCGATCGACCGCCTCGCCGACGAGATTCCGCAGGTGGTGCTGTCGGACATCGAGATGCCCCGCATGGACGGCTTCGACCTCGTTCGCAACCTCCGCTCCGACCCGCGCTGGCGCGACCTGCCGGTGATCATGATCACCTCGCGGATCGCCGAGAAGCACCGCGAGCACGCGCGCGAGCTCGGCGTCGACCACTACCTCGGCAAGCCCTACTCCGAAGACGAGCTGCTGGCGCTGATCGGCCGCTACTGCGGTGTCGAGGCAGCGGACGCCCAAACCTGAACGGCCGCCTCAGCGGCGGCTCTGCCTGGCGGCGCGCACGGCGCCGTACCGCGCCAGCGTCTTCTCACGCGCTTCGGCGTGGTCGACGATCGGCTCGGGATAGTCGCGGCCGAGCACGATACCGGCCGCCTCCAGCTCGATCGGCGATGCCTCCCAGGGCGCGTGGATCAGCACGTCGGGGAGTCGTGCGAGTTGCGGCAGGTAGCGGCGTATGAACTTGCCTTCGGGGTCGAAGCGGCGACTCTGCGTCACCGGGTTGAAGATGCGAAACCACGGTTGCGCGTCGCAGCCGGTCGACGCCGCCCATTGCCAGCCGCCGTTGTTCGACGCCAGCTCGTAATCGATCAGGTGCTCGGCGAAGTAGGCCTCGCCGCGCTGCCAGTCGATGCCGAGGTCCTTGCTGAGGAAGCTCGCCGTCACCATGCGCAGCCGGTTGTGCATCCATCCGGTCTGGTTGATCTGGGCCATCGCCGCGTCGACCAGGGGGTAGCCGGTGCGCCCTTTGCACCACGCGTCGAATGCCGCGTCGGCTGCCTTGCCGTGCTCCCACTTCACGCGGTCGTACTCGGGCCTGAAGGCGGCGCCGACGACGTGCGGCCGGTGGTGCAGCACCTGCTGATAGAAGTCGCGCCAGGCGAGCTCCGAGAGCCACGTCTGCGCACCCCCCCTGGCCCGCGCCGGCACCTCGGCCGCATGCGCGACGGCGGCGCGTGCCAGCCGGCGGATCGAGATCGTGCCGAAGCGCAGGTGCACGCTGAGGTAGCTCGGGCCCCTGACGGCGGGGTAGTCGCGGGCGGTGGCGTAGTCGTCGACGCGATTCAGGAAGTCGGCGAGCAGAGCCTCGGCCGCGGCCGGCGTGCCATGCACCTTGAGCGCCTCCAGGTTGCTCCGGGCGAAGCCGAGCTGGCCGAGCGTCGGAATGCGGTGCGGCGTCTGCTGCGGGACGGGGGCGAGCGCCGCGGCGTGCCGGTCGACGGGATAGGCCTTCAGGTAGAAGCTGTCGGCGCCGCGGCCTTCTTCGTCGAGCCGCTCGAGCCAGGCGGTGCGGTACGGCGTGAAGACGGTGTAGGGGCTGCCGGCGCCGGTGAGCACCTCGCTGCGCTCGAAGATCACGTGATCCTTCGAGGTGTGCAGGGCGACGCCGAGGTCGGCGAGCGCGCCGCGCACCACGGCGTCGCGCGTCAGGGCGTAGGGGTCGTCGTCGTGGTTGGCGTAGACGCCCTGCACGGCGAGCGTGTTGGCAAGGGCGACGATCTCGTCGGCCGCGTCGCCGTGGCGAACGAGCAGCCGCACGCCGTTCACGCCATGCTCGCGGCCGAGCGCCGCCAGCTCGGCGTCGAGGCACTCGATGCCCTGGTGGATGAACTCGACGCGCCGGTCCTCGCGCGGCAGCACGTCGAGGATGGCGGTGTCGAAGACGAACGCGCACCAGACGCGTCGGGCCGAGCGCAGCGCGTGATACAGCGCCGCGTGGTCGTCGGCGCGCAGTTCGCGCCGGAACCAGACCAGGGCACTGTCGAGCGGCTTGTCGACCGTCATGGCCGCGCAGTGTGGATCAAACGGCGACACGTCCGCGGCGGCGGCAGGAATAAAATGCGG
The DNA here is from genome assembly GCA_038234975.1 of Burkholderiales bacterium. GTDB lineage: Bacteria > Pseudomonadota > Gammaproteobacteria > Burkholderiales > Burkholderiaceae_C > Schlegelella_A. The sequence goes on from JBBSUK010000049.1 coordinate 19,156, forward strand.
TCGTGTCGTCGTCGTCGATCAACCTCACCAACCAGTTCCTGATTGCCATGCCGGGCGTCAGCGAAGGCGCCTTCGCCGGTTCGGTCGTCTACCTGTGCGAGCACACCGACAAGGGCGCGCTCGGCCTGGTCATCAACAAGCCGATCGACATCACGCTGAAGAACCTGTTCGAGAAGGTCGAGCTGGAGCTCGACCGCGAGGATCTGGCCGGGGCGCCTGTCTACTTCGGTGGCCCGGTGCAGACCGAGCGCGGCTTCGTGCTGCACGAGAAGGTCGAGGCGGAAGAGGGCGACGAAGGCGCCTACAGCTCGTCGCTGCACATCGAGGGCGGCCTCGAGATGACGACCAGCAAGGACGTGCTGGAGGCGCTCGCCGCCGGCACCGGGCCGAAGCGGGTGCTCGTCACGCTCGGCTACAGCGGCTGGGCCGCCGGCCAGCTCGAGGACGAGATGAGCCGAAACGGCTGGATCAACGTCGCCGCCGAGCCCGGGATCATCTTCGACACGCCGGTCGCCGAGCGCTACGACAAGGCGCTGTCGCTGCTCGGCATCGACCCGGCGATGCTGTCGTCGGCGGCGGGACACGCGTGAGGCGCGCGGTGGCTTTTGCCTCTACGCCATCCACGCCCGTCACGCCCCGCACCTTCCTTTCGTTCGACTTCGGCGTCCGCCGCCTCGGCGTGGCCAGCGGCAACTCGCTGACGCGAAGCGCGACGCCGCTGACGACGATCGCGGCACACGGCGAGGCGCGCGACGTCGCGATCGCCGCGCTCGTCGCCGAGTGGCGGCCGACGGCGCTTGTCGTCGGCGTGCCGTTCCATCCCGACGGCGCGCCGCACGCCAACACCGCTCGGGCGCGTCGTTTCGGGCGCGAGCTGGCGGCGCGTTGCGGCCTCGTGGTCCACGAGGTCGACGAGCGCTGGACGACGACCGAGTCGACGTCCCGCGGTGACGCCGACCTCGACGCCGGCGCCGCCGCCGTCATCCTCGAGCAGTTCCTGGCCAGCGACGCGGCATGACCACGGACCCGCGCCGACCCGACCCCGGCCTCGACGCCGAGGCGCTCTACGCCGGCCTCGTCGACGGCGTTCGTGGTCTGTTGCGCGACGGCTCGGCGCTGGTCGGCATCTGGTCCGGTGGCGCCTGGCTCGTCGAGCGGCTGCAGCGCGACCTCGAGCTCGCCGGCGAGCCGGGCGTCATCTCGAGCGCACTGCACCGCGACGACTTCGCCCGCCGCGGCCTCGCCGGCAGCGACCCGACGCGGCTGCCGTTCGAGGTCGAGGGCCGGCACATCGTGCTCGTCGACGACGTGCTGCACACGGGCCGCACGATCCGCGCCGTCGTCAACGAGCTGTACGACTTCGGCCGACCCGCGAGCGTCGCGCTCGCCGTGCTCGTCGACCGTGGCGGCCGCGAGCTGCCGATCGCGGCTGCCTTCGCGGCGGCGAGTGGTGTCGACGTCGCGGCAGGCGAGCGGCTCACGCTCGGGCGCGGCGACGACGGGCGCTTGCGGTTCGAAACGGTGCGCAGATCCTGAGCCGGCCGCGACGATGTTCGGCTCGCGCAACCCCCAGCTCAACGCCAATGGCGAGCTCGTCCACCTGCTGTCGATCGAGGGCCTGCCGGCAGACGTGCTGCACCTCATCCTCGACACGGCCAGCACCTTTCTCTCGGTCAACGAGCGCGACGTCAAGAAGGTGCCGCTGCTGCGCGGCAAGAGCATCTTCAACCTGTTCTTCGAGAACTCCACGCGCACCCGCACGACCTTCGAGATCGCCGCCAAGCGGCTGTCGGCCGACGTCATCAACCTCGACATCGCGCGCTCGTCGACGGTCAAGGGCGAGAGCCTGCTCGACACCGTCGCCAACCTCTCGGCGATGCACGCCGACATGTTCGTCGTGCGTCACTCGGAGTCGGGTGCGCCGTACCTGATCGCCCGGCACTGCGCGCCGCACGTGCACGTCGTCAACGCCGGCGACGGCCGGCACAGCCACCCGACGCAGGGGCTGCTCGACATGCACACGATCCGCCACTACAAGAAGGACTTCCGCCAGCTCACCGTGGCGGTCGTCGGCGACATCGTCCACTCGCGCGTCGCCCGCTCCGACATCCACGCCCTGACGACGCTCGGCGTCCCCGAGATCCGCGCCGTCGGCCCGAAGACGCTGGTGCCCGGCGACCTGAAGGAGATGGGCGTGCGCGTCTGCCACGACATGGCCGAGGGCGTGCGCGGCGCCGACGTGATCGTCATGCTGCGGTTGCAGAACGAGCGCATGGGCGGCGCGATGCTGCCGAGCGCGGGCGAGTACTTCAAGACCTTCGGGCTGACCGACGAGAAGCTGGCGCTCGCCAAGGCCGACGCGATCGTGATGCACCCGGGTCCGATCAATCGCGGCGTCGAGATCGCGTCGTCGGTCGCCGACGGGCCCCAGAGCGTGATCCTGCCGCAGGTGACGTTCGGCATCGCCGTGCGGATGGCGGTGATGTCGATCATCGCGGGGAACGCGGAAGGTGCTGCTTTCCACCGCGAAAGTGCCACCACCTGACCTCCGATCTGTCGCACGCGGCGTCCGGGTTCCAGCCTGAACGGATGCTCGACCTCAGCGCAATCGACGTAGACGAGGTTGCAGGGACGCTCGCGGATCAGACTGACTACGAGCACCGATGGCTGATAGACCCGCGAACGGGCGAGATTGCATTCTGGACCAGCGATACGGGCATCGACGGGGAGAACCCAGTCAAGACCGATGAGCTGGATCTCATCGCCATCGACCCGCTTCCGTCGTACGTGTGGTTTCAGGACATGGCCGACTTCGTCGAGGGCATCTGCGACCGCAAGGTCGGCCAACGCTTGAGTCAGGCTCTGCGAGGA
>JBBSUK010000050.1:0-21283 GCA_038234975.1 Burkholderiales bacterium
CGTGCGTGGGTGGATGGTCAGGATCGCCGCGGACCCTGACGGCGCGGCCGCCCTCGACCGTGACGCGCATCGCGCAGGTGTCCGGGCAGTCATGGGGGCAGGCGGCGCGGACCTCGCGGATGGTCATCCGGGAATCATGGCATACGCCCCTGCGCGCCGGCTTCACGCCCGGTAAGATGACCCTTTGCTCGCCTCGAAGGAAAGCCCATGAACGTGATCGAGTCGATCCTCGCCGATGCAGCGCAGATCACCAAGCTGCGACGCGACATCCACGCCCATCCCGAGCTCTGCTTCAAGGAGCAGCGCACCTCCGACCTGGTCGCCGAGCAGCTCGCGGGCTGGGGCATCGAGGTGCACCGCGGCCTGGGCACCACCGGCGTCGTCGGCATCGTTCGCAACGGCAGCAGCAAGCGCGCCGTCGGCCTGCGCGCCGACATCGACGCACTGCCCATCACGGAGAAGAACACGTTCGCGCACACGAGCACCGAACCCGGAAAGATGCACGCTTGCGGCCACGACGGCCACACGGCGATGCTGCTTGCCGCCGCCAAGCACCTCTCGAAGCATCGCAACTTCGACGGCACCGTTTACCTGATCTTCCAGCCCGCCGAAGAAGGCGGCGGCGGCGCCCGCGAGATGATCAACGACGGCCTGTTCGACAAGTTCCCGATGGAAGCGATCTTCGGGGCGCACAACTGGCCGGGCATGAAGGCCGGACAGTTCGCGCTCAAGACCGGCCCTTGCTTCGCGTCGAGCAACGAGTTCCGCATCACGATCCGCGGCAAGGGCTCGCATGCGGCGATGCCCCACCTCGGCGCCGACCCGGTGCCCGTCGCCTGCCAGATGGTGCAGGCCTTCCAGACCATCATCAGCCGCAACAAGCGGCCGATCGACGCCGGCGTGATCTCGGTGACGATGATCCACGCCGGCGAAGCCACCAACGTCGTCCCCGACAGCGCCCAGCTGCAGGGCACGGTGCGGACCTTCACGCTCGAGGTGCTCGACCTGATCGAGACGCGCATGAAGGAAGTCGCCGAGCACACGGCCACGGCCTTCGGCGTCGAGTGCGACTTCGAGTTCAAGCGCAACTACCCGCCAACGATCAACCACGATGCCGAGACCGCGTTCGCCCGCGGCGTCATGCAGGACATGGTCGGCGCCGAGAACGTGCTCGAGTTCGAGCAGACGATGGGCGCCGAGGACTTCAGCTTCTTCCTCCAGGAGAAGCCCGGCTGCTACTTCCTGATCGGCAACGGCGACGGCGCGCACCGAGAGATGGGCCACGGCATGGGCCCGTGCATGCTGCACAACCCGAGCTACGACTTCAACGACGAGCTGATCCCGCTCGGCGGGTCGCTGTGGGTGCGCATGGCCGAAGCCTGGCTCGGCCAACCGCCGCCCGTGCGGTGAGCGGCGAGGTCGGCGGCTTCTTCGCGCAAACCTACGCCGAGGCCAGGAGCAAGTTCCTCGCCTCCGCTGCGGCGCGCGGGCTCGAGGTCGAGTCTCACCCGCATCCGCTCGCGGGCCGCGACGGCGAGGCGCTGGCGATGGACGTGGCCCGCGACGGGCCGATGGACGCGGCCGCGCTGCTCATCGTCTCGAGCGGCTGCCACGGCGTCGAGGGCTACTGTGGCTCCGGCGTGCAGAACGCGCTGCTCGCCGACGGCGCGTGGCACCGCCTGCTCGAAAGCAGCGGCGTCGCGACGCTCTACGTCCACGCCCTCAATCCGTACGGCTTCTCGCACTGGCGGCGGACGACCGACGAGAACGTCGACCTCAACCGCAACTTCCGCGACTTCGCGACACCGCCGCCGCGCAATCCCGGCTACGACGAACTCGCCGACTCGATCGTCCCCGAGCGCTGGCCGCCCGACGCCGAGACGGTCGCCCGCGTCGGCCGCTTCGTCGCCGAGCGCGGCGAGAAGGCACTCCACGCGGCGGTCTCGTCGGGGCAGTACCACCACCCGAAGGGCCTCTTCTACGGCGGCGACGCGCCGACCTGGAGCCAGCGCACGTTGCGCGAGGTGCTGCGCCAGCACGGCGCCCGCTGCACGAAGCTCGCCTGGATCGACCTGCACACCGGGCTCGGCCCGAACGGCCACGGCGAGCGCATCTTCGCCTGCCGCGACGACGCCGACGCCTACGGTCGGGCGCGGGCTTGGTGGGGCGACGTGACGTCGATCTACGACGGCTCGTCGAGCTCGGCGCTGCTCACCGGCATGATGTGGCTCGCCGCGTACGAGGAGTGCGCGCAGTCCGAGTACACGGGCATCGCCCTCGAGTACGGCACGAAGCCGCAACTCGAAGTGATCGACGCGCTGCGCGCCGACCAGTGGCTGCAGAACCACCCCGACGCCGACGCGGCCACCCGCCGCGCCATCAAGCGGCAGGTTCGCGACGCGTTCTACGACGACTCCGACGCCTGGAAGGCGGCGATCGTCGAACAGGGCGTCGACGCCGCCCGCGACGCGGTGTACGGCCTGTCGTCGACAGCAGCCTGACATGTCGTTCGACCTGGTCGTGTTCGGCGGCACCGGCGACCTCACGTGGCGCAAGCTGATGCCGGCGCTGTTCCAGGCGTTCCGGCACGGCAAGCTGCCGCCCGACGGCCGCATCCTCGCCGTATCGCGCCAGCCGCTCGACGACGACGGCTACCGCGACTGGCTGAAGGAGCGCTTCGTCAAGGTCGACGACGCGAAGCGTCCGAGCGACGAGGAATACGCCGGCTTCGCCGCGCTGCTGCACTACGCGCGTCTCGACCTGTCGCAGCCCGCCGACTACGCGCAACTGAAATCCTGGCTGGCCGCGCGTGACGGGGGCCGTGCCGAGGTCGTCGTCATGTACCTCGCGACCAGCCCCGAGCTGTTCCCGGTCGTCGTCGCGCAGCTCGGCGCGGCCGGCCTCAACGACGAGTCCATCCGCCTCGTGCTCGAGAAGCCGCTCGGCCGCGACCTGCCGAGCGCGCGCGAGATCAACCGCATCGTCGCCGCGTCGTTCCGCGAGGAGCAGGCGTTTCGCATCGACCACTACCTCGGCAAGCCCTCGGTGCAGAACCTGATGGCGCTGCGCTTCGGCAACGCCTTGTTCGAGCCGCTGTGGCGGCGCGAGTCGATCGCCAACATCCAGATCACGCTGGCCGAGGCGATCGGCGTCGGCACGCGGGGCGACTTCTACAGTCGCACCGGCGCGCTGCGCGACATGATCCAGAACCACGCGCTGCAGCTGCTGACGATGGTCGCGATGGAGCCGCCGTCGAGGAACGATGCCGACGCGATCCGCGACGAGAAACTGAAGGTGCTGCGGTCGCTCAAGCGCTTCACGCCGGAGAGCGTCGTGCGCGACGTGGTCCGCGGCCAGTACCGGCCGGGCCACGCCGACGGCAAGGCCGTCGCCGGCTACGCCGAGGAGGAGCACGTCCCGGCCGGCAACCGCACCGAGACCTTCGTCGCCCTGCGCACCGAAGTCCAGAACTGGCGCTGGGCCGGCGTTCCGTTCTACCTGCGCACCGGCAAGCGCCTGGCGGCGCGCGACGCCGAGATCGTCGTCAACTTCCGCGCCGTGCCGCACCCCATCTTCGCCGGCACCTCGACGGCCAACAAGCTCGTCATCAAGCTGCAGCCCGAAGACGGCCTCGAGCTGCACCTGCTCGCCGCCACGGGCACGCGCGGCCCGTCGGAGACGCTGGCGCCGGTCTCGCTCGACCTCGACTTCGACAAGGCCTGCGCCGAGAACCGCGTCGGTGCCTACGAGCGGCTGCTGCTCGACGTGATCGCCGGCCGGCTCAACCTGTTCGTTCGCAGCGACGAACAGGCCGAAGCCTGGGCGTGGGTCGAGCCCATCCTCCACACGTGGCAGGCCGACGACGCGCTGCCGCGGCCTTATGCCGCCGGCTCGTGGGGGCCGGCCGCGGCGAGCGCGCTGGTCGCGCGCGACGGCTACGCCTGGTCGGAAGAGAGCTGACGCAGCCCGCCACCCGACAGGTCACCGATGCCACAACACCCGCCCCGCCACTTCTCGATGATTCGCGGCTTTCATCTGGCCGACGTGTTCACGCTCGCCAACGCGGCGTGCGGAATGGCGGGCGTGATGATGGCGATGCGCTACCTGACGACCGGCCAGGCGCGCGACCTGCTGATCGCCGCGGCGTTCGCGCCGGCCGCATTCGTGTTCGACGTGCTCGACGGCCGCGTCGCGCGCTGGCGGCGCACGTCGTCGGCGCTCGGCCGCGAGCTCGACTCGCTCGCCGACGTGATCTCCTTCGGCGTCGCGCCCGCCGCCCTCGCCTACGCCTCGGGCCTCTCCGGCGGATGGGACGCGCTGGTGCTCGTCTACTTCGTCTGCTGCGGCGTCTCGCGGCTGGCACGCTACAACGTCACCGCCGAAGCCATGTCGGGAGACGACGGCAAGGTCGCGTACTTCGAAGGCACGCCGATCCCGACCAGCGTCGGCCTCGTCGCGGTGCTCGCCGTCGCCGCGTGGCAGGGCGCCATCGGCGACGCGGTCTGGCTCGGCGCGTGGAGCATCGCCGGCCTGACGTTGCATCCGCTCGTCCTGATGTTCGGCCTCTCGGGGACGCTGATGGTCAGCAAGACCCTGCACATCCCCAAGCTCTGACGGCGCCCCCACGCTCCCTGCGGTCGCTGCCCCCCGAGGGGTCGCGGCCGGCCTTGGGAACGGCCCGGCGCCCGTCCGGTCGCTTCGATGGGAGTCAGTTTTGCAGCTTCCAGGTTCCGTTCTCGATCTTCACCATCACCTGGCTGCGCGCGTCGACGCCGTTGTGATCGCTCGCGCTCATGTTGTAGACGCCCTCCGAGCCGGTGAAGTCCTTCAGGTTCTCGATCGCGGCGCGAAGCGCCGAGCGGAACTCGGCCGTTCCCGGCTTCGCCTTCTTCATCGCCTCGCGCGCCGCCTGCTGGACGCTGCCGCTGGCGATGGACGCCGCCGTCGTGCGCTTCCGCCGCATCGTCGCCGACGCGGCCGCCGCCGATCCGGCGCCGCCGTCAGGGCCCGCGTCGGGCGGCGCGGGCGATCGCCTGCGCGGCGAGCATCTCGGTCGAGACCGAACGGTCGAGGGAACTGCGCGACAGGCCTGACTGCTCGTAGTGCAGGTTCTCGTAGACCTCCGAGGCGCCGGGGTGCGCTGAAAGGATCGCCTCCAGCGCCGGCTCCGGAACCTGCGCCGACAGGGCCGCCTGCAGGCGAGCGACGACGGCGCGGTACTGATCGGCGCCGATCCCCTTGCCGCTGCCCTCGACGCGGTCGAGCAGCCGCGCCAGCGCGACGAGCGTCTCGATCCGGCCCTGCACGGATTCGACCGGCGACGCATTCGCGCCCTGCGGCGAACGGGGGAGGTGCGGGGTGGCCATGGTGTCGTCTCCGCCCGGATGGTCCGGGCCCTGGATCCGAACTGGGGCGATGCAGGTCGCTTTCAAGCGGCGTCGACGCGTCGGGCCCGTTCGCGTCGGCACTGTCCGACCGACCACGGCTGGGTTGTCCCACAGGGCCGCCGGACGCCCGCGCGTACCGTGGCGGCTCCCGCGGCGGCAACGCTGCGGCGATTCCGACACCAGACGCCCAGAGGAGAGCGCAGCCATGGCACTCGATACGCCCGACAAGACCCACAACAGCCCGGACAGCGAGAGCAGCATCGCCGACGCGGCGGAGGACGAAGCGAAGTCGACCCTGACTCGACTCCGCGCCCAGGCCGACGATGTCGTCGAGCGCATGCGGCCCAAGCTCGACGCTGTCACCGGCTACGTTCGCGACGAGCCGACGAAGTCGATGGTCGCGTCGGCGGCCGTCGGCGCCGGCATCATGGCCCTCATCGTCCTTCTGACCCGGTCGAGTTCCCGCGCGGCCTCTCGCCCCGCGCTGCGGTCGAGCGCGCTGTCGTCGATCCGTGACGCCGCGCTCGACCTCGCCGACCGGGCCCACGTTGCCGCGAACGACGTCCTGTCGTCGGCCCAGCGCAAGACGGCCGGCCTCCTGTCCCTTGCGGGTGCCGGCGCCGACCGCGCGTTCGCTGCAGCCCAGCAGCGCAGCGATTCGGTGCACGAGGCCACGCGCTCGAAGGCCGAGCAGGCGGCATACGCGGCACAGCAACGCGCCGAAGACGGCATCGGAAACGCGAAGCAGCAGGCGAGCGATGCGTCGGATGCCGCCGCGAACGCGATGTCCGATGCGTGGACCTCGTTGCGCGAACACGCCGATCCGATGGTCGAGCGGCTGCGTCCGCAGTTCGAGGCCGCCGCGCGCTATGCCCGTGAAGACCCGACCCGCGCCGCACTCGGCGTCGCCACGGCAGGGGCCTTGCTGATCGGCCTTTACGCATTGACAAGGTCGTCGTCGAGCAACTGACGGACTGAAGCGCCCGGCCTAGCGACCGCTCGTGCCCGGACGAACGGTCCCGGCCGGTTGCGCCGGCCCTGCAATCGTTACAGCGCCCTTACATGCCGCGCCGCTTTGGCGCGTCACAGTGCGGCCTCCTTCGTCGCGGCAGGGAGGCCGTTGTGCATTCAGCCATTCGAGCAGTGTGGATCGCCGCATTCGCCACCGCAGCACTCGCGGGATGCGGCGGCGGCAGCGGGTCGGCCAACGACGGCACCGGCTCGGGCACGGGCGGTGGCTCCGGGTCAACGGGCGGGGGCGGCGGCAGCGGCAGCGGCGCTCCGGACGGTGGCGCCTACCAGGCCGGCCCGGGCCCGCAAGGCGGCGCCCAGCTCTACGCCGGCTTTCGCGCCGGCAAGGCGCTCGTCCTGCACCAGCGCGAGCTCAACGCCATCACGCCGGCGGTCCTGCGCGACCGGCTCGCGTCGATGGAATTGACGCTGACCGCGTTCGACGGCGTCTTCCTGAAGCTCCCGAACACCACCGACGCGATCACCAGGGCGACGCTGCTCAGGGCGAGCACGATCGCAAGCGACCTCGAGCCGCTCTACGCGCTGCGCCCCGCCAGGCTCAAGTACAACTTCGCGGTCATGACGGTGCAGAACGACCTCGACCCGTTCGACGACTGGTCGGTCGCGCTCGCCAACGTCAGGAGCCTGGCCAAGGTGGCTCGCGACGCCGGCCTGGTCGGCATCGTCGTCGACGACGAGAGCCTCGCCGGTCTGCGCGTCAACTATCCGTACGACTTCAAGAACGGCAACACGAGGACGGAAGCCGAATACCGGGCGCAGACGCAGGCGATCGGCCGGCAGATCATGCAGACGATCACGGCCGAGTTTCCCGACGCGGTCGTCGTCGTGCTGCGCGGGCCGGCGGGCGCGGAGCCGAAGTCGTCGCCGGCGCTGGTGAATTGCGTCTCGCGCGACATCGCCAACGCCTCCCCGGGCGGCGGCTGCGGTGCGAACCCCGCGTCGCCGCTCGGCTCGTTCTTCGCCGGGTTCGTGGAGGGCGCATCGGCACGGGCGCTGCTCGTCGACGGCGGCATCGACTACGGCCTGCGCACGGCCGAGCAGTTCGCCGGGTCGGCGGACTGGCGCAAGAACGGCATCGCGTCGGCCGCCACCGACAGCGCGTTCATCCCCGAGACGCTGCGCGCGGCGTGGCCGACGGCCGTCAAGACGGCGTTCGGCGTGCGCGAGCTCGACGGCGCGCGCGGCAACGGCCTGCCCAGTGCCCCGGCGCTGTTCGCGGTGACCGCCGCCGCCGCGCTGCGCGCCACCGACTCCTTCGTCTGGGCGTCGTTCGACCTCACCGACCTCACGAAGGCGGCAGCGAACCAGCCGTTCGTGAAGGCCACGGTCGACGCGAAGGCGCTCGCCGCCTCGACGACGGCGACGCTGGCGCCGACTGCACCCGGCTCGGGTACCGGCCTCATGGGCCAGTTCTTCAGCCAGGTCGACGAGTCCGAGCTCGCGCAGACGATCGTCGATGCGACCATCGACAACGTCTGGAGCGGAACCGGACCCGGCCAAAGCATCCTCTCCGGCCAGAACGACAACTTCTCCGTCGTCTGGAGCGGCTACCTCGAAGCGCCGACAACCGGGACCTACGGCATCTTCGGCACCACCGACGACGGCATGCAGATCACGATCGGCAGCACGCTCGTCGTCGACGCGTTCTACTACCAGGCGCCGACCGAGCACGCCGGCTCGATCGACCTCGTGGCCGGACGGCGCTACCCGGTGAGGATCCGCTACTTCCAGGGTGGCGGCGAAACCGAGGCGCACTTCGCATGGCAGCCGCCCGGCGGCGCGAAGGGCGCGGTGCCGACCCAGTACCTGTACCCGTACAGGTAGCGTCACGCCGGTGACCCCCGACCGCGACACGGATCAGGCCGTGTCGATGCACAGCCAGGGCCATCGCTCGGCGTACGAACGGGCCTTGCGCTCGAAGAGCGGCCGGTGGTCGCACAGCGGGTTCGGCTTCAGCACGCCGTCGTAGAGCGGCTGCAGCCCGTAAGGCGCGTAGACCTCGAACGACGCTGCGCGCGGCCGGATGGCGACGCAGGTCGACAGCACGAGAAAGCGGTCGATGCCGTCCTCGGCGCTGACGAGCTCGGGGTACGGATGGCCGAAGTGGTCCTCGTACCAGAGATGGACGCGCGCCTGGTTGGTCGCCTCGACGACGATGCCGAGGTCGGCCAGCTCGGTCTCGACGAGCGCCTGGACCCTTCGCTCGTCGTCCTCGCCAGCACCCGCATCGAAGTAGAACAGGTCGTAGTCCTTGATCGAGGCCTCCGGCACGAGGTCCGATCGAAGGTTCCACACGGTCTGGAACAGACAGCCGGCGACGAGCCAGCCGGCGGCCACCGGCAGGCGGCTCCACCGGTCGAGGATCGCGGCGTTGTTCCGGTTGCTCAGCACGTCGCGAACGAAGCGGTCGCTCGATGCGTCGTCGGGCGAGACCACTACTGCAGCCGGTAGCCGAACGGCACGCGGACGATCACGTCGCGGCCCTGCCCCTTGCACCTCAGCTGCGAGACGATCTGCATGCTCGCGGTGCCGAACACGGGGTGCGACGCCGAGACCGTCCTCACCCCGGTGACATGGCCGTCGGCCTTGAGCGTGAACTCGACGAGTGCCTCGCCGCTCTCGATGCCGAGCCGGCGGGCCCGCCTCGGGTAGGCGGCGCCGCCCATCGCCGTGCGGTAGTTCGCGCACGCCACCCCCGCCGTCACGACCGCAGGCGGCCTGGCGACCGGGGCGGGGGCCGGTGCAGGCGCCGGCGGCGCAGGAGGCGGCCGCGGCGCGGGCGGCGCCGGCGGTGCGGGTGGTGCCGGCGTCGGCACCGGCACCATCGGCGCCGGCGCGGGTGGCGGCTTCGGCGCGACGACGACGATCCGCGGCCTGGGCGGCGGCGGCTTGATCGTGATCTCCGGCGGCGGGATGAAGGGCGGTGGCGGCTCGTACGCCGGCGGCGGCGGCAGCGCGATCTCGGGCAGCGGCGGCGGCGGCTTCTTCGGCTCCTCGATGACCTTGGTCTCGATCGGCTCGCGCACGACGTCGACGATCCGCTTGCCGAGCCCGCTGAGCAGCGCGTAGACGAGCGCGACGTGGAACAGCACGACGAGCACGATGCCCGGAAGCCGCTTCGACAGGTCGGCCCGCCCGACGTGGTTCATGGTCGTCCCTGACGGCGCTATAACCGTCGCATGTACATCCGCAACGCATGGTACGTCGCCTGCACCGCCGCGCAGACGGTCGCCTTCGCATCCGGACTCGGTTGAGCACCTCGTCGAGCCGTGAACGATCTCGACTTTCTTTCAGGCGGCGGCGAGATGGGCCGGCTCACGCGCGAGCACGACTGGGCTGCGTCGACGCTGGGCGAGCCGTCGGCTTGGCCGCAGGGTCTGCGCACGGCGTTGCGGCTGCTGCTCAACACCGGCCACCCGATCTACATCTTCTGGGGCGAAGAGGGGCTCTGCTTCTACAACGACGCCTATCGACCGTCACTCGGCGTGGAACGACATCCGCGCTCGCTCGGCCGGCCGGCGCGCGAGGTGTGGGGCGAGATCTGGCCGGTGATCGGGCCACAGATCGAGCAGGTGATGGCCGGGCGCGGCGCCACCTGGCACGAGAACCAGCTCATCCCGATGACCCGCAACGGCGTGCGCGAGGATGTCTACTGGACCTACAGCTTCGGCCCGATCGACGACGACCGCTCCGCGAGCGGCGTCGGCGGCGTGCTCGTCGTGTGCCACGAGACGACGCAACAGGTCGAGGGTGCCAGGCGGCTCGCCGACAGCGAGGCGCGCCTGAACCTGGCGCTGTCGGCCGGGCGCGGCATCGGCACCTGGGACTGGGACCTGCTGAGCAACCGGGTCGTGTCCGACGCGCGCTTCGCCCGCCTGTACGGCGTCGATCCTGACCGGGCAAAGGCCGGTGCGCCGCTCGCAGAGTTCTTCGCGGCGATGCACCACGACGACATCGACCGCGTTCGCGACGGCATTGCGGCCACGCTCGAGCGCGCCGTGCCGTTCAGCGAGGAATACCGGCTCGTCGGCGCCGACGGCGTCGTGCGCTGGGTGCTGGCCGAGGGCCGGCTCGAGCGCGCCGCCGACGGAACGCCGCTGCGCTTTCAGGGCGTGAGCTACGAGATCACCGACCGCAAGATCGCCATGGAGCGGCTGCGCGAGCTCAACGCCGAGCTCGAGCGCAAGGTGATCGAGCGCGCCCTCGAGCGCGGCCGCACCTGGCAGGTGAGCCCCGAGCTGCTCGGCGTGATCAACGCCGAAGGCCGGTTCGAGACGTCGAACCGGGCCTGGGAGGTGACGCTCGGCTGGTCGGAACCGGAGGTGGCGAGCCAGGTCTTTCTCGACTTCATCCACCCCGACGATCTCGCCCGCACCGAACAGGCATGGGCCGACGCGACCGAACGCGGCCTGCCGGCGCTGCGCTTCGAGAACCGCTACCGCTGCAAGGACGGCGCCTACCGCTGGCTGTCGTGGGTCGCGGTGCCCGAGGGCGGCAAGATCTACTGCAGCGCCCGCGACGTCACCGTCGACAAGGAGCGCGCCCAGGCGCTCGAGGCGGCGGAGGAGGCGCTGCGACAGTCGCAGAAGATGGAGGCCGTCGGCCAGCTGACCGGCGGCATCGCCCACGACTTCAACAACCTGCTCGCAGCGATCGGCGGCAGCTTCGAGGTCATCCAGCGCAGCGTCGAGCAGGGACGCGTCGACCGCATCGCGCGGTTCCTCGAGATCGGCAAGAGTGCGGTGACGCGGGCCGCGTCGCTGACGCACCGCCTGCTCGCGTTCTCGCGCCAGCAGACGCTCGACCCGCGACCGACCGACCTCGACCGGCTGGTGGCCGGAATGGAGGAGCTGGTGAACCGTTCGGTCGGGCCGGGCGTGCGGGTCGAGGTGGTGCGGTGCGAGGGGTTGTGGTCGACGCGGGTCGATCCGAACCAGCTGGAGAACGTGCTGCTCAACCTGTGCATCAACGCCCGCGACGCGATGCCCGAGGGCGGGCGCCTGACGATCGAGACGGCCAACCTGGAGCTCGACGCAGGCAGCGCCGAGAAGCGCGACCTGGCGCCGGGCTGCTATGTGACGCTCTGCGTGACCGACAACGGCACCGGCATGACAGCCGAAGTCGCCGCCAAGGCCTTCGATCCGTTCTTCACGACCAAGACGATCGGCGCCGGCACTGGCCTCGGCTTGTCGATGACCTACGGCTTCGCACGGCAGTCGGGCGGTCAGGTGCGGATCCATTCGCAGCCCGGCGAAGGCACGACCGTGCGTGTCTACCTGCCGCGCGACGACTCGAAGCCGCCGGAGGCAGGCACGGCCTGTGCCGACATTGCGCCGCCGACGCCAGCGGCGTCGACCGCGGGCGCGGTCGTGCTGGTCGTCGACGACGAGGAAGCCGTGCGTCTGATGGTCGTCGACGTGCTGGAGCAGGCCGGCTATACGGCGCTGCAGGCGGCCGACGGTCGCGCCGGCTTGCAGCTGCTCGGGTCGACGCCGAAGGTCGACCTGCTGGTCACCGACATCGGCCTTCCCGGCATGAACGGCCGCCAGCTGGCCGACGCTGCGCGCGTCGTGCGGCCGCAGCTGCGCGTGCTCTTCATCACCGGCTTCGCCGAGAACGCGGTGATGGGCGACGGTGGGCTCGAACCGGGCATGTCGCTCCTGACCAAGCCGTTCGCGATGGACGACCTGGCGCGCAGGGTCGGCCAGATGCTGGCGACCTGAGGAGACGCCGACGTGGCCGCCCGCGACCACGCCGAGCTCCGCCTGGCGATGGTTCGCGACCAGATCGCGGCGCGCGGCATCGGCGACGAGCGCGTGCTGAGCGCCATGCGCCGCGTGCCGCGCGAACGCTTCGTCGACGTCGGCATGGCCGAGTTCGCCTACGACGACTCGCCGCTGCCGATCGCCGAATCGCAGACGATCTCGCAGCCCTTCATCGTCGCGGCGATGCTCGAGGCCGCCGAGCTCGTGCCGACCGACCATGTGCTCGAAGTCGGCGCCGGATCGGGCTACGCTGCCGCAGTGGCAAGCCGCATCGTCGCGCGGGTCCACGCGATCGAGCGGCACGACGCGCTTTCGCACCTCGCGCGCGAGCGGCTCGGCGCGCTCGGCTACGACAACGTCGAGGTGCGCACCGGCGACGGCAGCGTCGGCTGGCCCGACGCGGCGCCGTTCGACGCCATCCTCGTCGCCGCCGCCGGACCCGACGTGCCGACAGCGCTGAAGGCGCAGCTGGCGATCGGCGGCCGGCTGGTGATGCCCGTCGGCGAATCGGGGCAGCAGCGACTCGTCAAGCTCACGCGCACCGGCGACGACACGTACGACCGGCAGGTGCTGATCGCAGTGGCCTTCGTGCCGCTGATCGGTGCCCAGGGCTGGGCCGAGGATGGCGCATCGCAGGCGAGCACGCCGAAGCGGCAGCGATCGACCGAACCGTGAAGCACCGGCCGGCGGGGCGTGCCGGCGAGCGCCTTTCAGCGCTTCGCGGCCGGCACCGTCATCGCACGGCGTTCGCGTTGCCTTCCTCGCCGATCCGCCGACGGCCCTCGCCCGTCGCCAGCGCCATGGCCAGGGCGGCGCCCGTCCACAGGATCGAACCGAACACCCCGCGCCAGAGGAAGGTGCGACCGTCGTCGCCCCCGAGCGCCGTCTCCGCGGGCGCTGCCGCGGGCCACGATGCCCCGACCGTCGCGACCAGCGTTCGCCGCATCTGCTCTTCCCACCGGCCATACGCGTAGCTGCCGGCCCAGATCGACGCCACGATGACCGCCCACGCACAGAACCAGAACCTCGCAGCCGGCAGTTTCCGGCGCGCCGCCTCGACCTTCGAATCACGAAACATCCCAGGACCTCGACGAGGATGTCGCGCAACGGCGCAACGGCGATCCTCACTCCCTAAGACGGATTTTCGGCCGCAAACCCGACAGGCCGGACCGTCGTCTTCGCAACAATCGGTTGCGCGTCAGGTCGGTTCGCTGCCTCTCGTGAGCCGCTCGCCCATCACCGGCGGCCTGCAGCCGGTCGCGCAGCACCGGCCCGGCTGCTGCCCGGCCTTGGCCGGCGCCGATTCATCGGCGACGACGCCGCGCTCCATCAGCGCGGCGATGAGCTGCCTCTTCTCCTCGACCGGATAGTGGCGCCAGATCTCGCGCTTCATCGCCTCGGGCGAGCCGCCGCCGTGCAGCGAGATGAGCGAGTACCAGCCGCCCTGGTTCGACACGGTGAGGTCTTCCATCACGCGGGCAAGCGCGACGCGGTGGCCGGGCGCCTGTCCGGCGCGGCCGGCGAAGATCGCGTCGAGCGCCGCGGCAGCCTCGGGGTTGTGGTCCTCGTCGGGCGACGGCAGCGCGACGAGCAGGCCGCCCGACACGTAGTGGGCGAGGCGGTGCATGTCGTAGATCTGCGTCGACAGCAGCAGCTTGCCGACGTTGGCGAACACCGGGTCGGGCATCGCGCAGCCGCTTTCGTCGCGCTTGCCGTAGACCGACGAGGCGACGCCGCAGGCGTAGAACCCCTCGACGATCTTGATCAGCTCGACCATCGCGTCGCGCACGTGGTGGTGGCGCTCCGCGTCGAGCCCGTTGGCGTCGATCATCATCGCGCCGGCACCGATCAGCAGGTCGCCGAAGCCGGCGCGCGCACCGATGCACGAGTGACGGTGGTGCGTGGCGTAGCTCGTGGTCGCGTAGCCGGCCTCCTCGTACTCGCCGGCGAGGAAGACGCGCTCCCACGGCACGAACACGTCGTCGAAAACGACGACGCCGAGCGACTGGCCGTAGCGACGCGAGAACGTTGCGGTCTTGACGCCGGGGCGGCCTGCCGGCGTGGCGTGGATCGTGATGCCGTCGGCGTCGATCGGCACCGCACAGCAGACCGCGTAGTCGGCCTCGTCGGCGTGCATCTGGCGGCACGGCATCACGAGCAGCTCGTGCATGTAGGGCGCGCCGGTGACGATCGCCTTGACGCCGCGGATGACGATTCCCGCCGCCCTGCGCTCGACGATGCGCACGTAGGCGTCGGGGTCAGACTGCGCGCCGGGGCGCAGCGACCGGTCGCCCTTGCGGTCGGTCATCGCGCCGCCGACGGCGAGATCCTCGTCCTGCACGCGGTGCAGGTAGGCGACGAGGCGCTGGTGATATTCGGTGCCGTGGTTGGCGTCGGCGCGCTGCGTGGTCATGTACAGGCCGTTGAGCATGTCCTGCGTGATGTAGCGTTGCGCGCAGCCCGCCTCGCGGCACGTGAGGCGGACGGCCTCGAGCTTGTCGAGCAGGTCGTCGGCCGTCTCGTTGATGTGTAGCATGCGGTTGACGACGCGGCCCGACGTGCGCTGCGTCGCGGTCATCAGCTTGGCGAACTGCGGGTTCAGCGCGTAGTCGTAGGTCACGCCGACGGCGGCGATGCCGGGCGCGAACATCGGCTCGGCGGCCACGCTCTCGACCGGACGACCGTCGACCGTGACACGCGGCTTGAGCCGGCGCAGCGATTCGCGGTAGGCGCTGGAATCCATCATCGCGTACAAACTCCGTGGCGGAACATCCGCCGCGAAGGATAGACCGCAGCGCCGCGCCGCCGCCCGCGCCGGCTCGCCGTCAGACGGGCGTTGCCGGCGCCGCGGCGGCGCCGCGCAGCGCGGGCCCTTCGAGGTCGGCCGTCGCATAGCCGCGATCGACGTCGAGGCCGGTGACGTGCCAGTCGTGCGCCGGCAACGGCAGCGGGTGCACGACGCGTTCGTACGAGCGCATCGGCCAGACGACGCCGAACCGCCGCGCGTGGTCGTAGGTGTCGACCTCGGCGACGGCGCCCTGCGTCCCGGCGAAGCCTTCGAGCGTGAAGCGCACGCGCCGCATCAGCCGGTCGCGCCGGTCGATGCACAGCGCGATCCTGTCGCGGCCGACCTGCCCGAGGCCGGGCGACAGCCACACGTCGACGACGTCGCAGTCGCGCCCGTCGACACGCTCGCTGCCGGCGCGCCGCATCGGCAGGCCGGCGTCCGCCAGCCAGAGCGGGCCGAGGAGGAACAGCACGTAGCCGTCGGCGACGAGCGCGGCCGCCTGTTGCGTGGCGGGGTCGCCGCTGCGCACGGCGTCGAGCCAGACGGCGACGCTGCCGAGGTCGTCGCCCCGCCAGTCGCCCCGCCGTCGCACGACCTGCTTGCTGCCCTGCGGGCCGGAGTAGGCCTGCGCATAGACCCGGTCGGCCGGGCGGAACCGCTCCTGCGACGACACGCGATGGCCGGCGTCGACCACCTCCGGCTGGATGCCGCCGATCAACGGCCGCCAGAGGCCGGTGTAGGAGACGTTGATGTCGCGCAGCAAGCGATAGGCGGCGAGCCCGTGCGCGTCGGCGCTCTCCGCGACGAGACGACCCGCGTCGCCGTCGGTGCCGACCGATGGCGCCGCGGCCAGGGGCAGCGGCGTGCTGCAGCCCGCGATCAGCGGCAGGGTGCCGAAGGAGGCCAGCGCACCGAGGGCGGCCAGTGCACGACGACGTGGCAGGCTGCTCATTTCACGAGCGGGCGGACGCTGGTGAAGCCGCCGTCGACCGCGATGATCTGGCCGGTGATGCGCGAAGCCTGCTCCGACAGCAGCCACGCCATCGCGTCGGCGACCTGGTCGGCCGTCTGCACGCCGCCGAGCGGGTACTGCTTGCCGGCGGCCTCGCGCATCGCCTCGATGCGCAGCATCCCCGCGGTCATCGGCGTGTCGGTCATGCCGGGCGCGACGGCGTTGACGCGCAGTCCGCCGGCCGCGTAGGTCGCGGCCGCGCTGCGCACCAGCGCCTCGACGGCGCCCTTCGCGGCGGCGATCGCCTCGTGGTTGGCAACGCCGATGCGGGCGACGACGCTCGAGCACAGCACGGCCGAACCCGGCTGCCCTGCCGAACGCAGCGCCTCGATCCACGCGTGCAGCACGAAGATCGAGCTGTCGACGTTGGCGCGCATCACGTCGCGGTACTGGTCGACCGTGGTGCGGTGCAGCGGCGCGACGAGCGTGTTGCCGACGCAGTGCGCAAGGATCGTCGGCGGACCGCCGAGCTCCTCGATGCACGCCGACACCGCGGCGATGGCGCCTTCGGGCGTCGTCACGTCCGCGGCCACGAGCGCGTCGGAGTCGAGCTCGACGAGCCCGGCGCGGTTGCGGCCGCACACCGTGATCCGATGCCCGGACTTGCGCAGCCGCTGCGTCACGGCACGGCCGATGCCGCCGCGCGCGCCGGTGACGAGGGCGACGGCTGTCACGCCTTCTTCGCCCAGGCGCTGCACCAGCCGGCCGTTGCCACGACCTTGCCGGCGAACAACGGGCAAGGCCCGACCGCGTCGCCGGCCTTGCCCTGGAACAGCGCGCAGTTGCCGCAGTGCTGGCCCGCGGCGTACTTGGGGTACTTCCTGATGTCGACCTTCTTCGCGTCGGACACGTAGCCGAGCGCGACTGCCTGTGGGTCCTTCTCGTCGACCTTGGCCTGCGCCCGGGCCAGGGTTGCGAAACCGGCGCCGGAGACGGCGAGGGTGGCGAGGAAAACGCGACGCGGGTTTTTCATGGCGAGGGCAAGGATCGTTGGAACAGGTCGCGAGTCTGCGCCTTCCGACTCGATATCGAACTCCCGTCGCGCAATCACCCGCTCGATCGAGCCGATAATCCTCCTCAAACTCGACTCAGTCCATCTCCCATGCCGCCCATCACGCCCTCTGCACCTTCCCGCCCCGCGCCGGCCCGTGCCCCTCGATACCGCAGCGGCGCCGTCGCGCGCATGCTGCGCATGCCGGTGGCGACGCTGCGGATCTGGGAGCAGCGCCATTGTGTCGCCGCCCCCGAGACGAGCCCGGCCGGGCATCGGCTCTACACCTCGGCCGACGTGCAGCGGCTCGCGCTGGTCAAGCAGCTCGTCGACCTCGGCCACGCGATCGGCGCGGTCGCGCCGCTCACGCCGGTGCAGTTGCGCGAGGTGGCGGCGACGCACGCCGGCACCCTCGCCACCGGCGGCGCGGTGCAGGCGCGCCGCGCCGCCGTCGCGCCGTGGCGCGTGGCGGTGGCGGGCGCCGGCCTAGCAGCCAGGCTGATCCGGCCGTCGACCGCGCAGGCCTTGCGGCGGCCGATCGTCGTCGTGTCGACGGTGGAAAGCACCGCCTCGCTGGCCTCGGCCGGGTCGAAGGCGAGCTACCAGCGCGTCGACGCACTGATCGTCGAATCGCCGGTGCTCGACACCGACCGCCGTGCGCGCAAGGCGCTGCACCGGGCCGCGGCGGCACGCGGCGCACGGGCGATCGGCGTCGTCTACCGCTACGCCTCGACGGCCACGGAATCGGCCTGGCGAGCCGACGAATGCGCGCTGCTACGCGAGCCGAACGACGACGGCGCGTTCGCCGCATGGCTGCGTGCGCTCGCCGTCGAACCCGAAGGCGATCCTGCCGGCCACCGATCCGGCCGCCGCGACCGCGGCAAGGCCGGCGACCCCGCCCGCGCCGCATCGAACCGTGCCGCCCGGAATGCCCTCGCGCTCACCGTCGAGCCCGTCGGCCCGCGCCGCTACGACGACGCTGCACTCGCCGGCTTTGCCGCACTGTCGTCGACGATCGCCTGCGAATGCCCCCGCCACGTCGCCGAGCTGCTGATGCAGCTCTCCCACTTCGAGGACTACAGCGCCCAGTGCGCGAGTGGCGGCCCGTCCGATGCGGCCCTGCATGTCTACCTCGAACGCGTGGCCGGCACCGCCAGGGCCCTGTTCGAATCCGCCCTCGAGCACGTCGCGGTGCAGGAAGGACTGGTCTTGCCGGGGTGACGCGCTGCCGCGCGCCGGTGGCCGTCAGCGGTGCTTGCCGACGCTCCAGCCGCGACCTTTCAGGTGTTCGGAGCCGACGGCGACGGCGTCCCCTTCCATCACCGTTCCCATCGAGTCGTTCCAGCGGTTGAGAAAGCCGAACAGCGCGACGACGCCGAGGATCTCGACGATCTCGTCGTCGCTCCAGTGCGCTCGCAGCTCGGCGCCGATCGCCTCGTCGACGGCGTTGGGAACGCTCGCCGCGGCGAGCGCGAATTCGAACGCGGCCTTCTCGGCCGCCGTGAAGCGAGTGCTTTCGCGAAACGACCACAGCTCCGCCAGCCGCTCGTCGCTGGCGCCGTAGCGCTTCGCGGCGAGCACCGTGTGCGCCTCGCAGTAGCGGCAACCCGCGGTCGCGCTCGCGAGGTGGCCGATCAGCCGCTTCTGCTCGCTCGTCACGCGGCCGCCGTTCTCCATCACGGCACGGTTCAGGTGGGTGAATGCCGTGGCGATCTCGGGCCGGCGTTGCATCGTGAGCACGCTGTTCGGCGGGAAGCCGAGCGTCTCGTTGAAGAACTTCGCCACGCGGGCGACTTCGGGCGAATGATCGGCGGGCAGCGGTTCGATGAGCGGCATGGGCGGTCTCGACGGGACGTTGTGACGGGCTGCGAACACCGGGCGGCCCGGCGCGCGACATCGACCTTACATCGGGCTTCGCAGCGCCGGAAGGCGCCGCGTGTCGCGCCAGGGGCCGACACAGACAACGGCCGCCGAACCCACCCACGGCCAGCCGACGAAGCGGATCGGCCCCGCCGCCGCGTACAGGATCGCGTCGACCCGGTGCATCGACACCGACTCGACGACGAACACGGCGACCGCCGCCGCGCTGCCGAGCAACGCGAACCGCAACGCCGCGGCCCGGCGAGGCACGCGCAGTAGCATCGCCGTGCCCAGCGCCAGCGCCGCGATCGTCGCCGCCACGAGCGCCCACTGCAACGCGTCGCGGCCGGCGTAGAGACGGCGGGTCTCGAGCCATGCGTCGACCGCCAGGCGCGCCTCGTAGCGAACCCCGACGATGACCTCGATGGCCAGGATCGCGTGCACCACCGTCAGCGAGCGCCAGACGACGCGGTCGCCGTGCGCCAAAGCGCGTACGCCGCGCCACGCGCAGCACGCAGCGGCAGCGCCGAACGCGGCAACGCCGACGAACTGCGTCGCGTCGGCGCCGGCAGACGCCGCGCTCACCGGCGAGGACGGTGGCGTCTCATGACCGCCACCGCGTTCGCCGCCGTTTTCGTCTGCTTCGGACTCGCATCGTGGCTCGTGTTCCGCTTCGCGCGGCCGGTCGTCGCGGTGGTCGCGACGGTGCTCGGTGGCTGGGTCGTTCTGCCGGTCGGGCCGTACCCGGCCGGCGCCGCGATGGCCGCGTTTCCGTATTGGATCATCGGTTCGGCGCTGCCGTCCGACATGCTGTTGACGAAGGCGTGGGTCGCGCCCGCCGTCGCGCTGCTCGGCGCCCTCGCCTTCGACGCGCGTCGCATCACCGCGTGGCGCCCGACGTGGACGGACGCGCCGATCGCGCTGTGGTGCGCCTGGCCGGTGCTGGCATCGGCGCTCGTCGACGATCCGCGGCCGGCCGGCTCGATCGCGGCGCTGTATCTCGCGGCCACGTGGGGCGTGCCGTGGCTGCTCGGCCGCGTCTACCTCGCGTCGCCCGAGGGCCGGCTCGTGTTCCTGCGCGGCTTCGTCGCGTCCGGGCTCGCCTGCCTGCCGTTCAGCGTCTGCGAAGGCGTGTTCGGTCCGACGCTGTACGGCGCCGTCTACGAAGCGCACCCGTTCCGCCTCGACGGCGACGTGCGCTACGTCGGCTACCGGCCGATCGGCTTCTTCGAGCACGGCAACCAGTTCGCGATCTGGATCGCGCTGGCGGCGCTGGCGGCGCTGTGGCTCGCGTTCGCGTCCCGCGGCGCGAACGACGTGCGCCGCGCGCGGCCGCACGCGATCGTCGCCGCGCTGCTCGCCGCGATGACGCTGGCGTCGCAATCGGTGGGCGCGATCGTGCTGCTCGCCGCGGGCGCCGCCTTTCTCGTCGGCAGCCGTCACGTGCGGCCACGCGCCGTCGTGCTCGCGCTGGGCGTCGCGGCCGCGTTCGTCGCCGTCGTCTACCTGTCCGGCGCCGTGCCGATCGCCCGCATCGCCAAGGAAACGGCGTTCGGCCGCCACGTCGTCGACGCCGTCCGCGCCACCGGCCGCGGCTCCTTCACCTGGCGCATCGCGCAGGACCAGAAGCTGCTGCCCGAAGCCCTGGCGCGGCCCGCGACGGGCCACGCGCAGTGGGACTGGTGGCGGGCCAGCGAGACGCGACCGTGGGGGCTGGCGCTGCTCATCGTCGGCCAGTACGGCTTGATCGGCGCTGCCCTCTCGTTCGGCGCGCTGCTCTGGCCGGCATGCCGCGCCGCTTCGTCCTCGCCGCGCGACAGCCCGTGGCGCGCCGCGGCGTCGCCGCTCGTCCTCGCGACGATCGTCGCCCTGGCCCTGCTCGACAGCCTCCTCAACGCCTTCGTCTTCCTCCCCGCTGTCATGATCGCGGGTAGCCTCGCAGCCCGACACGACCCACCGCCATGAACGCACCCGAACCCGTCATCGAAGTCCGCCCCCGCGACCTCTCGGCCTACCGTGCCGGCAACACCGGCATCGACCACGTGCACCGATTCGACTCCGGCAAGCCGGGGCCGCACGTGATGGTCAACGCCCTGACCCACGGCAACGAGTTATGCGGCATGACAGCCGTGTGCCACCTGCTCGACACCGGCGTGCGGCCGAAGATCGGGACCCTGACGCTGAGCTTCGCCAACGTCGCCGCCTACGAGACCTTCGACGAGGCGCGGCCGTTCGACAGCCGCCTCATCACCCACAACCTCAACCGCATCTGGTCGGACGCGCAGCTGGCGGGCAGCGAGGACAGCGTCGAGCTGCTTCGCGCCCGCGCCATGCGCCCTGCCGTCGCCGCAGCCGAGCACATCCTCGACATCCACTCGACGAGCCAGGACGTCGTGCCCTTCTGGGTCTACCCGGCTTTCGACCGCAACGCCCGCGTTGCGTCGGCGC
>JBBSUK010000051.1:0-21002 GCA_038234975.1 Burkholderiales bacterium
CACCTGGACGGCAGGCGCTGCGCAGGATCTCGGCACCTACCAGACGCTCGGCTCGCTCGGCGTGCCGATCAAGGACTGGAACCTGTTCCTGTCGGTCGCCAACATCCAGGTCATCGGCGTCAACCCGTCGACGCCGTACCAGAACGCGAAGCAGCTGCTCGACGCGATGAAGGCCAAGCCGAACACGATCCCGGTCGCGACGGCCGGCGTCACGTCGGCCGGCCACAACGCCATGGAGCTGATCGCCAAGGCGACCGGCGTCACCTATCGCCACGTGACGTACGACGGCGGCAATCCAGCGGTGGTCGCGACGGTCGCCGGCGAGGCCGAGGTGACGACGCAGCTCGCGGTCGAGCAGGCCGACATGATCCGCGGCAAGCGTCTGCGCCCACTCGCGACGGTGAGCGACAAGCCGCTCGAGCTCGACGGCTACGGCACCATCCCGCCGCTGTCGCAGTCGGTGCCGGGCTTCAGCGCGCCGGCCAACTACTTCGGCATCTTCGTCCCCAAGGGCGTGCCCGACGAGGTCATCAAGACGCTCGAGAAGATCTGGGCCGAGAAGATCGCCAACAGCGAGTCGATCAGGAAGTACGCGGCGAGCCGCGGCGCGCTGTTCGCGCCCTCGTATGGCGAGGCGGCGCAGAAGGCGGTGTTCCCGGCGGTCCAGGCCAATGCCTGGCTGCTGTTCAACGGCGGCAAGGCCAAGGTCTCGCCCGACACCGTCGGCATCCCGAAGCCTTGAGCGACCGGGACGGCAAGGCGTGACGAACGCATCCACCGGCGGCGCCGTCGTCGATGCCGACGAGCTCACGCCCGAGCAGCTGCGCGCCGTCGCGGCGAGCGAGCTGCGCGGCGGGCTCGTGTGGTGCGTGCTCGGCATCGCCGTGCTCGCGCTGTCGCTGCGGATGGACCGTCTCGAGGCGCAGCACATCAACCCGTACACGGTGCCGGGGCTGCTGCCGGGGCTGCTCGGCATCGTCATGACCTTCCTCGGCGGGCTGATGGCGCTGCGCAGCTGGCGGCGCGGCGGCCGGTTCGCCCGCGGCCCGCAGCTCTCGATGAGCGGCGTTGGGTTTCGACGGCTCGCGCTCGTCATCGGGTTGATCGTCGCGTACGCCGTCGTCCTGCTCGGGCACGGGCTGCCGTTCTGGGTCGGCAGCACGATCTACGTATCGGCGTCGATCCTGCTGCTGCAGGCACCGCAGCGCGCCGCCGAAGGCCGTGGCGTCTCCTTGCGCGATGTCGCGTTCGCGATGGCGGTGGGCGTCGGCTCGGCCGTCGCGGTGACCCTGATCTTCCAGGACGCGTTCCTGGTTCGTCTGCCCTGATCGGAGTCGCATGTTTTCCGGACTCGCCGACTACGGCCAGGCTTTCGTCGGCTTCCTCAACCCGACATCGCTCGGCCTGGGCCTCGGCGGTGCGCTGCTCGGCATCGTCGTCGGCATCCTGCCCGGCCTGTCGGCCACGCTCGTCATCGCGCTGCTGACGACGATCACCATCAAGCTGCCGCCGAACGACGCGATCCTCGTCCTCATCTGCTCGTACGTCGGTGCGCTCTACGGCGGCTCGCGCACCGCCATCCTGCTCAACATCCCGGGCACCGCCGCCAACGCCGCGTCGTGCGCCGACGGCTACGCGCTGGCCCAGCGCGGCGAGGCCGGCCGGGCGATCGGCATCGCCACCTCGGGCGCCTTCATGGGCACGCTGTTCGGCGTGCTCTGCCTGGCGGCGTTCACGCCGTCGCTCGCCGAGGTGGCGCTTGCCTTCGGCGCGTTCGAGTTCTTCTGGCTGGCGCTGTTCGGCGTCGCGATGTCGGGCTCGATCGTCGGCGACGATCCGGTCAAGGGCTGGCTGATGGGCGCGCTCGGCCTCTTCATGGCGCAGATCGGCCAGGAAGGCATCTACGCCTACGACCGCTTCACCTTCGGCTGGGGCGAGCTCGCAGGCGGCATCTCGCTGATCCCGGCGCTCGTCGGCGCGTTCGGTCTGGCCGAGGTGCTGACGACGCTCGCCGATCCGGTCGAGAAGCGCCTCGTCGACGTCAAGGACTCGGTGCTGCCGCGCTTTCGCGAGGTGATCCGGTACTGGCGCACGGTCATCCGCTCCGGCGTGATCGGCGTCCTCACCGGTCTGCTGCCCGGCGTCGGCGAGGATTCGGGCGCGTGGATGTCGTACGCCGCCGCGAAAGCGACGAGCAAGGAAAAGCACCTTTTCGGCAAGGGCTCGATCGACGGCCTGATGGCCGCCGAGACCGGCGACATGGCGTCGATCCCCGGCCACATGATTCCGGCGCTCGCGCTCGGCATCCCGGGCTCGGCGCCGTCGGCCGTGCTGCTGGCGGCAATGATCATCCACGGCATCCAGCCGGGACCGATGATGATGATCTCGCACCCGCACTTCATGTACGAGGTGGTGGCGATGACGACGCTCGCCACGATCACCATCCTGATCTTCGGACTGTTCTTCGTGCGGCCGCTGCTGGTGATCCTGAAGGTGAGGAAGACCGTGCTGATGCCGATCATCTTCCTGCTCTGCACCGTCGGCGCATACGCTTCCGCGTCGCGCCTGTTCGACGTCTACGCGATGCTGGTGATCGGCATCGGCGCCTTCTTCCTGCGCCGCCGCGGCTACCAGATGGCGCCGTTCGTGCTCGGCCTGGTGCTCGGGCCGCTGCTCGACAAGAGCCTGCGCCGCGGCCTGGTGCTCAGCGACGGGTCGCTCGCACCTTTCTTCACGCGCCCGATCTCGCTCGCCTTCGCGGCGGTGACGATCTTCGCGATCCTGCTCTATATCCCGGCGTTCAAGGCAGCGGTGCAGCGCGTGACGGGCGGCGTGGGCAGCTTCGCGCGCGGCCTGCTGCCCGGCCGGCGCGGCTGAACGTGGAAGGACGACCGATGCGGCTGTCGCTGTGCAACGAAGTCCTCGGCGAGATGTCGCTCGAGGCCCAATGCGAATACGCCGCCAGGCTCGGCTACGACGGCCTCGAGATCGCGCCGTTCACGCTCTCGCAAGCGCCGGAGACGATCGACGCCACCGAAGCGGCCCGCATCCGGCGCACGGTCGAGTCGGCCGGCCTCGTCGTCACCGGACTGCACTGGCTGCTCGTCAGGCCGGCGGGGCTCTCGGTCACCGATCCCTCGGAGCCGACCCGGGCGCGGACCCTCGACGTGGTCCACCGACTCGTCGACCTCTGCGCCGAGCTCGGGGGCTCGGTGCTGGTCCACGGCTCGCCGAAGCAGCGCGCCGTCGCGCCCCACGACACGCTCGCCGTCGCCCGCAAGCGCCTCGTCGACTTCCTCGCCCGGGTCGCCGAGTTCGCGGCGCGGGCCGGTGTCGTCTACTGCATCGAGCCGCTCTCGCCGACCGAGACGCCGCTCGTCAACACCGTGGCCGAAGCGACCCGGATCGTCCGCGAGATCGGTCGCCCGAGCCTGCGCACGATGA
The DNA here is from genome assembly GCA_038234975.1 of Burkholderiales bacterium. GTDB lineage: Bacteria > Pseudomonadota > Gammaproteobacteria > Burkholderiales > Burkholderiaceae_C > Schlegelella_A. The sequence goes on from JBBSUK010000051.1 coordinate 3,445, forward strand.
TCGACTGCAGCGCCGCCGCCGCGTCGGAAACGTCCACGGTGCCCGAGCTGATCGACGAATGGCTGCCGACCGGCCTCGTCGCGCACATCCAGGTCAACGACCCCAACCGGCGCGCGCCGGGGCAGGGCGAGATGCGCTTCGGGCCGGTGTTCGCCGCGCTCAGGCGCAACGGCTATGCGGGCACGGTCGCCGTCGAGCCGTTCGACTACGTCCCGGACGGTCCCGGCTCGGCCGCGTTCGCCGCCGGCTACCTGCGCGGCGTTCGCGAGTCGCTGGCCTGATCACAAACCCCAGCGCGGAAATCCACTTCATGGCAACACGACGACTCGGTCTCATCATGCACGGCGTCACCGGACGCATGGGCCTCAACCAGCACCTCGTGCGCTCGATCTGCGCGATTCGCGCCCAGGGCGGGGTGACGCTCGCCGGCGGCGACCGGGTCATGCCCGATCCGATCCTCGTCGGCCGCAACGGCGACAAGATCGCGGCGCTGGCGAAGGCGCACGGCATCGATCGCTGGACGACCGATCTCGACGCGGCGCTGACGAACGCCGACGACACGGTGTTCTTCGACGCCGGCTCTACGCAGATGCGCCCTGAACTGCTGGCCAAGGCCGTTCGTGCCGGCAAGCATGTGTACTGCGAGAAGCCGATCGCGACGGACCTGGCCGCTGCCATCGAGATCGCGAGGATGGCCGACGCGGCCGGGGTGAAGAACGGCGCCGTCCAGGACAAGCTCTTCCTGCCCGGGCTGCGCAAGCTCGACATGCTGCGCCGCGCCGGCTTCTTCGGCCGCATGCTCGCCGCCCGCATCGACTTCGGCTACTGGGTCTTCGAGGGCGACCTGCAGCCGATCCAGCGGCCGAGCTGGAACTACCGCGCCGAAGACGGCGGCGGCATGATCCTCGACATGATGTGCCACTGGCGCTACGTGCTCGACAACCTGTTCGGCACCGTGAAGTCGGTGTCATGCCTCGGCGCGACGCTGATCCCCAAGCGCTGGGACGAAGACGGCAGGCCCTACACGGCGACCGCCGACGACGCTGCCTACGCGACCTGCGAGCTCGAGGGGCACAACGGCGAGAAGGTGGTCGCGCAGCTGACGATGTCGTGGGCGACGCGCGTGCGGCGCGACGACCTCGTCACCTTCGCCGTCGACGGTACCGACGGCTCGGCCGTCGCCGGCCTCACGAGTTGTCGCGCGCAGTCCCGGGTCGCGACGCCGCGGCCGATCTGGAATCCGGACGAGAAGCAGACGATGAACTTCCTCGACCAGTGGCAGGAGATCCCCGACACCGAGGCCTACGACAACGGCTTCAAGCTGCAGTGGGAGATGTTCATCCGCCACGTCGTCGACGGCGCGCCGTACAAGTGGACGCTCGCCGAAGGCGCGAAAGGCGTGCAGCTCGTCGAGCTCGCGCTGCAGTCGTGGAAGGAGCGCCGCTGGATCGACGTCCCGCCGCTGAACGTGGGAGACCGCATCGGGGCGGCAACGTGAGCGCGTCGCTGCTGCTGCCCACCGCCGGCGGCACGCTCGCGAGGCACGCGCTGAGCGGACGCCGCGTCGAGCCCGCGACGGTCCCGCCGGGCGGCTTCACGCGCATCGCCTACTCGGCAGCGCACGTCGTTGCCGACCCGCTCCGTGCGAGCGACCCTTTCGTCACCGCGACGCTCGACTGGGACGCGACCATCGCCTACCGGCAGCGGCTCTGGTCGATGGGCCTCGGCGTCGCCGAGGCGATGGACACCGCGCAGCGCGGCATGGGCCTCGACTGGCCGACGTCGCTCGAGCTGATCCGCCGCTCGCTCGACGCCGCGAAGGACGTCCCCGGCGCGCTGGTCGCATCGGGCTGCGGCACCGACCACCTCGCGCCCGACGAGGCGAGGACCGTCGACGACGTGATCCGTGCCTACGAGGAGCAGATGGACGCCATCGAATCGCTCGGCGGCAAGCTGATCGTGATGGCGAGCCGCGCGCTGGTGCGCGTCGCGACCTCGCCGGCCGACTACGAGCGCGTCTACGACCGCATCCTCATGCAGTCGCAGCAGCCGGTGGTCCTGCACTGGCTCGGCGAGATGTTCGATCCGGCGCTCGCCGGCTACTGGGGCACGCGCGACGTTTCGCAGGCCATGGAAACGGCGCTCGGCGTCATCGCCGCAAACCCCGGCAAGGTCGACGGCATCAAGATCTCGCTGCTCGACCGGGACCGCGAAGTCGAGATGCGGCGACGGCTTCCCGAAGGCGTGCGCATGTACACCGGCGACGACTTCAACTACGCCGAGCTCATCGCCGGCGACAAGACGGGCGCGGCGCAGAACCACCGCCACAGCGACGCCCTGCTCGGCATCTTCGACGCGATCGCCCCGGCGGCGAGCGCGGCGCTTGGCGCTTTGGCACAGCAGGATCTCGACCGCTTCCACGCGATCCTGGCGCCGACGGTGCCGTTGTCGCGCCACATCTTCGGTGCGCCGACTCGCTTCTACAAGACCGGCATCGTCTTCCTCGCCTGGATCAACGGCCACCAGTCTCACTTCACGATGGTCGGCGGACAGCAGGGTGCGCGCTCGATCGGTCACTTCGCCGAGGCTTTCCGCCTGGCCGATGCAGCCGGCCTCATCGAGCGGCCCGACCTCGCAACGGCCCGCATGTCGGCGCTGCTCGAGACGCACGGCATCGATGCCGAGGCGCGCTGACCGGCAGCGTGCCGCACCGACCCATGCGCGACTTCTCCACCGACCACCGCTGGCTGTCGATCAACACGGCGACCCTGCGCGGCGCGGGCGGGCTCGACGCGGTCCTAGACGCATGCGCGAGGCACGGCATCCGGGCGATCTCGCCGTGGCGCGACCAGGTGCACGCGCTCGGCCTCGAGAAGACGGCGGCGATGGTCCGGTCGCATGGCCTGGCCCTCTCCGGCTACTGCCGCGGCGGGATGTACACCGCCACGACCGAAGCGGCACGCCGCGCCGCCCTCGACGACAACCGCCGCGCCATCGACGAGGCGAAGGCGCTCGACGCCGCCTGCCTGGTGCTCGTCGTGGGCGCGTTGCCGGGGGCGCTGACGGGCCGGGTCGAATCGACCGACCTCGCCGCTGCACGCGCCGACGTGCACGATGGCATCGCCGCCTCGCTCGACTACGCGCGCTCGGTCGGCATGCCGCTGGCGATCGAGCCGCTGCACCCGATGTACGCGGCCGACCGCGCCTGCGTCAACACGCTGGGCCAGGCGCTGGACCTCTGCGACTCGATCGACCCGTCGCGCTCGGGGGCGCTGGGCGTGGCGGTGGATGTCTACCACGTCTGGTGGGACCCGCAACTCCATGCGCAGATCGAACGTGCCGGCCGCGAGCGCCTGCTCGCCTTCCACGTCTGCGATTGGCTGGTGCCGACACGCGACCTGCTGGAAGACCGCGGCATGATGGGCGACGGCGTCATCGAGATCGCGAAGATCCGCGCCGCCGTCGAGGCGCAGGGGTTCGACGGCTACAGCGAAGTCGAGATCTTCTCGTCGCGCGACTGGTGGAAGCGGCCGGCCGACGAGGTGATCTCCACCTGCATCGAGCGGCACCGAACGGTGGTGTGAGCCGCAGCCAGCCTATGCGGCGGACAGTGTCGTGCGCCGTGCCCGTCGCACGTTGAAGGCGCTGACGATGAGCACCGCCTGGACGATCGCGATGCCGAGCCAGACGTCCTGCGGCCGGTGCAGGTCCATCAGCAGGCCGAACGCGAGCGGCGCCGCCGCCTGGCCGATGTCGAGCCCGGAGTAGACGACGCCGAACACGCGACCGGTGGAACCCTCGGGCGTGAAGCGCTTGACCAGCAGGTCGCGCGACGGCGCGGCGATGCCGGCGGCGAAGCCCATCACCGCGAACAGCACCGGCACCATCGCGCCCGGCATCGGCGCGAAGCCGATCGCCAGCGCGACGATCGCCGCGAAGCCGAACCCGACCCCGACGATCCTCTCGCAGCGCTCGGGGTTCGAGGCGAGGAAGCCGCCCAGCACCATGCCGCCGGCCGACGCGACCATGTAGACGCTCAGGCAGATGGCCGCCGTCGCCGCGGGGACGTCGTGCAGGATGCGCGCTGCTTCGGGCGCGAACGCCTGAACACCGCTCAGTGCGGCGGCGTAGAAGAAGAAGAACGCGAAGCACATCCACACCACCGGAATCGCCAGGAACGCGAAGGCGTGTTCGTCGCGCTGCCCCGCCTGCCGCGCCGGTGCCGCGGGCGGCGGCAGCACCAGCTTGTCGCGAAAGACCCAGATGACGGCCAGCACCGTCCACGCGAGCACGCCCGCGCACACCAGCGCGACCCGCCATGACGAGGCCATCGCGATCGGCACCAGCATCGCCGGCGCCAGCGCCCAGCCGAGGCTGCCGGTGATGCCGTGCACGCTGAATGCGTGGCCGAGCCGGCTCGAGTGGATCTTGCGGTTGAGCAGCGTGTAGTCGACCGGATGGAAGACGCCGTTGCCGATGCCGGCGACGACCGACGCTGCGGCCAGCATTGCGTAGCTCGTGCTCGCCGCGTAGCCGAAGGCGGCCAGCCCGAGGAGACCGAGTCCGAAAAACAGGAGGGGCCGCGGGCCGTGTCGGTCGACCAGGAAGCCCGACACCGTCTGCACCGCGCACGAGACGACGAAGAAGATCGTCAGCAGCAGGCCGAGCTCGGCGTAGCCGACCGCGAAGTCCGCCTTGAGGAACGGGAACAGCGGCGCGAGCAGCAACTGGCAGTAGTGGCTGATCAGGTGCGCGCCGCCGACGAGACCGATGACGGCCGCGTCGGGCCGCCACGGCGGGCGGGCTTCCGCCTCGGACGACGACGAAGGATGCAGGCTCGACATGAGCGGAATGCTACGGCCCCGGCCATCGGCCACCGCGCGCCGCGCATCGGTGTCGGCAATGGGCGCGGCGGCGCAGAACCTACACTCGGGCAGCCCCAAGGCCGGAGACACGCATGCTCAGCTCGTTGTTCGGAGATCTCGGCGCCCGCGACAGGGTCGCCCGCACGCACACCGATTTCGAAGCGACCGAGGTCGACACCACCGGCTTCGCCGCGACGGCGATCATGGAAAGCGTCGCCACCGAGGTCAACGAGCGCGGCCAGATCATCGACCGCCACCTCAGCGACCTCGTCGTCACCGGGTCGCCGGCGCAGGCGATCCGCGAGCACTTCGCCGCGACCCGCGCCGACCTCGACACGGCGACGTCGATGATCACGCTGCTCGACCCGGTCGGTGTGTGGGCGTCGTCGGTCATCAAGGCGCTGTCGGACGCCGGGGGCCGGCCGATCGAGCGGCTGCACCTGCGCGAGAAGACGACGCTGCGCACGATCGCGATGATCGAGCGGACGACGCTCGTGCGGCGCCAGGAGGACACGCTGCGGATTTTCCACGCCGACGTCCGTGCGCCCGGCCCCGAGAACGCCGAGATCCCGGTCGCGCTGATGGAGCGCAGCCAGATGACGGTGGTCATCATCGGCCCGATGCAGCCGCACGCGATCGACGCCATGCTCGCGTCGCTGAGCCAGGCGACGAGCCTCGACACATGGCGTTGCCCGAACATGTTGTTCCAGCTGCCCCCGGGGGCGAGCTGGATCGAGGCCAAGGTGCGCGCGGTGGCGTGGCCTGCCCGGCGGCACGTCCACGTCGTCAGCGAGCCGATGACCGGCGCGTCGTCGGTGTGGAACGCGATGCTCGCGGTCTGGACCGAGGCGCGGCTGAAGCCGGGCTGGGACGGATCGGGCGTGTCGCAGATGCTCGGCACCAGCGACTTCCCGATCAAGGTCGGCGAGCTCGGCGGCACGGTGGCCGCACCGGCACCGGACGCATCCGCTCTGCAACTGCAAAAGCCCGTGCTCGACGAGGCGCGCGGTCGCGCCGCCCTCGCTGGGCTGATCAAGCTCGACGGCCTTGCCGGCTGCGCCCTCGTCGACGCATCGACGGGCGAGGTGCTGGCCCACGAGGTTCGCCCCGAGCGACCGTTCGACATGGCCCTCGCCGCGGCTGCCGCCGCCAGCATCCTCACGGCGCATCAGGAATCGGCGCGCGACATGGGTCTGGCCGATCCGGTCGACGAGGTGATCACGACGGCCGGCGCTCGCCACGTGCTGATCCGCGCCCTGCAGCGGCACGACGAACTGTTCGTCGTCGCGGTGCTCGAGAAGCACCGCACCAACCTCGCCCTCGCCCGCTTCCAGCTGCTCGAGGTCGAGCGGGCATTGCCCTAGCCCGGAGCGACTGCGGTCAGTCGGCCGACGCGCCGCGCGTCGACAGGGCCCGGTTGGCCAGCGCATCCGCCATCTCGTTGCAGCGGTCGCCGGTGTGGCCGCGCACCCAGCGGACGCTCACCCGGCGCGCATCCGCCGCAGCGTAGAGACGATGCCACAGCGCCAGGTTCGCCACCCGCTCGCCCTTGGAGTTGCGAAAGCCCTTGCGTTCCCAGCCGGCGCGCCACTCGGTCAGGCCCTTGAGCACGTACTGGCTGTCCGACACCAGCTCGACCGCGGCGCCAGCCGGCACCCTCGAGAGGCCTTCGATCGCGGCGGTGAGCTCGGCGATCTGGTTGGTTCCCGGACCGATGTAGCCGTAGTGCTCGGACTCTTCGCCGCCGTCGGGCCGGACGAGGACGGCGCCCCAGCCGGCCGGGCCCGGGTTGCTCGGCGCGCAGGCCCCGTCGGTGTAGGCGAGCCAGCGCGTGTCGTGGCCGGTTGTCGTCACAGCCGGTCCTCCACGAGCACCGCATCGCGCTCGCGGACGTGCGGCGAGACGCCGGCCGGCGCCGGAGCAGTGACCGCGGCGCCGGCCTTGAGGCGCCGCTCGCTCCTGGCGAGCCCGACCAGCCGCATGCCGCGCACCCGCTTCACCGCGACCATGTAGTACAGCGCGCCGAAGGGCGGCCACCAGCGTTCGCCCGCCGACTCCATCCAGCCGAACCGGGCGAGCCACGCGCCCGATCGCAGCGGCGGGATGTAGCAGCCGCGGCGGCCCGACTCGACCTCGAAGCTCAACAGCTGCAGCCAGTCGCGCAGTCGTCGGTGGCCGATGAACTCACCCGCTCTCGGCAGGAACAGGTCGCGACCCCTGCCCAGGCCGACGGCGCGGCGCAGGCGCCCCGCCCGCTGGCGCAGGCCCCAGAGGCTCGCCGGGTTGAAGCCGACGATGAGGGCGCGACCGTCGGGAACGAGCACGCGGTCGACTTCGCGCAGCGTCAGGTGCGGGTCATGCGCGAGCTCGAGCACGTGCGGCATGACGACTAGGTCGAGGCTGGCGGTGTCGAAAGGCAGCGCATCGAACCGGCAGCGCAGCGCCGGCTTGAGCGCGGCGTACTTGTTGTCGTCGGTGTTGTTGGCTGCCGCCTCGACCGCGAGCCATCGATGCGGCATCCGGTTCGCTCGCAAGCCGTCGAGTTGCGGCAGTCCGAGCTGCACCGCGTGGAAGCCGAACAGGTCGGCGACGGCCGAGTCGAGATGGCGCTGCTCCCATGCGAGCAGGTACTCGCCAGCCGGTGAAGTGAGCCATTCGTGCAACGGTATGATCGATTCTTCCCTCATGAAGCTGACCGCCGTCCCTGCCTTCAACGACAACTACATCTGGATGCTCGACGATGGCGTTCGCGCCCTGGTCGTCGATCCCGGCGAGGCCGGGCCGGTCGAAGCGGCGCTCGATGCACGCTCGCTCTCGTTGCAGGCGATTCTATTGACCCACCACCATGCCGATCACGTCGGCGGCGTCGACCGCTTGCGCGCGCGGCTCGACGGACCGGTGCACGGTCCGGGTCGCGAGCGCGTGCCGCAGCCGTGCACGGGCCATGTCGAAGGCGACACCGTCGAGGTGCTCGGGCTTTCGTTCGAGGTGATCGACGTGCCGGCGCACACCGCCGGCCACATCGCGTATTTCGGTCGCGACGTCGGCGGGGAGCCGATCGTCTTCTGCGGCGACACGTTGTTCTGCGCCGGCTGCGGCAAGCTGTTCGAGGGCACCGCGGCGCAGATGCACGCGTCGCTGCGCAAGCTCGCCGACCTGCCCGATGCGACGCGCGTGTGCTGCGGGCACGAATACACGGTGGCCAACCTGCGCTTCGCGAGCGCCGTCGAGCCCGACAACACCGACGTCGCCGAGCACCTCGTGCGATGCGAGGCGACACGCGCCCGCGGTGCGCCGACGCTGCCGTCGACGATCGGCCTCGAGCGGCGCATCAATCCCTTCGTCCGGGTCGCAGAACCCGGCGTGATCGACGCCGCCCGCCGACACGGCGCAAGCGGCTCCGGCGGCAGCGAGGTGCTGGCCGCCATCCGGACCTGGAAGAACGAATTCCGATGACGATGAAGACGCCCGGCGCGAAGCTCGCGTGGCTCGCCACGCCCCTCCTCCTCCTCGCCGGCTGCGTCACGCCGCCTTCGTCGACTCCAACGATTACAGCGGTCGCGCCCGCGTCGCCGGCCGCTTCGGCCGTGCCGCCCACCGCGACGCTCGACATCGCCGCTGCGCAGACGGTGGCCGCCGTCGATGCCGCGCAGGCCGCCTCGGCGGCCGACGATGCGGGTCCGGTGCCGGTTCCTGTCGATCCGCTGCGACCCGACGTCCACCTCAACCTGGACGACCGCGCCGCGCGCGTCGACCTCTGGGAGCGCGTTCGACGCGGCTTCGCGATGCCCGACCTCGACACCGATCGGGTGCGCGAGTGGGAGCGCTGGTACGCGACCCGGCCGGACTATGTCGCGCGGATGACGGCGCGCGGCGGCCGCTACCTGTTCTACATCGTCGAGGAACTCGACAAGCGCGGCATGCCGACCGAGATCGCGCTGCTGCCGTTCATCGAGAGCGCCTTCAACCCGCAGGCGATGTCGTCGGCGCGCGCGTCTGGCATGTGGCAGTTCATCCCGTCGACTGGACGCGACTTCGAGCTGAAGCAGAACGTGTTCCGCGACGACCGCCGCAGCGTGCTCGACTCGACCCGCGCCGCACTCGACTATTTCCAGAAGCTGCACGACATGTTCGGCGACTGGCAGTTGGCCCTGGCCGCGTACAACTGGGGCGAAGGGAGCGTGCAGCGCGCCGTTGCGAAGAACCGTCGCGCAGGCCTGCCGACCGACTACGTCAACCTGACGATGCCGGCCGAGACGCAAGGCTACGTGCCCAAGCTGCAGGCGGTGAAGAACATCGTCGTCCGGCCCGTCGCGTTCGGCCTGACGCTGCCCGAGCTGTTCAACCACCCGTACTTCCTGTCGGTGCCGGTCGCACGCGACATGGATGTCGCCCTCGCGGTCAAGCTCGCCGATCTTCCGCTCGACGAGTTCCAGGCGCTCAACCCGCAGATGAACCGCCCGGTCATCCTGGCGGCGGGAACGCCGCAGATCCTGCTGCCGTACGACAACGCCAACCGCTACATCCGGCAGCTGCAGGCGCACCGCGGCCCCCTGGCGACGTGGACCGCGTGGACGGCACCGAAGACGATGAAGCCGGCCGAGGCCGCGCACACGGTCGGCATGAGCGAGCAGAGGCTGCGCGAGGTCAACCAGATTCCGGCCCGCATGCTCATCAAGGCCGGGTCGACGCTGCTGGTGCCGCGCGGCAACGCGCTGCTCGCCGACGTCTCCGGCCATGTCGCCGACACCGCCACGCTCGCGCTCGCGCCCGACGTGCCACCGCTGCGCAAGGTCTCGCTGCGCGCCGGCAGGCGCGACACCGTCGCCTCCGTGGCGCGCCGCTATCGGGTGCGGCCGGCGCAGGTCGCGGAGTGGAACGGGGTCGCCGCGACCGCCCGATTCGCGCCGGGGCAGACGGTCGTCGTCTACCTCGCGGGGCACGGCAGCGCCCACGCCGTCACCGCGCCGTCGGCCAGCGTGCAGTCGACGAGCGCGCGCAGCAAGCACCGAGGCAAGGCGACCGCTCCGGCGAACGCGCGACACGCACCGGTCAGGCGCAACGCGAAGCGCTGAACGGAGACGCGCCGGTGCGCTTCAGCGCCGGTCGACGTAGGCGTGGGCGATGGTGCCGAGGTCGACGTACTCGAGCTCGCTGCCGACCGGGACGCCGCGCGCCAGCCGCGTCACCTTCACGCCGCGCGACTGCAGGGCCTGCCCAAGGACGTGCGCGGTCGCCTCGCCTTCGGCGGTGAAGTTGGTCGCGAGCACGACTTCCTCCACCGTGCCGTCGCTGGCGCGGTCGAGCAACTGGCGCGCGCCGATCTCGGACGGGCCGATGCCGTCGAGCGGGCTCAGGCGGCCCATCAGCACGAAATAGAGGCCGCGGTAGCTGCCGGTGCGCTCGAGTGCCGCCTGGTCGGCCGGCGTCTCGACGACGGCGAGCTGGCGCCGGTCGCGTGACGCGTCGAGGCAGATGCTGCACACCGGCCGCTCGGTGAACGTGTGGCACCGCTCGCAGTGGCGCACCAGCTGCACGGCCTGGTCGAGCGCATCGGCGATGCGCCGGGCGCCTTCACGGTCGTGCTGCAGCAGGTGGTAGGCCATCCGCTGCGCCGACTTGACGCCGACGCCGGGCAAGCGGCGCAGCGCTTCGACGAGCCCCTCGAGCGAAACCTCGGCAGCCAACTAGAAAGGAAGCTTCATGCCCGGCGGCAGCGGCATGCCGGCGGTCAGCTTGCCCATCTTCTCCTGACTCACCTCTTCGGCGCGCCGCACGCCGTCGTTGAAGGCGGCGGCGACGAGGTCCTCGAGCATCTCGCGGTCCTCGCCGACGAGGCTCGGGTCGATGGCGATGCGCCGCACGTCGTGCTTGCAGGTCATCGTCACCTTCACCAGTCCGGCACCGGACTGGCCCTCGACCTCGATCGAGGCAAGCTCGTCCTGTGCCTTCTTCAGGTTGTCCTGCATCGCCTGCGCCTGCTTCATCAGGCCGGCGAGTTGACCTTTCATCATCGGTCGATCTCCTTGGGGAATTGGGGTTGCATCGAGCCCGTTCAGACCGGCTTCACCGAGCCCGGGACGATGCGCGCGGTCTTGTACTGCGACAGCAGCGCCTTGACGAGCGGATCGTCGTGGATCGTGCGTTCTGCTTCGGCCTGCCGCCGCTGCCGTTCTGCAGCGTGTCGCTCGGCCGGGGTGTCGCGGGCGGCGCCCGACTCGACGTTGAGCCGCACCGGCCTGCCCCAGGCGTCGGCGAGGGCCGAGCGCAGGCGCTCGCACAGCGCCGGTGCGCGGAGGTTCTCTCGCTCCACGCGCAAGCCGATCGACAGCTCGCCGCCCTCGCCCGAGGCCTGCGTCCAGCCGATGCACTGGGCCTGCACGGCGAGCTCGCGAACCATCGCACCGATGCGGGCCTGGGCGATCATGCGGTCGACCGTCGCGGCCCAGCGGTCGGCGTGCGCCGCTGGCGGCTGGACCTCGGGTTCGGGCTCGGACGCGGGACGCGTCACCGGCGTGTCGCCCGTGGCGGACTTGCCAGCCGGCGGCGCATCGGCCGCCGTCTGGCCGGCGACCGAGGGCGACGATCGGCTCGCGGAGCGAACCGGCGCAGCGCGTTCGGCGCCACGACCGGAGTCGGACGGCCCGAACGCGAGCATGCGCAGCAGCAGCATCGTCAGGCCTCCGTACTCGTCTCCCGCGAGCGCCAGCTCGGCGCGGCCGCACAGCAGGATGCTGTAGAGCACCTGCGTCTCGTCGGCAGCGAGCAGCGGCGCCAGGCGGGCCGCGACGGCCGCATCGGGATCGGCCTGGTCAGGGGCGGTATCGGGGATCGCCTGATGCAGCGCCATCTCCTGCAACAGCGCGATCGTCTCCTCGACGGTACCCGCCGCCGGCAAGCCCAGCTCGCGCAGACCGTCGACGGCAGCGACGATCGCCGACGCGTCGCCCGCCGCCACCGCCTCGACGATGCGCGCGGCATGGCCACGGTCGACTGCGCCCAGCATGCGACGCACCGCTTCGTCCTCGAGCGCGCCGTTGCCGAACGCGATCGCCTGGTCGGCCAGCGACAGCGCGTCGCGCATCGAGCCGCGGGCGGCGCGGGCGATGAGCTTGAGCGCGCCGGGCTCCGAACTCACCGACTCGGCGGCGAGAACGGTCGTCAGGTGTTCGGCGATCGTCTGCGGCGCCATCGGCCGCAGGTTGAACTGCAGGCAGCGCGACAGCACCGTCGCCGGAACCTTCTGCGGGTCGGTGGTCGCCAGGACGAACTTCATGTAGTCGGGGGGCTCCTCGAGCGTCTTCAGCATCGCGTTGAAGGCGTGCCCGGACAGCATGTGCACCTCGTCGATGAGGTAGACCTTGAAGCGGCCGACCGCCGGCTTGTACGCTGCGCGCTCGAGCAGCTGCGTCATCTCGTCGACGCCGCGGTTCGAGGCGGCGTCGAGCTCGAGATAGTCGACGAAACGGCCTTCGTCGATCTCGCGGCACGACGGGCACACGCCGCACGGCCGCGACGTGATGCCGCCCGAGCCGTCGGCGCCGGTGCAGTTGAGCGACTTGGCGAGGATGCGTGCGACGGTCGTCTTGCCGACGCCGCGGGTGCCGGTGAAGAGCCACGCGTGGTGCAACCGCTGCTGGTCGAGCGCGTTGGCGAGCGCGCGCACGACGTGCGGCTGGCCGACCATCTCGGTGAAGTTGCGCGGCCGGTACTTGCGCGCCAGGACGGTGGTCACACTGCCGCGAAGCGGCACCGCGTTCCCGAAGCTCATCGATTCGCTCACCATCAACATAGCCGATGATCTTAGCGAGCGCAGGATCGGCAATCCGTGCCCGCGATAATCGCCTTCACGCTGCCCGACTGTCCATGACCTTGCGCCCGAAGCCACTGACCTACGAGAGCTCGGGCGTGGACTACGCGGCGATCGACCCGCTGAAGATCGCGGCGCAACGGGCAGCCGCCGAGACTGCGTCGCACCTCGACGGGCACGGCTTCAGCGAGGTGCGCGCGTCGCGCGGCGAGTCGGCGTATGTGGTCGATGTCGGACCTTTCTATCTCGCCTCGATCGTCGAGTGCCTCGGCTCGAAGGCACTCGTCGCCGACGCGATGCAGGCGCTCACCGGCCGGAGCTGGTATGCCGGCATCGCCCAGGACACGATCGCGATGGCGGTCAACGACCTCGTCACCGTCGGCGCGACTCCGCTCGTCGTGCAGGCCTACTGGGGCGCCGGCGGGTCGGCCTGGTTCGCCGACGCCGAGCGGGCGAAGGCACTCACCGACGGATGGCATCGCGCCTGCGACGTGTGCAAGGTCGCGTGGGGCGGCGGCGAGACGCCGGCGCTGGCCGGCATCGTCGAGGCCGGGCGAATCGACCTCGCAGCGGCGTGCACGGGCATCGTCAGCCCGAAAGACAGGCTCTCGCTCGGCGACCATCTCGCCCCCGGCGACGCGATCGTGCTGCTCGCCTCCAGCGGCATCCACGCCAACGGCGTCTCGCTCGCGCGCGAGCTCGCCGCGCGCCTGCCGCAGGGCTGGCTCACGCCGCTGCCCAACAGCGCCGTGCCGGTGACCTACGGTGAGGCGCTGCTGGAACCAACCGTGCTCTACGCGCCGATCACCGAAGCGATCGCGCAGGCCGGCATCCGGCCGCACTACGCCGCCAACATCACCGGTCACGGCTGGCGCAAGCTCATGCGCCACCCGTCGCCCTACACCTACCGGATCACGACCCTTCCCGACGTGCCGACGGTCCTCTCCTTCATCCAGGCGGAGGCGGGCCTCGACGACCGCTCGGCGTGGAGCACCTTCAACATGGGCGCAGGCTTTGCGCTTTTCGTGGCCGCCGAGGATGCCGAGCCCGTGGCCGCAATCTCGCGCAAGGCCGGCGTCGGCGCGTGGGTCGCCGGGCGGGTCGAGGCGGGGAGCAAGCAGCTCATCGTCGCGCCGCTCGGCGTGACGTACGACGGCGCCGACCTCGACCTTCGCGCGTAGCGAAACGCGGCCTTCGGAGCGCCTCCGGGCGTCCGAGTGTCCCTACAATGGACCGCGACGGGCCTCCCCGCATGGGAGCGCGGCCAACCGGGTCAGATCGGGAACGAAGCAGCCCTAACCGTTGCCACCAGTGCCGGGGTCGGGTCCGTCACCTTCACTCGCCGGTTCCGCCGCTCCCGGAATTGCGTGCACGAATCGGCTCGTCGCCACCGTCCGGTCACCGACGGTCACACGATCCGGCGAGTCGCGGACGTACAGTGCCGCGATGCATCCGTTCCGCCGGCTCTTCGTTGCCGCACCCGTCGTGCTCGCCGTGGCGTCTGCAGTCGCGGCGCCGGGCGACGTGGTCATTCCCGCGCATCGCGCCGGCGACGGCACGCTCATCCCGGCGAATGTTCCGCCGTCGTCGGGCGGAACGGCGATGCCGATCGTCGCCAAGGGCAAGGTGGCGCGCCGCACGGCTCGACCGGTCAGCCGGGGCAAGGGGGCCACCGCACCCGTGCCGATGTTCGTCGAGGCACGGCCGCTGCGGCGCTGAGCCGTGAACCAGCGGTCCCGTCCTACGAACGGTCATCCCTACGGGGGATTGAGGGTGGACACGCCGCGCGGCACGATCTCGCGGATGCGAGCCGTCGCCACCCTGTCGTCTGACCCGGTCGAGTCGTTACCGATGGCCTCCTGGTGGTCTGCCGGTCGCGACCTGGCACTGTCGGTGGCGCTGACCGCGGCGGCGGCCGGCATCGGATTCGGCGTCTCGTGGGTCGTCGAACCGACGCCGTCGTCGGCCGTGGCGCCGTCGGGCCGCGACGCCGTGACCCTGCTCGCCTACTCCCGCTCGTCGGCGCGCGTCTCCGGCGACTTCGGCGCGCCCTGAACCGGCTCGCGCTCGACCGTGGCGGCGTAGGCGTCGCGCGCCTGCTGCAGTTGCCAATCCGTCAGATGACCCATGGAATGCAGGCGCTCGACTTCCCTTAGCGCATCCGCGAGCGTCCCGGGCTCGACGATGCTCGGACTCGCCAGCTGGCGCAGCAGATCGGTGTAGCGTTCTTCTTCCGGTCGGGCCATTTTTCGCTCCGCGAACGAGCCAGTCTACACAGCGCCGCGAGCCCGTGCCGCCCCGGCCAGAGCCGATGCAGGCCTCTCGTCGTCGTTGCCGGTGCGCTGCCCGCCTGCCGATGGCGCCGTTCCTCCCGTGCCCATGGAAGCGCGCGCATCCCGAACAGCATCGGCCAGGATCTTCGACGACAGCTTGAGCACCCGCCCGTAGCGCTGCACCAGCTGCGACAGAACGTCGGCGACCAGCGTCGACGCAATGTCGCTGATCGCATCGACGATCTCGTTGGCGAGGCTCGCGACGATGCGCAGCAGCTCGTCGTCGTTGTCGGGCTTTCGCACCGACACGCCCGCCGGCAGCCGGCGGCCCATGTGCACGATCGCGTCGTCGAAGCCCCAGTGGCGCGCGACCGCGCTGCCGAACGCCTCGACGTCGACGCCGAGGACCGCATACGCCGCTGCGGCTTCGTCGAGGCCCGGCTGCTCGTGGCGATCGGTCCCGGTGGCCGGCTGCATGAGCTGGTGGATCTGCGCCGCCTCGTCGGCGAAGTGGTAGCGCAGGAGCAGTCGGCCGAGGTTCTGCAGCGCCGCGACGAGGTAGACGACTTCGGCGTCGTAGCCGGCCGGGCGCAGCGCCTGGGCGAGGTGACCGGCGAGGCGCACCCGCTCCATGCTCCGAAGCAGGGCCTTCTCGCCGGTCTCGTCGAGCGGCCCCGGCCAGCTGCGCAAGGTGTTCGCGGCCTCTCGGACACCGTTGACGCCGATCAGCGCCACCACGCGGCGCAGCGTCAGCACGGCGCCGTTGCCGGGAATCTGCGTGCCCTGCACGTGCGCGCTGTTGAGCATACGCAGCAGCTCGAGCGAGAGCCCGAGATCGGGCAGCAGGTGGCGGGCGATGTCGGCGGTGCGCTGGGTCTCGATCGCCGTCACCCGCTGCACACGCTGGGCGAGTCCCGGCAGCGCCGGCAGGTGGCCCACGGTCCGCAGCCGGTCGATGAGCAGCGCCACAGGACCGCCGCTGTCGGCGGTGGCGGCGTCGCGCCAGCCGGTCAGCGCGCCGAGGAAGGTGCGGGCGCTGCGGTAGCGCAGCCTTTCCTGGGCCGACGTGCTGCGGTTGACGATGGCGCGCAACGCTTCGGCGATCGGCTGCGGTGTCGTCCAGGGCAGGCGGACCAGTTCGCGACCGCGCGGCGACATGCGCGCGATCGCCCGGCCGGTGTCGGCGGTGCCGAGCGCGGCCTCGCCTGCGAGCAGCCGATGCAGCAGCAGACCGGCGGCGACGACGTCGTGCTCGGCGGCCTCGCGCTGGCCGCGCAGCGCCAGCGGGTCGACGACGAGCGCACGCTCGTGGCTGCGCGGCTCGACGACCTCGCCGTGATCGCGGCCGACCCCGAACGCCGCCACGAGCGCGTCGCCACGGTCGTTGATCAGGATGGCGTGCGACTGCAGGTCGTGATGGCTGATGCCGGCTTCGTGCGCGTAGGCGAGGCCGCGCAGCACCGCGACGAACCAGCCGGCGGCCTCGTCGCAGCCGGGCCGGGCGTGCGCCGCGAGCCGCTCTTCGAGCGTGACGCCCAGACGGCGATCGATCGCCACGTAGGGACAGTGGTCGTGGACGTCGCAAGCGACGACGCGCGCGATGTCGGGATGGCTGATCCGCGCTGCCCGTCGGGCGTTGGCCAGCCAGGCGGCGACGCCGGCCGCGCCCGCCGGCGCGATCCGCGGCATCGTCAACATCGCCTCGGTGCGGGTGCGCACGTCGACCGCCAGCCAGACCATGGTGAGGTCGCTCTTGCAGAGCAACCGAAGCAGCTCGTAGCGGCCGAACTGGCGCGTCGGCAATGCAGGTGCGGGGGCGGCTGGCGCGGCGAGGGACGGCATGGGCGTTGCGGCGACCGGGCGGAGTCGAAGCCGATTGGAACGCGGCGACTTCCTCGTCGATCGCGCAAGCAACGCCGGCTTCGCGCCTTATTCCTCGAAGCTGCGCCTTCCGGGCATGCGAACGTGCCTGCACGGGCTGCCTCGACCGCCGCGCAGCGCTCGGCGAGCCGGACGACCGTGTGACAGAATGCCCGCACGCTTCAGATCCCGCGGTGCTGCCTGGCGCAGCCGTCCCGCGGTAGACCGACAGGATGCCCCCATGAGCAGCGAACTGATCACGCACACTTCCGACGCGTCTTTCGAGGCGGATGTGCTCAAGGCCTCGACGCCGGTCCTCGTCGACTACTGGGCCGAGTGGTGTGGTCCGTGCAAGATGATCGCGCCGATTCTCGACGAGGTCGCCAAGGGCTACGACGGCAAGCTGCGCATCGCCAAGATGAACGTCGACGAGAACCGTGACATCCCGGCCAAGTTCGGCATCCGCGGCATCCCCACGCTCATGCTCTTCAAGGACGGCGAACTCGCCGCGACCAAGGTCGGCGCGCTGTCGAAAGCGCAGTTGACGGCGTTCATCGACTCCAACCTATAATCGCGTCCAATCCCGGAATCGCTCGCGCGCATCGTCGCGGCGGTTTCGATCAGCTGAATCCGGTGTGACCGCCCCCGAGCGGTCCGGCGCGCGGGGCAAACCCCCGTCCTGACCGAACCAGCGCACCTTCGACCCACGTTACACCGCGAGCCGATCTCGCGAAGGCTCGCGCCGAGTAA